>SKJY01000023.1 GCA_007121775.1 Gemmatimonadota bacterium
GCGCTCCTCGCTGATCCCGACGCCCTCCGCGAGATCCTCACCTATCACGTGGTGGCCGGTCGCGTTCTCTCCACTGACGTGGTGGGTCTTTCCTCGGCCGAGACCGTCCAGGGCGGCACCATCAGCATCGCTGTCGAGGTCGAGACTGTGGTCCTCAACGGCACGGCCAATGTAATCGCCGTGGACGTGGAGGCCTCCAACGGTGTGATCCACGTCATCGATGCGGTCATCACCCCGGGCAACTAAGGCGGAATCCATGACGACTCCACCGGCCCAAGGCCGTCCCGACGGGAAGGATCCGAGCATGAAGCCCGGTGAGGACATTGTGCTGACCCTTCAAGGTGGCCCCAGTCTGTTTCTAGGGGAAGGTGGAGTTGAAGAACCGAGTGTCCTTGGTGGTCCCACAGGGCCTCGCATCCTGAGGGCGCAGGAGGTCAGGCAGTCCGACGTCTGGCTTCGCACCGGCCTCCTGCGCCCCCTCAGGGCCACTCACCTGGCGTGGTCAGCCAGAGCGGAACTTGGGGAGTTCGGCTTCATAGCCCAACGCCTCATCGTGAGCAACTGACGGGCCCTTCGCCTCCCCTCACGGAGGAGTCGTCTCCGGGCTCAGCACAATCTTCTTAGATCGTCCACGGATCCTCAGAACTCCAGGAGTAGCTTAGCGAAGAAAAAACGCAAACGCGGTGGCTGCTCAGTCCGCAGCCAGACAGGCCCGGGTTGGGAATCAATGAGACAGCGGCGCTAGGGGAGTCGTGGAACAGGCAGCGTCGAACTCGGAGATTCCCTCCCGGGCCTTCTCTATACCCACTTGCCCTCTTTCCTCCGAATGGACTCCACCAACCTGGCTCGCTTCTAGACCCGGGACCCCTTCGCCACTCTGGATCCTCGGTACCGCCGAACTTCCAGGATCAGGTTCTGAAGATCCGAGGGTGATACCCCTGGGATCCTTCCCGCCTGAGCCAGATGGGCCGGGCGAACCTTGCTGAGCTTCACCCTGGCCTCCCAGGAAAGGGTTTCGAACTCTCTATAGGGCAGATCCTCACCCAGCCGGAATTCGGCCTCCTGCCTCAGCTTCTCGGCCCGAGCCTTCTCCCGCTGGACATACCCTCCATACCTGAGCGCCACCGTCACAGCCATGGCCGCCTCCCCGGTCAAATCCGGCGCATCCTGGCAGAGCTCACCAAGGGCCTCCACCTTCACCTCCGGACGAAGCGCCAACTCCCTTCCACTGAGAGACGCGGAAATGGGGGTACTACCCCACTCTTCCAGAAGCGCGTTCACCTCCTCCGGCGCAAACCGGCTCTCGTCCAACCACAGGGAAACCGCCGCCCGCTCGGCCAACCCAGCCTCCAGTGCAGACATCTCCCTCTCCCCCAGCGCTCCCAGATCCCGTGCTTTCGGACCCAGTCGCTCCACGGCGTTGTCCTGACGGAGGAGAAGTCGGAACTCGGCCCTGGAAGTGAAGAGCCGATATGGCTCGTCCACACCCTTCGTCACCAGATCATCCACCAGAACACCCAGATAGGCCTCATCCCGCTCGAGCAGGAACGGCTCCCGGCCCTGTGACGCCAGGGCCGCGTTGAATCCGGCGACGATCCCCTGCCCCGCCGCCTCCTCATATCCGGTGGTGCCGTTGATCTGCCCAGCGAAGTAGAGTCCTTCCATCCCCCGGACTTCGAGGGTATGCCTGAGTTGGTGGGGTGGGAAGTAATCGTATTCGATGGCGTACCCCAGCCTCGTCACCCGCACCCTCTCGAGCCCCGGAATCGTTCGAAGGAATGCCCTCTGGACCTCCGGAGGAAGGGATGTGGACAGACCGTTGACGTAGAGCTCCCGGCTGTGCAGTCCCTCGGGTTCAAGGAACACCTGATGACGTGGATTGTCGGGGAACCGTACGATCTTGTCTTCGATGGAAGGGCAGTACCGGGGGCCCTTTCCGGCCAGCGCACCCCCATAGATCGCGCTCCGCTCCAGGTTCTCCTGGACAAGCCCCTTCAACCCATCCCCGGTCCAGGTAATCCAGCACGGCAGTTGCGGCGGGATCCGCTCCTCGACGAGCCCGCTGAAGCGGAAGTCGCCCTCCTCCCCGTCCTGCCGCTCCAGCCGGCTGAAGTCCACCGTCCGGCCATCCACCCGCGGCGGGGTACCGGTCTTGAATCGGTCCATCTCAAGACCGAGCTCCTCCAGGACCTCCGCCAACTCCACCGACGGCGCCTCACCGTCCCTCCCAGCCGGCACGGTCCCCATTCGGGCCCCACGGTGGATCCGCCCCCGAAGGAAGGTTCCGGTGGTTACGATGACCCTGCCTGCGGCCACCACCTCACCCTCCCGCGTGATGACGCCCCGAACCTGCCCTTCCTCAATACGCAGCCCCGTAACCATACCCTGCAGGATCTCGAGCCGGGGAAGTTCATCGAGAATCCGCCGGACGGCCCGGGCGTAGAGGCCCCGGTCACACTGGGCGCGTGGACCCCACACCGCCGGTCCACGACTTCGGTTGAGCATCTTGAAGTGAATGCGGGACGCGTCCGTCGCCCGGCCCATCACCCCCCCGAGGGCGTCCACCTCTCTGGCCACAACCCCCTTGGCGAGCCCACCGATGGCGGGGTTGCAGCTCATCTGCCCGATCCGGTCCAGGTCGGGGGTTATGAGCAGCGTCCGGCATCCCAGCCGCGCCGACGCCGACGCCGCCTCGATCCCGGCATGTCCTCCCCCGACCACAACCACATCGAACCCCAACTCCATTCTTCCTCCCGGGCCGCTACTTCCCGATACAGAATTGCCGGAACACCCGATCCAGCACATCCTCGGTGGTCACCCCGCCAACCAGATCGCCCAGAGCCGCCTCCGCATCCCGGACCTCCAGCACGGCGGCCTCAGCCGGTACCCCCCGCCCCAAAGCCCTGCAGAACTCCCCGACCCGGTCCCGAGCCTCCTCTACCGCCAAGCGTTGCCTCCGGCGCGTGAGCACCGGCGTCTCAATTCCCGACGTCGCGAGCCCGGCGTAGACCAGTTCGCTCAGGCGCTCCCGAACCTCCCCCAGCCCTTCACCGCTTCGGACTGAGAGAGCCACCTCGTCCGTGATGCGCGCCCCATCGCGCCCGGCCTCTGGTCGATCAATCTGGGTCCGCACCGGGATCACGGGGACCCGGCCGCTCCACCTCCCGAGGAATATCTCCTCTTCCTCTCCCCAGCCGCGATGGGCCGCAAAGCAGAGAAGGATGACGTCGGCCCTCTCCAGATACCGCTCCGCCACTTCGATTCCCAACTTCTCTACCCCCACCGCCTCGCCCCTCAACCCAGCCGTGTCCACCATGCGGAACGGGTACCCTCCGAGGGATACGCGAGCTTCCAGCGCATCCCTGGTGGTCCCCGCCTCATCCGTTACGATGGCCCGCTCCTCCCCGATCAGGGCATTGTAGAGAGAAGACTTCCCGGCGTTGGGCCTGCCTGCCAGGACAACCAGAGCCCCCTCTCTGAGAAGTTCACCCTCCGGTGCCGAGGCCAGGAGTTCAGCCAACTCCCCCTCAAGCTCCTGGGCAACTGCCACAACATCGGATATGGGCACCGGCGGATCGTCCTCGTCGGGAAAATCCACATGGTGCATGACCAGGGCCTCGAGGTCCACAAGGCGGGAACGGAGTCGGGCGATGCGCAGGGAGAGTCCCCCCTCCACCTGATGAACCGCCACGCCATGGGCCGCCGGGCTCTCGGCGTCGATGAGGTCCGCCACCGCCTCCGCACGAACCAGATCCAACTTTCCGTTCAGATAGGCCCTGCGGGTGAATTCACCGGCTTCGGCCCGTCTGGCGCCGGCCCAAACGAGTGCGTCCATGAGCATGGAGACCAGCAGCGGGCTGCCATGCACACTGAACTCCACCAGATCCTCGCCCGTGTAGGAGGCCGGACCCGGAAAGAAGGTCACCAGACCCCGATCCAGGAGTCGCTGATCCCGGGGATCCTTCAACTCAGCGAGGACGGCCATCCGGGCCGTGGGGGAGGGATCGCCCGCCGACCCTCCCACCTTCGGCGCCACCGACCTGAGCACACTCAGCGCCCCGGGACCGGATACCCGCACCACGGCGAGGGCCCCACGACCCGGTGGGGTGGCCGGCGCGGCGATGGTATCTACCTCCATGGCGTTCCTCCCGCCCGGCCTGGCCCCGACAGTACCTAGGCCTTGGCCTTGGCCTTGGTCTTCGTGCCCTTGTCCCCAACCGGTACGGGCGGGCCCTTGGCCTGGACCTTCTTCCGCTCATTGGCAATCCACCACGTCTGCGGGAGCGTCGCCAGATTCGCGGTGAGGTAGTAGAGATTCAGCCCTGAAGGGAGGTTGGCGAAGACCACCGTCAGGAAGACGGGGAGCAGCCACATCATGAGCTTCATCTGCGGGTTGATCTCCTCCATGGTGCGGAAGGAGATCCACTGCATGAGGAACATGGAGATCCCCAGTAGGACCGGCAGCACGAAGAACGGGTCGGGGGCCGACAGATCCGGCATCCAGGCGAACGGTACGCCCCTGAGTTCGATGGTGTTCTGGAAGACGAAGAACAGGGCGATGAGGATGGGCCACGGAAGGAGCATGGGCCAACACCCGGCCAGGGGATTGAACCCGTGCTCCTTGTACAGCTTCATCAGCTCCTTCTGCATCTTCTCGGGCTGATCCTTGTACTTCTCCTGTAGGTTCTTGAGGAGGGGCTGAACTGCCAGGTTCCGCAGCTGCGCCTTCATGGCCTTGTGGTTCAACGGGAAAAGAACGATACGCATCATCACCCCGAAGATGATGAGCACCCACCCGTAACCCACGCTCAGGAAGTCATGAAGGAAGACCAGGACCCAGGTGATGATCCCCACGAATGGCCGGAGAATGGGACGCAGGAAGCGCCATCCCACCGGATTGACCTGCTGGAAGTCCTGGCCCATGGCCGCCAGCAGCGCATAGTCCTGCGGACCGGCGAAGATCCGGTAATTGAAGGCCCCGGTAGAGCCGAGAGACTGGGTCACCGAAACGTCCGCCAAGGTCCAATCGTCCACCGTCGCCTCGTTGGCGATGATCCCCCCGAAGTAATCCATGCCCACGGACTCCTCAGCCGGGTGGAATCCCACCACGAAGTACTGGCTCCGCACCGCTGCCCAGAAGAATGGTCCCTCCGAAACCTCACGCCCCTCCACGTCACCGAGGTTGCGACTCCGGATCCCGTTCTGCAGGTGATTGCCGACGAAGGCCATCTCACGGGCATCCACTGCCGGAGCCCGTTCGTTGAAGGCCAGCCCCCGCCCAATGTCCGTCAGCAGCAGACCCCGATCCACACCCCTCACCTCACCTGAAGCGTGAATCACGTAACTATCCGGGTCGAACTCGTACCGGACCTCCATGGAGAAGGGCTGTGTCGGGTGCTGATACCGGAAGGTTACGGTCTGAGGCTCCCCGCCCTCCTCCAACCGTATGCCTCCGGCCGGCTCGACCTGGAAGGGGACGGCGCGGAGGTCAAGGGTGTCGTTGGCCACCACGACCCGCGACCCCAGCTTCCCTATCGTTTCGTCCGCCACCAGCTCCACCGAACCCTCCCGGGCGAAGGAACGGAAGCGGGGCAGCTCCAGGGAGACGATCCGGGCCCCCCGGTTCGAGAAGGTGATGGAATAGAGGGGGGACTCGACCCGAATTACCTGCTCGATCCCTTCCTGTGCTTCAAGACCCTCCAGAGCCGCCAGCTCCGACTCCGGTTCTTCTTGGAGGAACCCAGCGGGAATGGACGGATCGTCGGTTTCAACCTGTTCCTCTGTGCCGGGCTCGACCGGGCCCGGCGTCTCCCGATCCGGCGTCCCCGCCTCGTCGGTCCGCTCGGCCACCGCCTCGTCGATCCGTTCCGCGAGATCGGCGGTATCGTCACCCGCCGGAGGAGTGCTGGGTTGGAAGAGCATGTTCGTGCCCACCAACACAACGATCATCAGCAGCACCGCCAGGAGCAGCCTACCTTCCGTGTTCATCCTACCGTCCATGGGGTCACACCGTGGCCTTGGGAGAGTCCGGTTCCTTCGCGCCGCCTGACCCCTTTTTCACACCTGCAGACTCCAGATCCGGCACAGGGTCGACGCCGTGTCCGCCGAAGGGGTGGCAGCGGGCAAACCGACGGAGAAAGATCCATCCCCCCCGGACGACGCCGTACCGGGAGATGGCTTCGTGTGCGTAGCAGGAGCACGTGGGGATAAAACGGCACCGGGGGCCCGACAGGGGTGAGATCCCCTTCTGGTAGAACCGAATGAGCCCCAGGATCAGAGATCGGAACACAGTCGCTCCGTGATGCGAATCAACGTGGCGCGAAGAGCTCCGAACGAGAGCGCGTAGGCACTCGGGCGGATCCTGACCAGGAAGTCCACGGAGAGTCCGGCCTGATCTAGCCGGGGTAGGACCTCCTGTCTCCCGATCTCCCGCAGTCGCCGCTTCATGAGATTCCGGCGTACTGCGGTACCCCCGTAGAGGGGTACAATGGTCCCGAACCGCGAAACCGAACCGTCCCGGGGAGCGTGAACCACCTCCAGCGGACCTCCCCGCTCTCGCCGCCCGGTCCTCAGGACCGTGCGGATGTCGGAACCGCTCCGGAGACGACGGTGCCGGGGAAAGCCGGCTCCCCCTATCCCATCCCCGGGGATTCCCGGCAGCACGAGTGGGGCTACTTCCGGCCCACCTTCACGGTGAGCTGATGGCGTCCCTTCTTCCGACGGCGGTTCAGGGTCTTCCGGCCCGCCTTCGTGGCCATCCGGGCCCGGAATCCATGCTTGTTGAGCCGCTTACGGTTTCGCGGGTTGTATGTCGGTCCCATGATCCACTGCTCCTGGCGCGTTCGGGCGCACGTGTAATACGAGGTTTAGCTCGGAAAGATATCCCTCCCCGTCGGCGGGAGTCAACCGACCGGCGTTTTCATTGACTTTTCCACATGGCGTCCGTAGCATTCCATCCCCTTCCGGCCCCGCTTACGAAACTGAGGAAAAAGGGGCCAAAGGATTGTCCTTCCTAATCTTACATTGCCCCCCAGCACCGACCCCGCCCCGTTGCCATGGAGCTCACACCCTCCGAAGTCTGGTCGCACGTGCTCGGACTGGTCCAGGAACGGATGCCGGAGTTGAGCTTCCGCACCTGGCTCCATGGCACACAGGCCGTGGCCGTCCACGGTTCCGAGATCCTCGTGGAGGTCCCCAGCGACTTCCACGCCGAATGGATCGAGGATCGGTACGGTGACCACCTGAAGGAGCTGGCCACCCGGGTAACCGGCCAGGAGGTCTCCATATCCTTTAGGAGCGCCTCCACATCCGGCCTCCGTGTAGCTCCCGAGGTGGCTGTGGTCCAGCCGCCCGCCCCCGGAGCCACCCCCTCCAGTCCCTCGGCTACCCCGGATCCCGGTGGTCGCCCGTGCCACGGCTCCCTCAATGAACGGTACACCTTCGACCGCTTCGTGGTGGGGAACAACAACCAGCTGGCCACCGCCGCCTCTCGCGCCGTAGCGGAAAACCCCGGCCGGAGCTACAACCCGCTCTTCCTCTATGGAGGTGTGGGTCTCGGCAAGACCCACCTGATGCACGCCGTGGGTCACGCAATCCTTGAGCGCTCCCCCGGGGCCCGGGTGGCCTACGTCACCACGGAGCAGTTCATGAATGAACTGGTCCGCTCCATCCAGCAGGCCACGACCCGGGAGTTCCGGCAACGGTTCCGTCAGATCGACCTCCTCCTGGTGGACGATGTCCACTTCCTGGAACGCAAGGACAGCACCCAGGAAGAGTTCTTCCACACCTTCAATGCGTTGTACGACGCCGGTAAACAGGTCATCCTCACCTCCGACCGACCGCCCAAGGAACTCCCCGGAGTGGAGGAACGCCTGGTTTCCCGCTTCGAGTGGGGGCTCGTCGCCGACATCAAGATGCCGGATTACGAGACCAGGGTGGCCATTCTCCAGAAGAAGGCTGCCGACGACGGGCTCACCCTGGACGACGAGGTCATGGATTTCATCGCCCGCTCCTGCACCTCCTCGGTGCGGGAGTTGGAAGGAGCGGTGATCAAGCTCCTGGCCTATTCATCCCTCCGCCGTGAAGAGATCAACCTGGCCCTGGCCCGAAGTGCACTGGAGGGGGTCATCCGCGACGGAGGAGCCCGAACCGCTCCACGCCTCACAGCCACCCGGATCCGGGAACGGGTGGCCGAGGAGTGGGGGGTCACATCGGCTGACCTGGCCTCCAAGCGTCGCACCCGGCAGCTTACCGTCCCCCGGCAGGTGGCCATGTACCTCATCAAGGAGTTGCTGGACGAATCGCTGGTACGGATCGGCGAGGGATTCGGCGGTCGCGACCACTCCACCGTGATCCACTCCATCAGGAAGGTGGAGTCGGCCCTGGAGGAAGACGCCGACTTCGCACGACGCGTCATCCGTGTACGCCAGCACCTGGAGAGCGCCTGATGAACCGGGGAAACCCTGTGCAAAACCCCGTGGAAAACCACTGGGTTTTCCCCACACCTGGTTCCAACGTGGAAACCCTGACCGTAGCCCCCCGGCGATCCACCATCTTTCCACCCCGCTCTGAGACACTGGAACGCCATATGCTAGTGGGACTTGGATCACCTCATCCCCGGTTTTTCCACCAATCCACAACTCCTACTACTACTGCTGTTCTTGTATCTATAGAGTTGCAGTAGTAGCTCTTCCTGCGGAAAACCCACGACCCGAAGCACCGGAGCCGAGATGCATTTCACCATCAGCCGCCAGAATCTCCACGAAGGACTCAGTGCCGTCTCGGCGAGCATCCCTTCCAAGACCACCCTTCCGGTTCTTTCCAACGTCCTCTTTCACGCCGGGGACGGAGGTGTATCCATGAGCGGGACGGACCTGGATGTAGCCGTACGGGTCCGGGTGCCGGCTGAGGTGGAGACTCCCGGCACACTCACGGCTCCCGGTCGCAAGCTTCAGGAGATCGTCCGTGAACTCCCAGACGCTCCGGTGAAGGTCCAGACCCGCGGCGACCAGATCGAACTCCGGTGTGGCCGGGCTCTCTTCAAGCTGCACGGACTCCCCGCCGAGGACTTCCCCGCACTTCCGGAGATCGACTTCGAGTCCGGTTGGGCGGCTGCGGGGTCTCAACTCCTAAAGCTGATCCGACACACCGCCTTCGCCGTCTCCACGGAAGAGACGAGGCCTGTCCTGAACGGCGTTCTCTGGGAACTGCGGGACGGAGAGATGCGAATGGTGGCCACCAACGGACACCGACTGGCTCGCATGCGAATCCCCACCGGGCCCTCGCTGGAGGCGACAACGCAGCTCATCGTACCGCCGGCGGCCCTGCAGCAGGTGCAGAAGCTCTTCAAGGGAGACGATGACATCCACGTTTCCAGAAGCGGCAATCATCTGGGATTCCGGACCGGTGGCGTCGAGGTCTACACCCGACTCGTGGAAGGCACCTACCCCAACTACGAACAGGTCATCCCCAGGGACAACGACCGGATCGCCATCGTGGATCGCCGGCCGCTGGAATCAGCCATCAAGAGGGTGGCGGCAGTGGCGTCGGATCAGACCCACCGGATCCGCCTGGAATTCAGCGCGGACCGGATGGTCTTCAATGTCCTCACCCCGGACCTGGGTGAGGCCCACGACGAACTGGAGGTAGCGTACGACGCGGAGCCCCTGACCATCGGCTTCAACGCCAACTACCTCCTTGAGGTACTGCGCTACATGCCCACGGATGAGGTGCGTCTGGCCTTCAAGGCCCCGGAACGGGCGGCCACGGTGGAGCCGGTACGGAAGGAAGGGGAGGAGGAGGGGGAGGAGTACCTCTGCCTGGTGATGCCCCTCAGGCTTCTGGACTGAGGGGCTCGTCCGGGCGGTAGCCGGCGAACTCCAGGAGTTCATTGGCGGTAAAGAGTCGAACGAGATCGAGACCCGCGCTCTCCTTCAGGAGGGACTCTCCCCCGGCCTCCCGATCCACCAAGGTGAAGACACCGAGGACCTGGGCCCCGTGATCCCGGAGAGCGTCAACGGCGCGCAGGGCCGAACTTCCACTGGTGAGGGAGTCTTCCACGACGACGACCGGTGCTCCCTGGGGGAGTCCGCCCTCGATCTGGCTCCCGGTTCCGTGACCCTTCGGCTGCTTCCGCACCGAAAAGGCGTTGACGCACCCGCCGTCGAGCCAACTCCGGTGGGCCATGGCGTACGCCACCGGATCGGCACCCATGGTCAGTCCGCCCACCCAATCCGGCTCCATACCGGCACGGCGGACGGCCTCAAGGGCCAGTTGCCCCACCAGCGTCTGACCCTCGGCGGACATGGTGGTCCGGCGAGCATCGATGTAGTACGGGGAGCGGGCCCCGCTGGCCAGGGTGAAATTCCCCAGGCTCAGGGAGCGTTCCACGAGGAGTTTCAGGAGGCGGTGACGTTGATCCATAATGAAGAAGTTCACTCCGTTCCCCGTGGCGTCAAGCGGAAGCGCCTTTCCATCCTCCCTGGTCGACGGCGATTGGGACTCGTGCTGGCCCTGCTTGTGACCTCCCTGATCCTGGTGGGATGCGACAGCGAGGTGGCGGCGCCGGACGATCTTCGATTCGGTCAGCTCGGCCAGGTGCAGGTGAGGGTGACATCCCCCGTTCTCGGTGGGGCGGGCCGCCTGGAGGAGGCACTTTCATGGAGGTCCGACGGCCCTTGGGCACTGGCGGAGCGCCTCAGCTATCAGGAAATCCTGGGGAGCGAGACCGTCCGGCGACCGCAACTGAACCCCGGCGATCTCACCGCCGAGTACAATTCCCTCATCCAGCAACTCACCGAAACCCCGGGTCTTCGCCTCTTCGGTGATGAGACGCCTCAGGGGCTCGAACCAGTCTGCCTGCCGGAGCGAAGCCGGGTGGAGGTTTTGATCCGCGACCGTTCCCGGAACCAGGAGGCCCGCTGGGTCCGGTGCGCCGAGGGGACCCTCTTCACCATGACCCCGGGAAGCGCGGGTCCGGACCCGGGAGCCTCCCGGGTGATCACCGCCGCGCAACTGGCCCGATTCTTCACCCTCGGCGAGGGTGCCATATCCAGTTACTTCGGCTCCATCCCCTTCCGATCGATGGATCGGGGGTCGGATTCCGGGGCGCGCCTGGAGGCGCCGGTGGCCTTCGTGAGCCAGGGCTCATCTCCTCCCTCGGACTGGCTGGATTTCTGGGAGCGACACAGCGCCTCGTCCGCCCCCGCCCCGGAGGTGGACTGGGAGAGGGAGATGGTGGTAGTGGCCAGCGCCGGCCGACGGACTGAGGCGGGCGATTCCCTCCAGGTGACCCGGATCCTCCCCATCGACGACGGGACACGGGTCGAAATGGTGCTCCGGGTTCCAGGGAATTTCTGTTCTCCCGCCGGTCGGATCGCCTGGCCCTACCACATCATCGTGGCGCCACGCACCCCCCAACCGGTAACCTTTGCCGATCCCCGGGTGGAACGGGTCCCGTGTGGAGGGCCCCCGGCATGAACCTCCGGCAGCAGTACATCCTTTCCCTGGGCGGATTCACCATCATCCTGACCCTGGCCCTGGGATGGATGTCATGGGCCCTTACTGCCGGTGCGCTGGAAGACCAGATGGACGAGAAGCTCCTCTGGGTGGCGGGCAGCGCCGCAGAGGTGGGGCTGGAGGGGCGCACGCTCCTTGGGTTCACCCAACCGGCGGATTCGGTTGAGGTGCTCTTCTCCAGCCAGCAGGCCCGGCTGGAGCGGATGCAGAGATATGTGGACGAAGCCTGGGTCTTCCGCCGGGACAATACCGTCATCGCGTCGAGCACCTCCCCGACGGCCCTGCCCATCGGGACGCCCCTGCGCTGGCTCGATGCGTACGGCCCGGAGCTGGATCGGGCGTGGAGCGAGGGCGAAGCGGTGACCCCGCCCTTCACCGGCGAGGATGGCCGGTTCTACAAATATGCCTTCCACCGTTTGGAAGACACCGACGCCATGCTGGTGGTCCTGGCTCCGGCGGATTTCCTCTCGCCACTGGCGCGTTTTCAGCAGACGCTGGCGCTGGGAGCCCTTGTTTCCGCTCTCCTGGCGACCATTTTGGCCATCCTCCTGGCCACCAACATCGTGCGGCCACTGGAGCGTCTGTCGAAGGTGGCGTTGCGGATCCAGCGGGGACGATGGGATCAACCGGTGGAGGTGGAGCGGGGCGACGAGGTGGGCCGCCTCTCCCGGGCCATGGAGCGGATGCGTAAGGCACTGATCCAAAGAGACGAACAGCTCCGTCTCATGCTGGCGCAGGTAGCCCACGAGATCCGCAATCCACTGGGAGGCCTGGAGCTCTTCGCCTCGGCCGCCATGGATACCGAGGACCGGGATGAGCGGCGGCGCCTCCTGTCGCGGGTCCGCAGCGAGATCCAGGGCCTGAATGTCATCATCAACGACTTCCTCTCCTTTGCCAGGCCCCTCCATGCCGAGAGCCGCCTTCATGACCTGAGGGAACCCATCGGAGACGCAGTGGAGATGGTGAGGCTCGGTTTCCAGCAGAATGGTGAGAGTCTGGAGCTCCACCTCCCTGAGGATCCCCTCATGGGGAGGGCTGATCCGGACCACGTGAAGCGGGTCGTCCTGAACCTCCTGCAGAATGCAGCCCACGCCGGGAGTGCGATCCGGCTGGCGGCATGGTGGTACCGGGGAGAGGTGGTGGTGGCGGTGGCCGACGATGGCCCGGGCGTCCCTACTGACCTGAAAGAGCGGATCTTCGAGCCCTTCGTAACGGACAAAGAGCAGGGCGCCGGGCTGGGCCTGGCCATCGTTCAGCGGCTCATGGAGGTGAACGGTGGCCGCGTGGAACTCGCCAACGGATCCGGGGCCCCGGATCCCTGGCCAAGCCGGCTCGATGGGGCCGGGGCCGAGTTCCGCCTATATTTCTCCGGATCCGATGACCTGCCACCGCCACCGGATCCCTGATATCCACGGTAGGTTCCGTGGTAGCACATCTAGTCCGACCCCTTGCTCCGCACACCCGAAGAGATTGCCATGGCGCAGATTCTCATCATCGACGATCACGACAGCATGAGGGAGGGGCTCGAGCTCCTCCTCCGCAGACGGGGTCACCGAACCCTCTCCGCCGATGGCGGTGTCCGGGGCTTGGCCATCCTGGAGGAGACCGGAGCCGATCTGGTCATCACCGATCTGAAGATGGCCAAGGTCACGGGTCTGGATGTTCTCCGGGAGGTGAAGGAGCGCTTCCCCAGCACCGAGGTTCTGGTCATCACCGCCTACGGAACCATCGAGAAGGCGGTAGAGGCCATGAAGATGGGCGCCGCCGACTTCCTGACGAAGCCGTTCTCGTCGGAAGAGTTCGCCATGAAGGTGGACCGACTGATCCAAACCCGGGAAGAGCGAGAGACCCTCCGCCGGGAGAATCGGTCACTCCGGGTGGAGAACACCTATCTCAGGGAAGGGCTTCCGGAGGCCGAACAGGCCTCCCGTTACTCCGAGATCATCGGGGAATCCCAGGCCATGAAGGAAGTGTACCGCTGGATCGATCGGGTGGCGCGGAGCGACTCCACCGTCATGATCTATGGGGAGTCAGGGACCGGGAAGGAGCTGGTGGCCCGGGCCATCCACGCCGGTTCAGGCCGAGCCTCCGGGCCCTTCATCCGGGTGAACTGCGGCGCTCTCTCCGAGTCTCTTCTGGATTCGGAGCTCTTCGGGCACGAGAAGGGAGCCTTCACCGGAGCCGAACGTCGTCGTCGCGGCCGTTTCGAACTCGCCGCCGACGGAACCCTATTCCTGGATGAGGTGGCCACTGTGGCCCAACAGACCCAGGTGAGGCTTCTCCGGGTGCTTCAGGAGCGGGAGTTGGAACGGGTCGGAGGAGAAGATACGATCTCGGTGGACGTCCGGGTCATCGCGGCCTCCAACCAACCGGCCGAAGAGCTGGTGTCCGGCAACGGCTTCAGAGAAGATCTGTTCTACCGACTCCATGTGGTTCCACTCACCCTTCCGCCGCTTCGCCACCGCATTGAGGACATCCCTCTCCTGGTGGAGCACTTCGTGGAGAAGCTGAGGGACCGCACCTGCTCCCCGGTCCGGTCCGTAAGCTCCTGTGCCCTGGAGCGGCTGGCGGGCTATCACTGGCCCGGCAACGTCCGGGAGTTGGAGAATGTGGTGGAGAGGGCCCTGGTGCTTGCGGATCGGGAAGAGCTTTCCGCCGACGAGCTTCCTCCCTTCGAGCGGGGAGAGGGACAACGAAAGGATCTCGGTGAGGTGGAGGTCACAGCCGCCGGGCTGGACCTCAACAGTGTGGTGGAGGGACTCGAAGAACGCCTCCTCCGTCAGGCCCTGACCCGGTCCGATGGGGTAAAGGCCGAGGCAGCCCGTCTTCTGGGGCTCAAGCCCAGCGCCCTCTACTACAAGCTCGAGAAGTACGGGATCGAGGGATGACATGAAGCTCCTGGCCCTCCTCCTCTTCTCGCTACTCTCCGGGGTGATCTTCCCGGGGGGAGGGGAGGCGCAGGCCCAGGATCCACAGGCCACGGCCGCCACCTGGGAGGAGGCCCTTGCGGTCTACCAGGAGGTGTTGGACGCCCGGGACGCGGCCCTCCGGACCCACGACATCCTCATGGATCGTCAGGAGGAGGCCAGGCGATCCGGCGACGACGCCAGGGCTCGGGATGCCATGCGCCAGGTACACGATCAGGGGATCCGCGTCATGCTCCTGGACCAGGAACTCCGCATGGTGGCCGAACGACTCCGCCGGGCGGGCCGGGCCTATCTGGAGGAGTTGGATGCCCGGGAGGATGAACTCCTGGATGCCCTGGCCTCCGCCATCCTTCCCATGACCCGCAACCGCCTGGAATCCCAGTTGGCGGAACTTCGCCGGGAGTATCGGGAGGTGGAACGCCAGGCGGGAGCCCCTCAGGTCGCTGAACTGAGACCCCTACCCGATGTGGTGGTGGACCGGCGCGATGGACCGGAGGAACTCCGGGGCAAGGCAGGCCTTCTGGAGAACCGGGCGGCGGAGTACGACTCCGTCATCGCCGGTCTGGAGAGGGAGATCACCACCCGGGAGCGCCGCCTTCAGCTGGAACGGGGGCGGGAGGATCTCCTGGCCGGGATCTCCCGCTTCGATGACGCGGCGCTGACCGGGGGAGGCATCTCCCGCCCCGGAACGGATGGTCGTCCCGACGGGGTGGATCCGCTGGGAGAGATCGACCTCGCCGCCCTGCCCCTGGAAGCCCAGATCGCCCTCCTCCGCGAGTATCTGGAGCTGGCCCGTGACTTGCGAAATGAGGCTCTTGCCATGGCCAGGGTCTTCAGGGATCGGGCTGAGGGGGTTCGGCCATGATGAGCCCGGCGCGCGGCCACCAGCGGTTCCGGTCCAGGAAGGAGGCGATGCCGGCGGCGTCCATTCCCCTGGCGCTGGTCCTCATCACGCTCTACTTCCTGGCTGCCCCGGCTCTCCTCTCCCAGCGTGGCCTCGGCGCCCAGACCGTCGTCCAGGATCTGGTCTTCACCGGCGGTGTCTCGTCAGAGGGATACCAGGGGAACCTCCCTACCGTGGGAGCGCCCGTGCAGGATTCCACCGACTTCGCCGCCGCCGTCATCGGTGAGTTCGGTGTCCGGGGCGTGGTCACCCGACCACTGGGCGATGGGGCGCGTGGACGCCTGGCCTTCGACGGTGGTCTCCGTCAGTTCTCGGCCCGGGGTTTCGAGCTCAGGGATTACAGTCCCAGGGAACTATCGGGGACGGTAGACCTGGCCTACCTCCGCCCCATGGGCAACTCGGTGGTGGGGGCGGCTCGGCTCCGGCTGCGGGGCCGGGATGTGGCCGACCGTCCGCCCATGCCTCTCTTCCTGCAGCCCGGTTATCGATCCGTGGGTGGATCCGTCTCCGGGGAATGGCTCCGGGAGAGCGGACCCCGCTGGGATCTGGAGGTGACATCCGAGGTTGCCCAGTTCCTGGCTCCGGCCTTCGCCCCGCAGATCCGCCTCCTGGATCGCCGGCAGGCGGGAGTGGAAGTCGGGGTTCGCCCGGGCTGGGATGTGGGGGGCGGTCTGCGGTTCCACCTGGGCGCGGACCTCACGGCGTACCCGCGCCAGGAGACCTTCCTGGAAGAGGATCCGTACCGGCTGGACGGAGCCATGCATGGGGGAGCCACCTGGACGTGGTCCGGACCTGTCCTGGTTCAGCTTGTGGGCGAGGGGAGAGCGAACCGCTCCAATTCCCGGCGCCCGGAGTATGACTCGGCCACCCTCCGGGCACTGGTCTCCGCATCGCTCCCGGCGGAGGTGGCCGTGACGGGATACGTGGCCCTCACTGCCAAGCGGTATCGCTTTCCCACCGAGTTCGCCCGACTGATTCCCGGAGAAGAGGCCAACAGCGCCTCCCAGGCCTTCCTTTCGTTCAGCCGCCCCCTGGCCAGGAACCTGGATTCCAATCTGCGGTTGGGGTGGACCCGGGCCGAAACGGAGATCGGTGGCCAGTATTTCCAGCGATTCGGGGCCACGCTCCTCCTGAACTACCGTCCCTGATCGCCGCGAATTCTCTCTGAATTGAGCCCAGGCCGGGGCCGAGAGATCAGACCGAAGCCCGGATCACCTACGTCCAACCGTACCCCCCATCCACCTACCCGACACTCCCGCACAGGCCCCTACCGCCTTGTTCGTGGATGCTGTTGTGGGGAGGATCCCCCTGCGGCGGCGCCTCGGAGGCCGGGCGTCCTCAACCAACAGCGTCCACGAACGAACGCGAGGGGGGTGGAGGGAGGTGGCTACCGCCGTTTGAACTCAGCTTGGATTTGAACTCAGGTTGGAGAGGAGCCGCCGTCACGGGCCCCCGTCGGAGTCGGAGGATTCCGGGGAAAATCCGGGAGGCGGAGAACCCACGCCACATAGCGGCCGTGATGGGAGATGGAAAGGTCCACCTCTCGGCAGGGCTGGTCATTCACCCAGACGGTGGGGGGTCGTCGCACCCCGTCTTGCAAGGAGCGTCCGATTCGGATTCTGGGTCTTCCGGGGCCTGAAGCGGCTCCCGACACCATGGTTCTCTCCAAGTAGCTGGCGAGTCTCTGGGCCGCCAGTTTCCGAACCCGACGGGAGAGGGCAGCACCGGCTCCAGATCCATCGCCCCCCTTCACCTCATCTCCACACCCTTCGATCCCCACTTCCAGGAGGGGCGGGGTCTGGGAGTCGGCGGCGGAGGTGTTGTCGCCGCCCGTCTCGCCGCTGATCCAACCGATCATGTGGAGGAAGCGGTCCGTGGCGATCCCTTGCACCTGGCACCGGTGGTGGCGCCACGCTACCGTGCCCTCCAGATGGATCACCTCTTCGCCGGGAACTTCGCGGAGTGAGGCGTGGAAGTCCCTGTGCCGGAATACGGGAGGATCTCCTTCCACCTTGGAGACGGCCTTGAAGGTGGTCTCCTTGGCAGCCCAGAGTGCCCAGAGGCGCCGCAGTCGTCGGCTTCCCTCGTCGGCGGACCTCCACCATGCCCTCTCCGCGTCCGTGAGGATGCGAAGGGGGAGGGGGTCTTCCTCGGACCGGAGGCGACAGCGGGGGTGGCGGAGGTCAAGAACATCATTGCCTACGATAACCCGCGACCGGGTCCCGCTCGAGGCTGAATGCCGAGCCGACATTTCGTGGGGTGCGGAGGGCAAGGCTAGGAGTCCGTCGGCCGGAGGGGTTGAGAGAGAGGGGCTTGCGGTCGGGATCCGTCGCGGCTCGAAGAGCGTGCGTCCCGACTCGGGGCGAAGCGCCATTCGAAACCGCGATCCTTGAACCACCTCCACCCGCCAACCGGGTAAGCGTTCCGTCAGGAGCCCACGGGCGGGAATGAGCGAGGAGCGGGCCTGACTTTGCCGGAAACACCTCCGCGCCCCAGGGGTGCCAGTATTCCCGGGATCCCGACCCAACCTCCGGGAACCAGGCAACTGAAATCTGTGGCCAGCGGCCCGGTACCGTAGGCTTCTGCGCCTTGGTGTTGGAGCCCCGGAATCTTGAGGCGGAACGCATTGCAATTCGGACCGCGATCTGTTGGAGTTCAACCCGAAAGCCCTGGTGCCTCAGACAGCAACCCGTCCAAACTCGAGCCGCAGCCCGTCCAAACTCGAGCCGCAACCCGTCCAAACTCGAGCCGCAACCCATCCAAACTCGAGCCGCAGCCCATTCAATCTCGCGACGCGCACCTCTGGAGTGGAATAGTGAGCGATCTGGAAGAAGGCCTCAGTCGTTTCCGGCGACTGAACCGCGAAATGAGACTCCAACTCCTCCTGAATTACGCCAGGAAGTTTCCCGACTTGCCCCAGGAGCTGGAGGCAGCCCGGGACGCCGGGCTGAATCGGGTCGAGGAATGTCAGACTCCGGTTTTCGTCTGGGTCGGCGTGGATGACACCAAGGTGGTGATGCACGCCTACGCTCCTCGGGAAGCCCCTACGGTTCGGGGCTTCATGGGCTTCCTCATGGAGCGGCTTCAAGGCGCGCCTGCGGAGGAGGTTCGGAATCTCCCCAACGATCTACTGGAGCGGATGGGTCTCGGGGAGGTACTGGGGCCCACCCGAACCCGGGGGCTCACGTCAGTGGTGGATCGGATCCGTCGGGATCTGGCTCGGGCCGGGACAGGGCCTGTCTGACGAATTCGGGGATCCGGGTGGGGCGTCCACCCGGGCCGATCCATACCGCCACCACACGGGCCTGCACCGCAGGCACCGCCTTGGATGGAGATTCTCCCGCCTCACTGTCCATGGTCCCGTCCACCTTGACCAGGGTCTGGGTGATGGTCATGGATGAATTCCTGAGTTCCTCCGCCCGGGTGAGGACGTGGAGTTCGTCGCCCATCCGGCACTCGGCCCGGTACTCCACCTCCATCCGGACCACATGGATTCCCCACCCCTCCTTGACCAGCCGCTGGAAGGGGATCCCAGCCGCTTCCAGCGCCTCGAACCGAGCCTGCTCCAGGTAGTTGAGGTAGACCGCGTGGTTGACGTGTCCCAGGGCATCCAACTCATAGCTCCGGACGCGGAAGACCGAGACGAACTCAGGCTCCCCGGGGCGAGGACTGGAGGGGGCAGCACCGGCATTCGGCTTCCTGGCGGGGCCCTTCGCTGAATCGATCATGGACGTGCTTCCATAGGTTCGGTGCGGCGAATTCCGCGGAAGAACTGGACGAATTCGCTGTTCGCGATGATATTCAAAAGTTTGTCGCGCCTTCCATGCCGGGTGGACGCTATCGCTCCGGGGGGCGGGTTACCCCTGTCCCGGCCAAGGCGGCCCGTCGTTACACCCCTGTGTTCCTCGAACCATGGATCCCCCAAGGCCAATGAGCCGACCCGATGGAACACCCCCTTGGAGACCCGGGGATGAATCTCTGGAAACGATTCTCCTGGTTGAAGACGATGAGGCCGTACGCGCCGTCACCTCGCGGGCGCTCCTGAGATTCGGGTATACGGTCCTGGCGGCGGAAGGCGGTTCGGCAGCACTCCAGATCCTTGAAGAGCACGGCGACCCCATCCACCTCCTCCTCACGGACATCATGATGCCTGGGATGAACGGAGTGGAGGTAGCGAGGCACGTGGTGGACGCCCGCCCGGAGATTCGCGTCTTCTTCATGTCCGGCTACGCCGACCAGGATCTGGTACGGCAGGGCCTGTTGACCCCTGGGACCCACTTCATCCAAAAGCCGTTCACTCCCTTCGAACTGGTGGACCGGGTCCGTAGCATCCTGGACGAATGACCTTGTAGAAGGGGACGGTGCCATGCCACCAAGGGACTTCGGACAGCGGTCGGGTTTCGGTGGTCTGTCGGAGACAAGGCAGTGGTCTCCTGAAGCCAGCCCGGTAGCCTCCAAGATCGAGGCAGTGGTCATCCGAGGCTAGCAAGTGGTGGTCGGGTACAGAGGGTAGCACAAAAATGGAAACGGCCCCTCCCGTCCGTGAAGGATGAGAGGGGCCGTATCGAACTCCCGCGGCAGGACTCGAACCTGCGACCCGCTGATTAACAGTCAGCTGCTCTACCAACTGAGCTACACGGGATCAGGGGGAGAGGCTTTCCAGATGGTTCGAAACTCCTCGTCCCATAGAACGAAAAGGATAGCCCGGCTTCCCCGCTCTGTCAACGGATTGGGGATGCTTGACAGGGCTCCGGCCCCGCGATCATCCTCAGGGAGTGGCCCAGCCCCTCCACCGGAGTCCATCCCCATGCCCCCGCCCCAGGATCCACCCCACGGTCGGCCGCACGATTCGCCCCCCGATCCCCCAGACCAGACCGATCCAGCCCACGGATCGCCCCTCGATCCACCGGAGGATCCACCCGTCGATTCCCCCCATGATTCCGGCCACCCGAATGGCGGTTCCCCCACCGGGAACGGATCTTCTCCTTCGCCGGAGCAATGGCGCGGTAGGGTCTTCTTCCGGGGCCACCGCATGGACCGGATTGAGAGTCACAAGGTCCGTATTGCGGTGACCATAGAGTGGTCTGGTAAGCGATTTGAGGGGGCTTCAGTGGTGCCGGATCTCCCCCTGGATCGACTGGAGGGTGCCGCTGACGCCACCCTCAGAGCCCTGGAGGCTGTGCTGGCCCAGGTCGAGCCTTCGGACCCCAGCCCCGATGACCGGCTCGCCTTTGCCCTCCAAGGGGCCAAGGTTGTGGGGGCCTTCGCTCAGGAATACGTGCTGGTGAACCTGAACGCCCACGCCTCCCGGAGTGCCCTCTCCCTCACCGGTTCAGCGGCAGTGGAAGAGGACATGCTCCGCGCCGCCGTCATGGCGACGCTTCAGGCCACCAACCGGTGGGTCCAGTTGCGTCTGGTTTCGGGGGAGGGGGGTGGTTCGGAGGATGCGGGCTCCCACCGGTGAGGGAGCGCCGTTACCGGGTTCCCCTTCCCACCTCCTACGAGAGTCCCTCCTCGTCACACCTCCGCCGCGAGCCCCTCCAGGAGCTGATCCATCATCTCGTCGGTCTGCACCGGAAAGTTAGCGATCCTGAGGTGCCGCCCCTTCCCCGGCCCATAGCCGTCCCCCACGAGAAGCCCACGTTCCGCCAGACGTTCGCGGAGGGGCCGGCTGCCCCCTTCCACCTCGACTACCAGGATGGTCCGGGAACGATTGTCGCCGGGCCCCACTGCCGCAGTGAGGCCGGGAAGCCCCTCCACTACGCTCCAGAACGCCTCCGCTCGACGTCGAACCCCGCTGTCCAGCGCCTCCTGACCTTCAAGGGCGTAGGCCTCGGCCACCCGGGCCAGTAGACGAATGGCCAGCATGTTCGGGGTGGCCCGGGTCTCATGGCGATCGGCCACCTCCGCCAGAGCCGGGATCCCCATGTAGCCACCTGTGATATGGCCGCCGGCCTCCAGATTCCGGGAGCGCTCCACGAACTCCGGACTGACCACCATGACGCCCAGGCCGGCTGGGAGTCCGAAGGCCTTCTGGACCGAGAAGAAGCCGCAGTCGATGCGGGCAGGGTCGACAGGCTCCGAGGGCCACCCGGTGACCAGATCCACCACCGCCAGGGCGCCGGAGTTCCGAGCCCGGTCCGCCAGGGAGTGCACGGCTTCCGTGGGAATTCGGACGCCGGTGCTGGTCTCATTCTGGGTCATGGCCAGAAGCTCGGCCCCCTCAAGGAGGGTGTCCACGCCGGAGGGGGTGAGGCCGGCCTGCTGCGCCCGGAGCCCCTCCCCACCCTTCGGGACCCTCTGTCCGTGCTCCGGGAATCCCTCCTCGTCCCCCAGGAATCCCTCCCCGTCCGGAACGGTGACAGCCGCCGCCTTCCGGCCCAGGTTCACCGCCACCTGTCGGAACCGCCGCGCGAAAGCGCCATTCACGAGGTGGGCGCTTCGGTTGGCCACTACGCCCTGGATTATGCGTTCCATCGCCTCCGTGGCCGATCCCACCAGGAGGATCCGGTGATCGACGGGGATTCGCAGGAGTGAACGAAGCCCTTCTTCCATGGCGTGCATGTACGCCCGGAAGCCGGGACTCCGGTGACTACGGCTCAGGAACCCGTCGGCGAAGGCCTTCCGGGCCTCTTCCACGGCCAGGGGGTGGAGAGCGGTGGGACCGGGGAGGAAGCAGAGGGGAGTAGGGTGCCCCGGTGCCGCAGGCCCCGTCGAGGCGTCGGAGCGGAGATCCATATCAGTACAGCACCCGAACCCGGATCGTCTGGGGGATGGCCTCCAGGGCCTCCACCATTGCAGGATCATAGTCGCCGGCCACATCCGTGATGACGTAGCCGACCCGTTCATTGGTCTTCAGGTACTGCCCCACCACGTTGATGTCACGGGTGGCCACGAGCTGGTTGATCTGAGCCAGGATCCCGGGAACGTTGGCGTGGGTGTGGACGATCCGGTGCACGATTCCCCGGGCCCGGCCCAGGCCGGGAAGCTGGAGGTTCGGGAAGTTCACCGAGAGGTTGGTGGATCCCCGCTCCAGGTAGGCCAGGATCTTGTCGGCCACGAACCCTCCGATGTTCTCCTGGGCCTCCTGGGTGCTCCCGCCGATGTGTGGTGTGAGTAGGACGTTGTCGAGCCCCGCCAGGGGCGATTCGAAGGGATCCCCGTCCCGCCGTGGCTCCCTGGGGAACACGTCTAGGGCGGCGCTCCGCACCTTGCCGCGATCCAAGGCGTCCCGGAGGGCGTCCAGATCAGCCACGAAGCCCCGGCTCAGGTTCACGAATACCACGCCATCCTTCATGGCTTCGAACTCCCGGGGCCCGAAGAGGAGTCGGTTGGCGGGCCGGCCGTCCACATGCACCGAGATGGCGTCGGAGGTGGCCAGTAGTTCATGGAGGGTCCGTACCGGTCGGGCATTGCCCAACGCCAGCTTCTCCTCCACATCGAAATAGACCACCTCCATCCCCAGGGCCTCGGCCAGAACCGAAAGCTGAGATCCGATGTTGCCGTAGCCCACGATCCCCAGTCGCTTGCCTCGGATCTCCCGGGCATCACCAGATGACTTGTACCAGCGTCCCCGGTGCAGGAGTGCACTCTTCTCCAGCACATTCCGCATGAGGATGATGATCTGCCCCAGGGCAAGTTCCACCACCGAACGCGTGTTGGAATACGGTGCGTTGAACACCGGAATCCCCCGGTCCAGGCATGCGTTCAACTCCACCTGATTCGTGCCGATGCAGAAGGTTCCCACTACCTCAAGGCGAGGCGCCGCCTCAATCACCTCCCGGGTGAGTTGGGTCTTGGAGCGGATCCCGAGCACCGAAACATCCTGGAGTGCCTCAATCAATTCTCCGTCGCCCAAAGAGCCGGGGTGCGTGTCCACCTCGAGGCCGTGCTCTCGGAGACGCTGGGTGGCGCCGGGGTGGATGTTCTCGAGGAGGAGCGCTCGACGCTGGGGACTGTGGAGTTCAGGCATGGTGACTGGCGGGCCGGGCGGCAATGGGACCGGATCGGTGTGAGAGTGTAAGTCCTGGGGTTGGTGGAAAGGATCGCCACCCTATGCAATCCGGTAAAGGGGTACGGGCCCCCGCAACCGGTATGCCGGTGCGATCGGTCCGGACCATCCCCAGCCTAGGTCGCATTCAACGGAGGAGTCATGACCGACACTGCTCATCCCGACCCTGCTCACCCCGACCCTGCTCACCCCGACCCCACCCTTCCGTTGGGGGGGACCATTTCCATGCCCCATGGAGGAGACATCCCTCGCCTGGGGCTGGGTCTCTTCCGAGCCGGTTCCGGGTCGGGGACGGAGAACGCCGTACGCTGGGCCCTGGACCTGGGCATCCGCCACTTCGATACCGCCAGTATGTACGGAAATGAGGAGGAGTTGGGACGGGCGGTGCGGGCTTCCGGCATCCCCAGGGAGCGGGTCTTCGTGACCAGCAAGCTCTGGAATGATGATCACGGTCGGGGGCCGGCGCACCGGGCGCTGGAAGAGTCCCTCCAGCGGCTGGATCTGGGCTGGATCGACCTCTACCTCATCCACTTTCCCGTTCCCGGCCTCCGGCGCGAGAGCTGGGGAGTCCTGGAAGAAGCTCTGGAGGAAGGGCTGGTCCGGGCCATCGGGGTCAGCAACTACATGGAGCACCACCTGCGGGAACTGCTGGACTATGCCTCCATCCTCCCGGCGGTCAACCAGATCGAGCTCCACCCGTTCAATGCCCGCACCCGCCACGGCGTCACCGATTTCTGCCGTCGGCGAGGGGTCGTGGTGCAGGCCTACAGCCCTCTCACGAAGGCTCAGCGTCTCGACGATCCGGTGGTGGGCGAGATCGCGCGGGAGCGAGGACGAACACCGGCCCAGATCCTGATTCGCTACGGCCTGGAAAAGGGGTGGGTTACCCTCCCCAAGTCTTCGAACCGAGAACGAATCCGCGAGAACGCGGACGTCGTGGATTGGTCGCTGAGCGAAGAAGAGATGGAGCGACTGGACGAGCTTGACGAAGGGTTGGCAGTCACCTGGGATCCTACCCACGCCCCATAGGATCTCCGGCCGGTCACAGGAGGCAACGGCGAGAAAACTGAACCCAGACTCGGTCTGTTGGGTCTGATGGGTTTGGGTGGTCACCATCCTCCCCCAACCCCCTATCCC
>SKJY01000254.1 GCA_007121775.1 Gemmatimonadota bacterium
CCCGCTGGGCCGGTATGCCACCAATGACGAGATCGCCGCCGCCGCCCTGTTCCTGGCGTCGGATGAGAGCCGGTTCATCACGGGCGCTGTGATTCCGGTGGATGGAGGCCTAACCGCCTGACCCGTGCCGATTGAACCGAAGGCCCACCGACCCCACCTTTCCCCTCCACATGAAGCGACCGTTCGCCGGTGGCCACGTTCCGGCCCGGCGATCGTCGCAGGTCACTGAACCATCACCCCCATTCCCCGCCCCATGGCCCTCACCACCCCCACACCTCCACGGCTCACGGACCTGGCCCCTCGCGTCGCCCGTGACCTGAGCCTGCCCCCTGCCGGTGTCCAGGGAGCCCTCAGACTTTTCCAGGAAGGCGCCACCCTCCCCTTCATCGCCCGTTACCGGAAGGAGGCCACCGGGGGGCTCGACGAGGTCCAACTCGGGGAGGTGCGGGACCGGGGCGTCTACCTGGTGGAGTTGGAAGAGCGGCGCCTGGGAATCCTCACCACCCTGGACGAGGCTGGTGTCCTGACACCGGAGTTGGAGAAGTCGGTGAGGGACGCCGCCACCAAGCAGGAGTTGGAAGATGTCTACCGCCCCCATCGCCCCCGGCGGCGCACCCGAGCCACCATGGCCGTGGAGCGCGGTCTCGAGCCGCTGGCCGAGGCGATCTGGGAGGGGAAGGTGGACGATGCGGGAGCCCGGCGCCAGGCACTGGAGCTGGTGGACCCCGAGAGGGAAGTACCCGATGTGGAGGCCGCCCTGGCCGGGGCGCGGGACATCCTGGCGGAGCGGTTGGCCGAAGAACCGGAGCTGCGGCGCCGGGCCCGGGATCTGGTCCGAAGCCGAGGGGTCGTCACCGCCTCCCTGGCCCGGGGCGCCAAGGAGCACCCCCTGCGTCCTCGCTTCCGGGACTATGAAGCCCATTCGGAGCCGGTTCGCTCTATCCCGGCCCACCGGATCCTGGCCATCCGTCGGGGCGAGGCGGAGGGCGTGCTCTCGTGGAAAATCGAGGGTGCCGAGGAGGAGGTCCATGGGGAGGTCCGGCGCGTGGCGCTGGCGAGCCGCCGGGCCCGACACACCCTGGAGGTCACGGCGGAAGACGCGGCCCGCAGACTCCTCCACCCGGGAGTGGCGTCGGATGTGGGCGCGGAGCTGAAGGAACGGGCCGACGCCGAGGCCATCCGGGTCTTCGGGCAGAATCTGGAGCAACTCCTCCTCCAGCCCCCGGCCGGGGAGCGGGGCATCCTGGGCCTCGATCCGGGCTTCCGCACCGGGGTCAAGGCCGCCATGGTCTCGCCCACCGGGGCTGTGGCAGAGACAGCCACCCTCTTCCTGCACCGGGAAGAGGCCTTCGGGCATGAGCTCCTGGGATTGGTGAAGCGCCACCGTCCTGAGCTCGTAGCGGTGGGGAACGGCACCGCATCCAGGGAGACCGTTGGCCTGGTGCGAGAGGTGCTGGGGCGGATTCCGGGGCGGGAGCGCCCCGACGTGGTCCTTGTGAATGAAGCGGGGGCATCGGTCTACTCCGCTTCGGAGGTGGCCCGCACCGAACTCCCAGAATTGGACGTGACCCTCCGCGGCGCCGTTTCCATCGCCCGGCGTCTCCAGGATCCCCTGGCCGAGTTGGTGAAGATCGATCCCCGTTCCATCGGCGTGGGCCAGTATCAGCACGATGTGAACCAGACCGCCCTGCGGCACCGCCTGGACCTCACGGTGGAGGTGTGCGTGAATCGCGTGGGGGTAGAGGTGAACACAGCCTCCCCTTCCCTCCTGGCCTACGTGGCGGGGATCGGACCCACCCTGGCACAGCGCATTGTAGAGACACGCCAGTCCCGGGGCGGATTCCGGGAGCGGGGTGATCTTCTGGAGGTCCCCAGGCTCGGGCCCAAGGCCTTCGAGCAGGCGGCAGGCTTCCTCCGGATCCGGGGAGGGGCCCATCCGCTGGATGCCACAGCGGTGCATCCGGAGCGCTACCGCCTGGTGGAGTCCCTGGCGGCAGACCTGGGGCTTGAAGTCGCTGAGCTTGTAGGGAACGAAGCAGCGCTGGCCCGCCTGGAGGCGAACCTGGACCGATATGTGTCCAGGGAGGTGGGCCGTCCCACACTGGAAGACATTCTGGATGAACTCCGGCGTCCGGGGCGGGATCCCAGGGAGAGCTTCCAGCCCCCGGAATTCCGGGAAGACGTCCAATCCCCCGAGGATCTGAAGCCAGGGATGCGGCTCGAAGGGGTGGTGACCAATGTGGTGGCCTTCGGGGCATTCGTGGATGTTGGGGTTCACCAGGACGGGCTGGTCCATGTATCGGAGTTGTCCGACCACTTTGTCCGGGACCCCGCCGAGGTGGTCCGGGTCGGTCAGCCGGTGAAGGTCACGGTCCTCTCGGTGGATCTGGAGCGGGGGCGGATCGGGCTTTCCATGAAGTCTGGGGCGGCGGCGCGATCCGGGGCGGCCGGTGGACCGGAGAAGGCCGGTCGCTCCGGGAAGGCCGGTCACTCCGGGAAGGCCAGTGGCGCCGGCAGGAGTCGCTGATGGGATGGGGGCTCCCCTTCCTCCTGGTGGTGTTCCTCATCCACCTTGCGGCCTTCCTCTTCCTCTGGATCCGCAAGCGGGAATGGTATCATCTGGCGGTGGTCACCACCTTCACCATTCTGGTGGCAGCCACCGCCACCAGGCTCTTCATGCCCCACTGGGAGGTGGCGGGTGCGGCCATTGCCGACGTCCTCCGCACCGCCGCCTTCCCCGTAGCCGCCTTCAGCATCGCCTGGACGCTTCTACGCATCGCCCGTCGCATCTCCCACCGCATGGGCTGGGGGAGCCCCGGGGGAGCCTCTTCTCCACCCAGGGGGTAGATCTGGGGCTCCCGGGTTGTCCATCTCAAAAATTCCGAATTTGCTTCTGCCTCCATGGCCACACTCCCTTCGCTCGGCACCGATCCCATGACCGGCCACCTCGCTTCTTCGACCGCACGCCCAGCTTCTTCCCTATGGCTGCTGGCGGCCGGTGTCCTTTTCCTTGTCGGTTGTGCCGGGGATCCGCCTCCACCTGAGGGCGCTCCCGGGACCCCTGAAAGGACGTCAGGCGCCATCGAGTTCGTCGTCATGGGAACCACCGACATCCACGGGCAGCTCATGCCCTGGGACTATGAGCGGGAGGAAGTGCTGGATTACGGGCTGGCTCGTCTGGCTCCGCTGGTGGATTCCATCCGGGCAGCCCACCCGGGACGCACCCTCCTCATCGACTCCGGGGATCTCCTGCAGGGCAACCCGCTCACCGCCGTCTTCACCCCTCTTGCCGCAGGTGAGGTGCACCCGGTCATCCTGGCCATGAACCACATGGGCTACGACGCTGCGGCCCTGGGGAACCACGAGTTCAACTTCGGTCTCGACCACCTGCGTCGCTCCCTGGCCGACGCCGCCTTCCCCTTCCTCTCGGCCAACACCGTGGACGCCGACACGGGAGAGCCGGCCTGGCCTACCCACACCATGGTGGAGCGGGAGGTGGACGGTCGCCTCCTGCAGGTGGGCATCACAGCGGTGGTTCCTCCGGGGGTCGCCATCTGGGACCGGGATCATGTGGAGGGGCGACTGGAGTTCCCGGACATGGTGGAGCGTCTCGGAGAGGTGGTCCCCGTCATGAGAGCCGAGGGCGCTGATCTGGTGCTGGTGGCGGCCCACGCCTCCTTCCAGGGTACCAGCTACGACACCGTCACCACCGGGCTGGGCGCCGAGAGCCGCATGGCGGACGCGGCGTGGCAGGTGGAGGGCATCGACGCAGCATTCCTCGGGCACAGCCACCGCCAGGTGGCGGACAGCACCATCAACAACGTCCTCTTCACCCAGGCCGGCTCCCACGGGCGGGCGCTGGCGGTGGCCACCTTCCATCTGACACCGGATCCGGAAGGCCCCGGTTGGCAGGTGGAGTCGAAGCGGGCTGAGCTGGTCCGCCCCACCGCCGACCACCTGGATGAGGTCATGGTGGAGCTGCTCGCCCCGGCCCACGAGCGTGCGCTGGCCGCCATGGGCCGTGTGGTGGCCCGAGCGGAGGAGGAATGGTCCGCTGCCGAAGCACGGGTAGAGGCCACACCCATCATGGACTGGGTGAACCGGGTACAGCAGGAGGTGACCGGTGCCGACCTCTCCGCCGCCGCAGCCTTCAGCCTTACCGCCGGCTTCCCCCAGGGTGACATCACGGTGGCCCGGATGGCGCGGTTCTACCCCTACGACAACAACCTTCTCCGGGCGGTACGGATCACCGGAGCTGAACTCAGAGCCTACCTGGAGCATTCGGCCCGGTACTTCCTCCCCTGTCCGGAGGCTCGCTGTGACCGCCTGGTGAACCCGGACTGGCCGGGCTTCAACTTCGACATGGTCCGGGGGGTGGACTACACCCTGGATCTAACCCGGCCCTGGGGCGAACGGGTGGTGCGTCTGGAGCGGGACGGCCGTCCCGTGGCCGACGACGATGTCTTCACCATGGCCCTGAACAATTACCGCCAGAGCGGTGGTGGGGCATTCCCGGCAGTGGCCGACGCCGAGGTGGTCTACGCCGGATCCGAGAGTGTCCGGGACCTTCTCATCGAAGCGTTGGAGAGGGAGGAAACGCTGACACTCCCCACCGACTTCGAACCCAACTGGCGTATCGTGCCGGAGTCGCTGCGGGAGCAGGCGCTGCGGGAGATGCAGCAAGGCAGGCGCTGACCGGCGATTTGGAGGTAAAGGAAGACCTTGGCTAGGTTAAGGGGACTTTTTTGTCAGAGGGGAACTCCCCTCAAACCGTCCCCACCTACCCCTGGGAGGTGCCATGAACCATCCGGGTTCGAATTCCAACCCACCCCAGGGACGATGTCAGACTTCACGATCCTTCTGGAGCCTGCTCGTCCTCGCGTCCTTCCTGCTTCTTCCCCTGGGGCTCCTGGCCCCCCCAGCCGCTAAAGCACTCCAAGCCCAAGCGGGTACCATATCCGGCACGGTAGTGAGTACCGCCGGTCAGCCCCTCCCCGGCGCGTTCATCTCCCTTCCGGAGCTGGGCCGCACGGGAGTCACCAACGCCCGCGGTGAGTTCCGGCTCCAGAACGTCCCGGCAGGCCAGCAAGAGATCCAGGTCAGCTCCCTGGGATATCGAACCGAAACGCAGACCGTGACCGTGGTACCCGACCAAGTGGTGGAGGTGGCATTCACCCTCCGGGTTAGCGCCCTGGCTCTCGACGAGGTGGTGGTGACCGGACAGGCCTCCGGTGTGGCTCGCCGGGAGATCGGCACATCCATCGCCTCGGTGGATGTGACGGCTCTGGAGAGTGCCCCCATCAACAACCTTTCCCAGCTCCTGCAGGCCCGCGCCCCCGGTGTGAACGTCATGCCCGGTGGTGGGAAGTCCGGCCAGGGGAGCCGCATCGTGCTCCGGGGAGCAGCCTCCATCAGCCAGTCCAACGAGCCGCTCATCTACGTGGACGGGATCCGCATCGACAACTCCAGCTCCAGCGGCATCAGCACCACGACGGCCGGGGCCTCGTGGTCCGGACTGGATGACATCAACCCCGCCGACATCGAGCGGGTGGAGATCATCCGCGGCGCCTCCGCAGCCACGCTGTACGGCTCCGAGGCCTCAGCCGGGGTCATCCAGATCTTCACGCGCCGCGGTCGCGAGGGTGTCACCCAGTGGCGCTACAACGCCGACTTCGGGGTGCTGAACACCCCTCGGGACTGGTGGGCAATCTCGGCCTACTCCGACTGGTTCTACGACAACATGGTGCAGACGGGACGCACCCAGTCCCACCAGGTTTCCGTCACCGGCGGAAGCGAGTCCTTCTCCTACTATGCGGCCCTCACGGCCAGGGACGAGAAGGGCATCCTTCCCAACGGAGGAGAGGAGGCGTACTCGGCTCGCCTGAACTTCACGGTGGTCCCTCGGGACGACATCTCCATCCGGGTCAACACCGGCTTCACCCGGCGCTCGGTTCAGCACACCCCTGACGCCAACAACACCCGGGGCTACACCATCAATGGACTCGTGGGCGGACCTGCCGGTCAGTTCGGTACGCCCACCATGGACCTCCGGGCCATCGAAGCCTTCCAGAACGGCAACCGCTTCACCGGCGGCGTCACGGTGGAGCACCAGATCGCCAGGGCTTTGAACCACCGGGTGACCTTCGGCGCCGACGTGTTCAACTCCGACGAATTCCAGCTCTTCCCCTTCGGCGCCATCAACAACATCATCGACGGCTTCCGGTCCAATTACCGGCGGCAGAACCTGAACCTGAACGTCGACTACACCGTCAGCCTCCGGGGTCAGCTCACCGATGGGATCCGCTCCACCACCTCCGCCGGGTTCCAGTACTTCGACCGGGATCAGGGCTGGAGCTCCTCCATCGGCTCCGGCTTCCCCTTCCTGGGCCTTGAGACCGTGAGCGCCGCCATCACCACCTCGGGCGCTGAGGCGCGGCTGAAGGAGCGGAGCGCCGGGTTCTTTGCCGAGCAGCAGTTCGGCTTCGGCGATGCTCTCTTCGTGACCCTGGGCGCCCGGGCCGACGCGCACTCCGCCTTCGGGGATGACGTGGACTATCAGTTCTATCCCAAGGCAGATGTCTCCTACATCCTGAGCGAGCAGGTGGCCTTGCCCGACCTCTTTTCTTCGGTTCGGCTCCGGGCCTCCTACGGCACCGCCGGTCAGCAGCCCGCCAACTTCTCGGCGGTCCGGACGTGGCAGCCCGAATCCGCCGTAGGCGGACAGGCGGCGGTTCGCCCCGGGAACCTGGGGAATCCCGATCTGAAGGCCGAGGTGAGCACCGAGATCGAGGTGGGCTTCGACCTGGGCCTCCTGGATGACCGGATCCAGGTGGAGGTCACCCGCTTCGACCAGACCACCACCGACGCGCTTTACGCGGTCCGGGAGCCGCCCTCGCAGGGCTTCCTCCAGACCCAGCTCCGGAATGTGGGCGAGATCGAGAACAAGGGCTGGGAAGTGGGGATCCGCGGAACGGTGCTGGAGCTCCCGAACTTCGCCTGGGACGCCAACATCAACTACTCCACCAACGACAACAAGATCGTGAGCCTCGGTGGAGGCGCGCCCATACAGCTCCAGTGGCTCCAGTTCATGAGGGAGGGCTATCCGGTGGGTTCCTTCTTCGGTGATCGCTTCATCGAGGTGAATGGGGAGGTGGGGCTCGCCAGTCAGCTCCTCCGCGACGCCAACGGCGAACTTCCCGAGGGATGGGACTACCTGGGGCAGCCCCTTCCCACCCGCCAGATCCAGCTCGGGAGCACCTTCAGCATCGGCTCCCGCACCTCCGTGTCCCTCCTGCTGGACCACAAGGCCGGACACATGAACCACGATCACTCCATGCGGTGGCTCATGCACCCGGCACGGGCCGTCACGGACACCCAGGGGCTCCCCATCGAGCCCGGGCCGGTGGCGCTCCGGTGTCGGGGGAATGTGGACGCCCTGACCCAGGCCGTCTGTGATCGTCCTTCTGCCCTGACCCATGGCGACTACGCCTTCGACGCCGACTTCTGGAGAGTCCGGGAGGTCAGCGTGGCATACCGCATCCCGGACGAGTGGTTGGGGAATGTGGGGATCCAGGGAGCCACCGTCTCCCTCGCCGGCCGGAACCTCTTCCGGTGGACCGACTACCCGGGGCTCGATCCCGAAGGGATGTACCGGAACGACCTGGCTGACTCGGCGCTCCGGGCCCACAACTTCTTCGACACGCCCCTCCCCCGACAGTTCGTCGTGGGGATCAGCGCCCAGTTCTGATGCGAACCGGCAGAGGAGAATCGACCATGCACATGGAACGAACCACGAGGAATCGGGCCCGGTCCGGCCGAGCCCGCGGACGCTCCCTGGCGCTCCTGGCTGCAGGAGGACTGCTCCTGGCCGGGTGCGACCTGGGAGTGTCGAACCCCGCACTCATTGAAGAGACCGACCTGGAAACCCCGCAGGCCGTCCCGGCCATCGTGAACGGGGCGCTTGGCACCTTCGGTCTCGCCACCACCGTCATGGGAGCCGGCGGCACCTACTCCGCCAGCGCCCTCCTTTCCGGCGAGTTGGTCCACTCGGGAAGCTGGGTCCCGCCCAGGGAGATCAGCGAGGGCACCCCGAACAACGAATCACCGGAGAACCAGTCCCATTGGGGCTATTCGTCCCAGGCGCGCTGGCAGGCGGAAGACGCCATTGTGAAGGCCAGCCGGTTGGTTGACGACCCCGGGTCCAATTCCTGGGTGGCGCTGGCCCAGCTCTATGCCGGCTTCTCCAACCGGATCATGGGGGAGCTGTTCTGCGACGCCGTGATCGACGGTGGTGGGCTTGAACC
>SKJY01000177.1 GCA_007121775.1 Gemmatimonadota bacterium
CACCCCTCACATCTCCCTGATCACACCTCGGATCAGAGCCTCCAGCCGGGGCGCCGCCTCCTGCCCGGCTTCAAGTACCTCTTCGTGGGAGAGTTCCTCCAGGCTGATTCCGGCGGCGGCGTTGGTGATGAGCGACACCGCCATCACCCGCATCCCCCGAGCCCGGGCCACGATCACCTCCGGCACCGTGGACATCCCCACTGCCGTCGCGCCCAGGCGCCCCAGCATCCGGATCTCCGCCGGGGTCTCGTAGTTCGGGCCCAGGACTCCGGCGTAGACCCCGCGCTCCAGCGAAATCCCCTGCTCCAGCGCCACCCGCCGGGCCAGGTCGCGGTACTCGGCATCGTATGCCGTGCTCATGTCGGGAAACCGCACCTCACCCTCCGCCACCGGCCCAACCAGTGGCGAGCGTCCCATGAAGTTGATGTGGTCCTCGATGAGCATGAGGGTGCCGGGGCCAAAGCGGGGATCGATTCCGCCCGCCGCATTGGTGAAGATCGCCCGCTCCACCCCCAGGTGGGCAGCCACCCGCACCGGTCCTGCGACCACCGCCGCCGGATGCCCCTCATAGAAGTGGAAGCGCCCGGCCTGGAGGAGGACGCTACGCCCCTCAAGCGTCCCGGCCACGAAGCGGCTCCCGTGCCCCGCCACCCCAGCGGCGGGGAAGCCGGGAAGCTCGCTGAACGGGATCACCTGCGGACCCTCCACCGCCTCGGTCAACCCGCCGAGCCCTGAGCCCAGCACAACAAGAACCTCCGGAACGGAACCCAACCGCTCCCGGAGCGCCTGGGCAGCTTCCTCCACGGGGAAGGACGTGACGGACGGTACCGAAGACTTGGAATCTGGCACGGGGACGCTCGGCGGACGGGTCACGGGGTTTCTCCAGTTGCTGGGTTTCGCCGGGGCTAGGTTTCCCCGGGGGGCTAGGTTTCCCCGGAGGACTGAGTTTCGCCGGGGGCTAATTTTTGCAGGATGGGTGAGGAGCGGCTTCAGGTCGAGCGGTGCTGGGTCGAGCGCCAATATGCCCGACAGCGGTGGGCCCAGTAGTCGTAGGTCGGACGATCACCCTCCACCGGGGACACTGCCATACACTCTGCACCGGGGGCACTGCCATACACTCTGCACCGGGGGCACTGCCATATACTCCGCACTCGGTCCCACTTCCAATGTCATCCGGCAACTGGAGCTAAGAAACCCCTCCCGGTGGGACTCAAAATCAGAATCCAGATTCTGTTTTTTCGGGGCTGCCAGAGGTCTCGCAAGGCGTCCAGCCCTCACCGGATCCAGCTCCGCCGCAGCGTCGCCTCCGATCCTTCCTGAGCCCGAAGGCTGATCCGGGCGATCCGCCACGCCAATCGAGCCCAGCGCCGCTCCCGGAAGCGTCGCCAGGCCGAAGGGTCCCTGAGGGCTCGGTTCAACCCGGCCCCTCGCCGCGCCTCCTCGAACTCGGCCTCGCTGAGTTCGGCGAAGAGCGCCAGGTACCCGCGGAGCCACCGGGTCGACACCCCGCAGTACCGGCGGATCCAGCTCCGCAACCTAGCCGCCAGCTTGCGGGCTCGGGCCGCCACCTCACCGGACCCATCGCCGTCCCCGTCCCCGGATCCCTCGATACTGATCCCCAGCGGCGGCCATTTCACCGCCGTCATCCCGAACTCCGCCGCCACTTTCGACCACTCGTAGAACCGCCATCCCACCCACCGGATCTCGCAGCCGGGGGCGCACCACCGGGCGAGAAATCGGCGGGGCGACGGGACCCGGTCCACCGGCTCCAGCGGGAAGCGGAAGGCGGCCTTGTCGCTAAAGACCCAGTCCCACAGTGGAAGCCGTGACCCCGGCGGCCCCGCGATCGCTCCCGGCACATCGTGATCCAGAGCCACCCGCCCCGCTCCATCCGCCGCCACCAAGACCCGGAAGAAGCGCGGGGGCTTCGGATCCGGCCCCCACCCCGGCGAAACCTTGAACCGCTGCGGCATCACCCCGACCCTCCACTTTGCCGCACCGTCAGCTCCACCATCAAGGTCGGGTTCAGCCTCCGACGAAGTTGCGGACTCGTCCGGATTTATGTCGTCCGAATCCCCGAGACCTGCCTCCGACTGCATGTGCTCGCCCGGGCGGCCCAACTGGTTGCGACCCATCCGCTCCCGATGATCGGCCAGAGCCTGCAAGGCCCGGTGCCGCCAGCGAAAAGCCGTGGAAGGAGCCACACCCAACCGCCGCGCCGTCTCCCGCACGGAGGTCTGCTCCACCAATTCTCGGCAGAGCTCCGGCCACCGGTGGGGATACCAAGAGCCCGCCACCGCCTTCCCGGTGTGCTCACTGAACGTCCTTCGGCATGCCATGCAGCGGAACCGCCGCCGAGGGGGCGTCCGCACGGTCTGGACCCACCCCCAGCGCACGACGTGGGAGGCGTCGCAGCGGGGGCAGGACAGCTCTGAGGGACCAGGGGCAGAAATCGACATGTCCGAGGCTCGCACCAGCCGCTGGGCGCTCCCATGGCCAGATAGGCCTCCCGCGCCTGAGCCCCGCACCCACCTCTCCGTTGACCCCCACCACCCCCTCTTCGGCACCCTCCAAGCCGTGACGGGATGGTGTTGGGCTGCTGGGCATCTTTACCGGAGCGCTCTTCCTGGCCCCCAACCCATCCAACTGCATCCACGAACGGCCGGGAGGGTCGGGAGCGGAGTATGGCGCGGAGAGAGGGTTAGGTGGGTCTTTGAGAGCCGAGGCGACCGCGGGGGCGCGCTGGCCAGGGGAGGACTTGATGCCTGCCGGGATCCCAACGGCCGGGAACTGAATCTCGGTGGATGGGCCGTCGATCCCCCTCCATCGAAGCCCAAAAATAGAATCTGGATTCTATTTTTTCCGCTGACCCGTCCTGCCGTTCCGGCCGATGGAGCTTCCCGGACAGGCGGGCTTCACTCGGTTTACTCCCCAGGATCCCCGCCGAAATGACCGACTCCGACCTGAATCATCCGGCACAGGGGTTGCATATCCTCCCGGGCGAGAAGTGCTACAGCGACATGCGGAGCTCACGGCTTCGGCCCCGGTGCTCGGGTCTTCAGCAGCGTCCGGGACCGGCGTCGGTGTTCCAACGAGCAAGGTGAATCCGCTTGGCCAGGCACACTACGAGATGATCGCGCCGGCCAAGCGCACGACATTATCATCCAAGAGGAGCGTTCATGGGCAAGGTCATCGGCATCGATCTGGGAACCACCAACTCCGTGGTTGCCGTCATGGAGGGGGGAGAACCTGTCGTCATCCCCAATTCTGAGGGAGGACGCACCACCCCGTCCGTGGTGGGCTTCGCCAAGGATGGGGAGCGCCTGGTCGGGCAGGTGGCCCGGCGTCAGGCCATCACGAATCCCACCAACACCATCGCCTCCATCAAGCGGTTCATGGGGCGGGGATTCGAGGAAGCCAAGGAGGAGCGGGGGCTCGTCCCCTACGATGTCACCGGTGACGGGCAGGGCCGGGTGAAGGTGAACGTCCCCAACGCGGACAAATCCTTCACCCCCCCGGAGATCTCGGCCATCGTGCTGCAGAAGATGAAGCAGACCGCCGAGGACTACCTGGGGCAGAAGGTGGACCAGGCCGTCATCACCGTCCCCGCCTACTTCAACGACGCCCAGCGGCAGGCCACCAAGGACGCCGGGAAGATCGCCGGCCTCGAGGTCCTCCGCATCATCAACGAGCCCACCGCCGCAGCTCTCGCCTACGGGCTCGACAAGAAGAAGGACGAGAAGATCGCCGTCTTCGACCTGGGAGGTGGAACCTACGACATCTCCGTCCTGGAGCTGGGCGACGGGGTCTTCGAGGTGAAGTCCACCAACGGCGACACCCAGCTTGGCGGTGACGACTTCGACCAGAAGATCATCGATTGGCTGGTGGAGGAGTTCAAGAAGGAGCAGGGCATCGACCTGAGTAAGGACGCCATGGCGCTGCAGCGTCTGAAGGAGGCTGCGGAGAAGGCGAAGATGGAGCTCAGTTCCACGGTGAAGACGGACATCAACCTCCCCTTCATCACCGCCACCCAGGAAGGCCCGAAGCACCTCAACATGACCCTCTCCCGGGCCCGCTTCGAGCAGCTCGCCGAGGATCTGATCCAGCGCACCATCGCCCCCATGAAGGCGGCCCTCAAGGACGCCGGCCTCAGCCCCTCGGAGGTAGACGAGGTGATCCTGGTGGGTGGCTCCACCCGGATCCCCAAGATCCAGGAGGTGGTGAAGGACTTCTTCGGGAAGGACCCGCACCGGGGCGTGAACCCCGATGAGGTGGTGGCCATCGGCGCCGCCATCCAGGGCGGAGTCCTGGCTGGGGACGTGAAGGACGTCCTCCTCCTGGACGTGATCCCCCTCTCGCTGGGGATCGAGACGCTGGGCGGGGTCATGACGCCCCTCATCGAGCGCAACACTACCATTCCCACCAAGAAGACCGAGGTGTTCAGCACCGCCGAGGACAACCAGACCACGGTGGAGATCCACGTCCTCCAGGGCGAGCGGAAGATGGCGCTGGACAACAAGACCATCGGGAAGTTCCAGCTCACCGGGATCCCGCCGGCACCCCGGGGAATGCCGCAGGTGGAGGTCACCTTCGACATCGACGCCAACGGTATCCTCCACGTCTCGGCCAAGGACCGGGCCACCGGGAAGGAGCAGAAGATCCGTATCGAGGCCTCCTCCGGACTCAGCGAGGGGGAGATCGACCGCATGGTGAAGGACGCGGAGCTCCACGCCTCCGAGGACGAGGAGCGGAAGAAGAAGGTGGAGTCCCGCAACCAGCTCGACTCCCTGGTCTACCAGGTGGAGAAGGACTCCGGTGAGTGGGGCGACAAGGTGGATGAGGCCCACAAGACCAAGCTCGACCAGGCGCTTGAGGGCGCGAAGTCAGCCCTCAAGGGTGACGACCACGAGGCCATGGACCGGGCACGGGAAGAGTTGACCCAGGCCTTCAGCGCCGCCGGGCAGCAGGTCTACCAGGCCCAGGCCGCAGAGGCCTCCGCCGAGGCTCCCCAGGGCGAGCCCGCCGGCCCCACCGTGGAGGAGGAGCCCACGGCAGCCGCCGAGGACGACGTTGTGGAGGCGGACTACGAGATCGTGGAGGAGGAGAAGAAGTAAGCCGCGCGCGAGAATCCGCGAGAATCCATGACGGACATGGACGGCGGCGCCGGGACAACCCCGGCGCCGCCTTTTTCGTCCAACTGTGTGGACCGCTTTGTGGCGGCCCGGCCGGAACCGATCGGCGGATCGCCAACGCCGTTCCCTGTGTAGGAAGCACAGAGTCACCGGGCAACGGGGCCCTTCCCGGCCAGGCGAAGACGATTCCTTCACACGCGCCGGGGCCCAGGCCCCACCACCGGTCCCGACCCCTGAATTCCGGCACCCCGAAATCTGAGGTGACATTCATGATGGACCCCTTGAGCTCCAAGATCCGCGTCCTCCTGGCCGCCGTTGTCCTCGGCCTCGCCGGCCTGGGAGGCGCATCCCTACTGGGTTGGACCCCGGCCTACATCGTGGCCGGACCTGTCTTCTCCGAGCAGCCCCAGGTCTCGGAAGAGGCGGTTCGCCCGGCCCGGGACCTGAGCAACGCCTTCGTCGCCATCTCCCAGGCGGTCACGCCGGCGGTGGTGCGGATCGAGGTAGAGCGTCCCGGTCGCACGGTCCAGCGCGGCGGCCCTCAGCCCGGCAACCCCTTCGATTGGTTCTTCGGCCCTCCCGGCGGCCAGGAGCGCGGTGAGGGGCAGCAGCCCCAGGCCCCACCCCGGACCTCCGGGGGCAGCGGCTTCATCGTGACCCAGGACGGATACATCCTCACCAACGACCACGTGATCTCGGAGGCCCAGACCATCCGGGTCTTCCTGGCCGACGGTCGGGAGTATCTGGCAGAGATCGTTGGAACCGATCCCACCACCGATGTGGCGGTCATTCGGATTGATGAGCGGAACCTCCCGGTCCTGAGCCTGGGCGATTCCAGAAGCCTTGAGGTGGGTGAGTGGGTCCTGGCGGTGGGGAACCCGGGCTTCGGCGGCGGCCGGGCCCTGGACTACACCGTGACCGCGGGGATCGTGAGCGCCATCGGCCGGCCCCTGCAGCTTCTCCAGCAGGGGCTCATGCGCCAGGAAGACCTCCAGGAGATCGCCGGCTTCGCCATCGAGGACTTCATCCAGACCGACGCCGTTATCAACCCGGGCAACTCCGGTGGCCCCCTGGTGGATGTGGACGGTCGGGTCATCGGCATCAACACCGCCATCGCCTCCCGCACGGGCTTCTACCAGGGGTACGGATTCGCCGTCCCCATCGACCTGGCCCGTCGGAGCATGGAGGACCTCATCGAGTACGGCCGGGTCCGACGCCCCCTTCTGGGGATCGAGATGGAAGAGATCACCAATGTGGACGTGGAGTACTATGGCCTCCCCCGGCGCATGGGTGTCCTGGTTCAGGGCCTCCCCGATGGGAGCCCTGCGGCCCGAGCCGGAATCCAGCTTGAGGACGTGATCGTCAGCATCAACGGCGACGATGTGGAGCGTCCGGGACAGCTCCAGCTCCTCATCGCCCAGCGCCGCCCCAATGAGGAGGTTGAAGTGCGCCTCTTCCGGGACGGGGAACCCCGCACCGTTCGCGTCCGCCTGGGCGAGGCGGATCTGGGCCCGAGGCCCCAGCGTACCCAGGCGCGCCAGTCCCACACTCAGGAGCGTCTCGGTCTGGATGTGCGGGAGCTGACTGAGGAGGTCGCTGCCCAGTTGAACTACGACGAAGCCGGCGGGGTCATCATCGAGAACGTGAGTCCGGCAGGCCCGGCGGCTCGGCGAGGCGTCTCTCCCGGCTGGCGCCTGGACGAGATCAACCGTGAGGCCGTGGAGAGCGTGGGCGATGTGGAGCGCATCCTGAGTTCGGTGGAGCCCGGCGATGTGGTGAACCTCCGCCTCTCGAGCCCCACGGGGTCCAGCCGCGTGGTGAACCTGAGGGTCCCAAGCTGAGCCTGACCCCTCACATCTGCCAGAGCATCCCGCCTCGGGCGAGGCGGACCGGGAGGTCTCCGGCGTTACTGTCCGGAAGCCCGAATCCCTGATGATGCCCGTTCAGTACAACCGGTGCCCCCTGTGGTCGAGTCTCGACCGCGGGGGGCCATCGTTTTCGGTCCCGGCCGTTCCTGTGGCGCCTCCGGTGCGCCCCGCCGGATTCTCCACCCCGCACCGGACATCTCTTCTTGTTGATGCCCCCCGGGGCCGCGGTTATGTTTTCGGCGGTTCAGAGGCGCGAAAGTGGCGGAATTGGTAGACGCGCGAGACTTAGGATCTCGTGGCCTCGTGCCGTGGGGGTTCGAGTCCCCCCTTTCGCACTCCCCCAACCCACCCTGTTTCCCGGATTTCCATGCCCATTGACGTGTCCAGACTCCAGGTCGAACTGGAGGAGGGGGAGCGCTGGCAGCGCACCCTCAACATCACCATCCCCGCCGAGATCGTCACGGAAGAGCGGCGGGCCGCCATCCGCAAGCTCCGCTCCCGGATCAAGCTACCCGGCTTCCGCGACGGCAAGGTCCCCGTCTCCGTGGTGGAGCGGCGGTTCGGACCAGCCCTGGACCAGGAACTCCTGGACCGGGTCATCGGCGAGGCCTACCGCGGGGTCCTGAAGGATCAGGCCCTTCGCCCCATCAGCGAGGGGCAGGTGGGCGAGGTCGAGTACAAGCGTGATGAGGACATGTCCTTCCAGATCACCTTCGATGTGGCACCGGACCCCGACCTGGAGCGCCTGTCGGGCTTCCAGGTGGAGCGGCCCCGGATCGCCGTCGGTGACGAGGACGTGGATAAGGTGCTGGAGCGCCTCCAGGACCAGCAGGGACGTTGGGTAGAGGTACCAGAGGGTCAACCGGGCCAGGGCGATCAGGTCACGGTGCGGATCCAGCGGCTCGGAGACGCCGGCGAGGAGGAAGCCGAGGCGCCTGCGGCCGAGGAGGAGGCCGCTGTCGAGGCCGAGGGAACTGCGGACGATGACGCCGCTGCCGACGCCCAGCCCGACGCTGGGGCCGAAGTCAGCGAGGAGGGACCTCAGGTCCAGGAGCCCCCGGTGGACACCGAGCCCCGCCGCTACGAGTTCGTCCTGGGCGACGGCGAAGCCCTCCCCGACGTGGAGACCGCTATCCGCTCCCTCTCCGTGGGAGAGAGCGGCGAGTTCACCGTGACCTTCCCCCAGGACTTCCCCAACGAGGAGCGCCGTGGGAAGTCCGATCGCCTCCGCATCTTCCTGGACGCCCGGCAGGAGCGGGACCGCCCCCCG
>SKJY01000068.1 GCA_007121775.1 Gemmatimonadota bacterium
CCCTGGTGCGGGGATGGAAGAAGCTCTGCCGGAAGGACGAGATCGACCTGGAACGGGAGCGGCACCGGAGCCGGTTCTTCTCCGTGGCTCCCGATGAGGACGGGATGTACCTGGTCCGGGGCCGACTGGACCCGGAGGTGGGGGCCCTTCTCATGCGGGCTCTGGAGGCGGCCGGAGACGCGCTGTTCCGCTCAGAGCGGGACTGGGCGCCGGAGGGAGCGGCCATGGGACCGGCGGTGCAGGAGATCACGCCCCGGCAGCGGCGGGCGGATGGAGTGGGGCTCCTGGTGGAGCAGGCGCTACGGGTGGGGTTTGGCGGACTTGGGGATGGCGGTGCGGAGGACGACGTGGACGCGGATGACGGGGAGGCGTCCGAGCGGGGTACCACGGATGGCCCCCGGGGAGTGACGGCCTGCACCGAAGGCGTCTCCGCGGAGACTTCCAGGGAGAGGGTGGCCGGGGGAGCGTTCCAAGGGGGTGGGGCCCGGCCGGAAAACGTTCCCGCGGAAAGCTGCGACCAGACCGCAACCCCCGCGGCGGCGGAGTCCGCCACGTCGAAGAACACCCCTGAGCACCCAGACACCACCCGTGGGCGGTGCGGCTGCGGAGAAGGATCGGTGGCATCCGCCGAACACGTCGCCCCCCTCTCCGGCACCCGCCCCGAGCGCTACCAGGTCGTACTCCATACGGACATGGCTACGCTCCGGACCGGCGGTGGGGAGGATGCTGGCACCCGCCCCACAGACGCCCCCTCCCACACCCACTTCCTCGAGTACGCTCCCGGCCGCTCCCACCTCTCGGATGGCACCCGGCTTTCCGCGGAAACTTCCCGGAGACTCTGCTGCGATGCCGCCGTGGTGCAGGCGGTACGCGGACCAAACGGAGAAGTGCTGGATGTGGGCCGCCGCACCCGAACCATCCCCCCTGCCCTCCGCCGGGCCTTGGAGATCCGGGACGGGGGCTGCCGCTTCCCCGGGTGCGGGGTCCGCTTCTGCGAGGGTCACCACATCGTCCACTGGGCCGACGGCGGGGAGACGAAGCTCTCGAACCTGGTCCTTCTCTGCCGCTTCCATCACCGGGCCGTCCACGAGGAGGGCTTCACGGTGAAGGTTGTGAATGACCGGATCCGCTTCTTCGATCGGACCGGCTGGCCACTCCCGGATGCGGCGCCTCCGCCTCCGCTCACGGACCCGTTCGCCGACCTCCTGGCCGCGCACCGGAGAGAGGGTTTGAGCCCGGACGGCCACACCCCCTCCGCCAGGTGGAAGAGGGCTCAGGACATCCCCTGGGAGCTCGAGGCCAAGGCCCATGAGGCGCTGGATAGCTAGCCGGGTCGTCCGGATGGCAAGTGGCTCGCCTGGCACTATCCGTCACCCTGCACGGCCGGCGACCAGCGACTGCCCTAGAGCCCCAGCGACTGCCTGAGGGCTGCGTCCAGTCGCGTGTGCTGCTCCTCCAACTCATCGAGGATGGGGCGAAGAACCTCCTCTACCTCCACCTGAGTCAGGATCGGTCGAAGAACTGCTTCTACCTCCACCTCCTGGCCAGTGGTCGCTTCCCCGACCTCCATGGTCATCGCCACCAATCTGGCCGCCTCTTTCTCCACCCGTTCCGCCGTCCGCCGAAACCCTTCGGCCCGGAGGTGGCCTGCGGATCCCTTCAGTCCGTGGGCTCTCCGCTGCACCTCGACGAGGCGCCCTTCCGCCAGATCCTCGCGGAGGGACGCCAATTCCCGGGGCGAAGAGGTTAGGAACATGGCGGCCAGGCGTGTCGCCAGGGAGCGGTCCCGCAGCGAGGCCTCCAGCATACCCTCCACATCCAGGACATGTCGGGGGATGGTGGGGGGCTCTTCTGGGGAGGCTGCACCGGTGGTTGACGAGGCAGGGCCAACCCCCTCGGTATCGGGCAGCCAGCGATCCAGGATATCCGCCAGTTCCGCGGGGATGACGGGCTTGCCCAGGTAGTCGTTCATCCCCGCCTCCAGGCATCGCTCCCGATCTCCGCGCATGACGTGGGCCGTCATGGCCACGATGGGAACGCCCGCCACCAGGGGAGACGGTAAGGCTCGGATCCTGGTTGTGGCTTCGAGCCCATCCATCCGGGGCATCTGGACATCCATGAGGATCAGGTCCACCTCGCCCCCTTTGGCTACGGCCACCGCCTCGGCACCGTCTGCCACCGCACGGGCATTCAGGCCCATCTTCCGAAGGATTCCCAGCGCCACCTCCCGATTGATGGGGTTATCTTCGGCCAGGAGGATCCGGGCCGGCCGATCCCGGAAGCGGTCCGCCAGGCTTCCTCCGTCCTGGCGCGGTGGTTGGGGTTCAGCCACCGGCGCCGGTCCGTCACCTTCGCCCTCCCCTGCTTCGGCCAGGAGGCGGCAGAGGACTCGTCGCAGATCATCGGCCCGGAAGGGCTTGGTCATGGCCTCATGGAACCCCGCCTCCCGGATGGATTCCTGGTTTCCCCAGAATCCCATGGAGGTGAGGAGCACCAGCCGGGTGCCTTCAAGGGCGGTGTCGGAGCGGACGGCGCGGCCCACCGCTTCCCCATCCATCCCGGGCATCTGCATGTCCACCAGCGCCACGGAGAAGGGGCGCCCCGTCTTGGCCGCCTCCTTCAGAATGGCGATCCCCTGATCCCCTCGCTCTACCTCGTGGGGGGTCATTCCCCACGCTCGAGTGTGGAGCCGAAGGAGTTCCCGGTTCGTGGCGTTGTCATCGATGATTAGAACCCGCTTCCCCTGGATCTCATCTCCGGTGATGGTGGTCTCTTCGCCGGTCGTGGCCTCCGGTGGGGGAGCAACTCGGAGGGGGAGAGTCACATGGAAGAGGGATCCGGGGCCACCACGCCCAGGGCCGGCGGGGGGCTGGCCCGAGTCATCCGGCGTCCCCCCCACAGGGCATGGACTCACCGCGCCGATCTCCCCATCCATGAGGCCCACCAACTCCCTTGAAATTGCCAGCCCGAGCCCCGAACCTCCGTAGTGCCGGGTGGTGGAGGCATCGAGTTGGGTGAACTTCTCGAATAGATCCTCCACCTTCTCCGGTGGAATCCCGATGCCCGTGTCCCGGACGTTGAAGCGGAGTTGGACCTCCTCACCGGGATAGTGGACTTCCCGTTCAGGGGAAACGAGTTCGACCACCAGCGCGACCTCGCCCTCGTGGGTGAACTTGACCGCGTTTCCGGCCAGGTTGATGAGGACCTGGCGGATGCGCCCTGGGTCACCGCGAAGATGGACCGGTACGTCGGGGTGATGGCTGCAGACGAATTCGACCCCCTTCTCCTCGGCCCGGTGAGCCAGGGCCGCGGAGAGGCCGGCCAGGAGTTCGGAGAGGTCGAAGTCCACGGCCTCCAACTCGATGCGCCCGGCCTCCACCCGCGACAGATCCAGGATGTCGTTGAGAAGGGTGAGAAGGGACTCGGCGCTGGTCTGCACCGTCTCCGCATAGCGCCGCTGTTCCGGCGTCAGATCCGTTCCCAGCAGGAGCCCGGTCATTCCGATGACGCCGTTCATGGGTGTGCGGATCTCGTGGCTCATATTGGCCAGGAACTCGCTCTTGGCCACACTGGCAGCCTGGGCGCAGCGGGCCATCTCCTCGGCTCGGACCGTCGCCTCCTGGAGACGTTGATATGCCTCAATGAGTTGCTCCTTCGCCGCCTTCTCCGCGGAGACATCACGGACCAGGGCGTGGACGAAGACTCCATTTTCACCCTCCATACGGGTGAGGGAGACGGTGCTGGCGAAGGGGGTCCCGTCGGTGCGGGCGTGTGTCCACTCGAAGTAATCGGTCCCTCGCTCAAGGGCCGTGGTGATATGACTTCGGGCCAGATCGGCGGAGGGAGTTCCGCACGGCTGGGTTTCCGGGGCCAGGTCATAGGGCCCCATGGACCGGAACGTTTCCTGGTCCGGTACGGCGAAGAGCCTGAGCGCCGCGGTGTTTCCCTCCGTGAACCGCCACTCAGGCGGTGCCAGCGTCATCATGGCGTCCCGGGAGCCATGGAAGAGGAGACGGTGCCGGGCCTCGCTGACCCGGAGCGACTCCTGCGCCTTCCGCTCTGCCGTGATGTCCGTGGTGATGCCGTCGATGCGGATCACATCACCCAGTTCATCCCGCACGGTGTGGCAGGCTACATGAACCCAGCCAACCTCCCCGTCTCCCCTCATGATGCGGTGCTCGTTCCTCGATTCACCGGTCTCAAGGAGAGTTCGGAAGGCCTCATCTAGGCCCTTCTGATCGTCGGGGTGGGCTACCTCGTGCCAGAGGTTCGGGTTCTCCAGGAAGTCGGAGAGGGGACGGCCATAGAGTCCCTCGGCGGTGGGGCTCAGATACTCCAGCTGGCCACTGGGCCAGGCCATGGACCATACAATGTCTGAGATGTTCTCCAGGATCCCCGCCCATCGTGACTCCGCATCCTGAAGCGCCCGCTCCCGTTCCTTCCGGTCCGATATGTCCCGGGCAGAGGCGTAGATCGTGCCCCCCACCTGGGGCGTGCTCCGCCACTCGATCCAGGCGTAGGAACCGTCCTGGCGACGATAGCGGTTCTCGAAGCAGATAAGGGATTCACCCTGGGCGAGGCCCTCCATGGCCGCCAGGGTGGCGTCCACGTCGTCGGGGTGGACGAAGTCCATGAACCGGGCCCCCTCAAGCTCGTCCAGGTCGTAGCCCAGCACCCGGGACCATTCCGGATTCAGCCGGAGGAAGCGGCCCTCCATGTCCGCGATGCAGAGGAGATCGAGGCTTGCTGTGAAGAACCCATCGAGCCGCTCCATGGCGTCAATCCGGGCTCCCTCCATCTGCTTGTCCCGGGTAATATCCCGCTGCATGCCGAGCACCCCGGCGAAGCCGCCGTCCTCATCCAGCACTGCGCTGTACTCCACTTCGATCCAGATGGGCTTGCCGTTGGACCGCGCTTCCCGACGGACGTTGCGCGCTCTCCCACTGTTCAGGATGCCTCGGAGGAGTTGCAGGACCTCCGGCGTCTCGTTGGGGAGCAAAGGGTCCGAAGGAGCCCCGAGAAGCTGCTCCTCCCGGAAACCGAACTGGTCCAGAAGCGCCTGGTTCACCCGGACCACACGCAGGGCCGCAAGGATCCGGTGGAGAGCCGATTCCCGGTCTCGGATCTCATTCCACCGCACGGGCGGGTGCGTGGCCAGCAGGAAGCACCCGGTCATGGTCTGGTCGAAGATGGCGTCAAGTTGCCGATCCGCTGCAATCTCCACCTGAGCCATGGTCTCCGGCTCGATGGATCGACTCACCGTCCGTCCTCCGACCGGGGATCGAAGGGAGAACGGTCCGGCGTGTGGGAGTGGTTGGGCATGCAGGAATGGCCCGGCGTCGAGGAGGAGCTGCGGGGGACCGGTTGGACATTCGGGGCGAAGCGATCCATGGGACCCAGGTCCTCCTCCAGATGGGTGGTATAGCAGGACGGGCAGATGCTATGGCTCAACTGGATATCGGGCTGGCTGGACACATACTCCTCCAGCCCACGCCAGGACTCTCCATCATCCCGTACCTTGCGGCAGTATGAGCAGATGGGAAGAAGTCCCAGAAGCTCCTTCTCCCGTCTGAGCGCAGCCTCGAGCTCCGCGACCCGGGCAGACAGTCTGGTCTGGAGTTGGACCAGACGCACACCGTTGCTGACCCGTGCCCGCAACTCCCCGGCGTGGAATGGTTTCGTGAGAAAGTCATCGGCTCCGGCCTCCAGCGCCTCCACAAGGTCCGCCTTGGCACTCCGGCCAGTGAGAACGATGAGGTAGGCACTCTGCCCTTCGTAGGCCCCCCCCCGCACGCGTCGGCAGATCTCCACTCCGGAGAAATCCGGGAGGACCCAGTCCAGGATAGCAAGGTGCGGAGCGTTGGGCGCAGAGAGGATCGCCCAGGCCGACGCTCCGTCCTCCGCCGTCACGACGTCATGGCCCCACGTCTCCAGAAGACTCCGGAGGAGGTGTCGGGTGACCGGCTCATCATCGGCAACGAGAATCTGCACGGAAGCTCCGGTGGTTCAGACGTGGCAAGCGCCCGACGCGGGTCGCCGACGGATCGGACCAATAATCGCTGGGGATTGCGTCCGCCCACAAGCACCAAACGTCCACTCACAAAGCCTGCGGGCTTCCACCCCCAAGCCTACGGATGTGTACTCACAGGCCTGCCGGCTTCCACCCCCAAGCCTACGGAAGTCCACTCAGAGGCTCAGGACGAGTTTGCATGCTGTCGTTAGGAGTTTCGGTGACGTGCCCTGAAACTTGAGAAATCCTCTGTTCCCAGGCCGTTTGCCGACACAGTTGCGTACCCCAGGGGGATGAGCCCGCCTAGGTAGAGCGGCCCTTCCCAGTCCAATGCGTCGGTCCATTCCTCCCCTGAATCGGGCAAAGACCCGGTGGGGCTAGCCCCCCGACGCCACACTCCGCTCCACATCCATCTGCCAGGCCCGGATGGGGTGCCCTGCGTCCTGGCACCCCTCACACCCCCGGATCGCCTCCATGAGGGCATCGGCCCGCTCGGGCGGGAGGAAGGCCATGAGCATCCCGGAGCGGTACGGGGCCACGTCCCCATACCACCCGGGCGCTCCCCGGCCGTGACCCCGAACACCCACCTCGCTGAACACCTCCACCCCCTCCCGGGTGAGGAGCCGGCGTACGGCCTGTTGATCCTCCTCCAGGTACATGATCACCACGAGTTTCATGGATTCACCTCCTCCCTCCACCCTCGCTTGATGAGGAAGTACAGCCCCGGCACCACCACGAGGGTGAGGATGGTGGAGGCAAAGGCGCCGGCCATGAGGGACACGGCCAGCCCCTGGAAGATGGGGTCGAAGAGGATCACCACGGCCCCGATGATGACGGTGACGGCGGTGACCACGATGGGGCGGGTTCGGACTGCTCCCGCCTCGAGGATGGCCTTCTTCAGGGGCACGCCCACCCGGAGTCGGGCCTCCAGATAGTCGATGAGGAGGATCCCGTTTCGCACCATGATCCCGGCCAGGGCGATCATCCCGATCATGGAGGTTGCGGTGAAGAAGGCACCGGTGATGAAGTGCCCGGGGGCAATGCCGATGAGGGTGAGGGGGATGGCGGCCATCATCACCAGCGGGGTCACGAAGGATCCGAACCACGCCACGATGAGGACGTAGATGAGGAGGATGGCGCCGGCGAAGGCGATCCCCAGATCCCGGAACACCTCGTACGTCACCTGCCACTCCCCGTCCCACTTCATGACCGGGCGCTCGGTGACTGCAGGCTCTCGGGTGAAAAGCCTCCCCAGGGAGGCGCCGCCGGCCACCTGGATCTCGTCCAGGCTCTCAGCCATGTCCAGCATGGCGTAGACCGGGCTCTCCAGCTCCCCGGCCACCTCGCCCATGACGTAGATCACCCGCTTCCCGTTCTTCCGGGAGATGGACTGGTGGCGCACCGTCTCTTCGGTGTGGACCAGTTCGGCCAGGGGGACCATGGCGCCGTTCACCGATCCCAGGTGGACCTGCCCCAGGCGCTCCACCGACGAGCGGTCGGCCTCGGCGAGCCCCACCCGAAGGGGCACGGTGGTGCGGTGGTTCGGGGTGGAGAGGCGAGACACCACCTGGCCCCGAAGGGCCATCTCCACCGCGCCGACCACCTGCTCCTTGGCGATCCCTGAGAGGGCGGCCTGCTCAGCGTCTACCGCCATCCGCACCTCGGTCTGGGGAGCGGTGAGGGACCAGTCCACATCCACCACTCCGTCCATGGCCTGGAATCGCTCCATGACCTCCCGCGCCACGCGGATCTGCTCGGCCTCGTCATCGCCGTAGATCTCCGCCACCAGGGTCGACATGACCGGCGGCCCCGGGGGGACTTCCACCACCTTGGCCCGGGCGCCGGTGCCGGAGGCGGCCACCACCTCATCCACGAGGGGGCGAAGGGCCAGCGCCACGTCGTGGCTCTGGGCGCGCCGCTGGGTCTTGTCCACCAGGTTCACCTGCAGGTCAGCCACGTGGGCCCCCTCCCGCAGGTAATACTGACGGATCATCCCATTGAAGTTGATGGGGGCGGCGGTGCCGGCATAGAGCTGGATGTCCGTCACCTCCGGCACCCCGATGAGGGCGTCACCGATGTCGGAGGCCAGGGCCAGCGTCGTTTCGAGAGAGGTGCCCTCCGGCATGTCCAGGATGATCTGCACCTCGTTCTTGTCGTCGAAGGGGAGCATCTTCACCTCCACGGCGCGGGTGAAGAACATCCCCGCCGCCCCCACCAGCAGCAGCCCCACCACCCCCA
>SKJY01000205.1 GCA_007121775.1 Gemmatimonadota bacterium
GGCAGCCCAGCACGTGAGGCTCCGCTTCCGCCTGGCTCCCGGCTGTCGCTTCGTGGAACTCCATCACGACCATCCGGTCCACCACACCTCGGCCGGCGTGGAGGTTGGGTTGGGCGATCTCTACGCCTTGGAGCCGAGACCCGCCCTCTTCCGACTGGAGCTGGATGCTCCCACGCCAACGACGCGAGGCGAGAAGCCCGTAGGCGGCGGCCCGAGCGGTTGGAGTCCGGGCGAGGATATCTCCCTCGGCACCCTCGAGGTGAGCGGATACCGGACCGGTGGGTCCGACGGGGTTGGGGTTCGCCGGGAGGTGGTTGAGTTCCCGCTCCGGTTCACCCTGGCAGGCGAGGGCCGCACCGATGCGGAGGTGGAGCGGGTCCGGGCACTCCTGCACACGGCCAGGGCTCGCCGCGATGCCCTCGCGCGAGAAGAACAGGGCGATGTTCCAGGGGCTCAGCGCATCCTCCGGCAAGCTGCCTGCGTTCTCGTCGAAGCCGCGCCGGATGACGAGGACGCCCTCACCGAGGCCCGCGATCTCGAGCAGGTGGCGATCCACCTTGGTGAAGCGGGCGGCTTCGACGCCGCCGACCTCAAGTACATGAAGCAGTCGGCCTGGGACGAGAGCCGGGCCCGGAGCCGGGCCAAGAAGCGGTACTACCGGGACTAGGACCTGCGCCCTCTCGGGGAGTGGGTCGCGGCGGGAAGGTTCTGTGCCCCTCGACTCACTCCCTCTGGGCAAGCCCACCTGGCACGGTATGGCCGGACGTCCCACCTTGCCGGGGAAGCTCTCGCTCCCGACCCCCTCCAGCAGGACGCCCGAGGTCCGCCATGATTCCCGTTCCTTCAAGAAGGGAAGGGCCCTGGATGCGGCGGGGCTGGGCCGTCTTCGGGCTTTTCCTCCTTGGGATCTCCGCCTGCGGGCCCACCCCCACTGAGTCTGAGATCGATCCGGCCGTCGATCCCACGGCGGAGATCAATCCAACCACCGCGCTGAGCCTCAACTCCCGGATGGCTCGCGACACCCCGCACCAGATGCACCCGGAGGTCACAGCCCTCCTCGGGCGATTGGTGAGTTCAGGAAACAGCAGCCAGGAGGCCTTCTTCCAAGCGGAGAATGTCCCCACCCGGTTCGCCGGGTCCCATCGGCTCCGCATCTGGTCGGACGACCTCATCGATGCCTGGAGCCGGTATCTGGCGGACAACGACATCGAACTGGTCCCCTCGGTGAACATGTACGAACCGGTTGCCGACCAGATCGCCGGCTGGCGCCGCTTCGAGGATCGAGGTGTTCGGATCCGCCACATCCTCTTCGGGGGCGAGTTCTACCTCCGTCAGTGGTTCCGGGGCGATCCGGGGAACGGCATGCTCGGGCAGGTCCGCATTGATCGCCGGTTCGATATGGGCTTCCCACCCGACGACGACGTCCGCTACTACCTGGAGATGCTGGACGAGTACCTCCCAGCCTTCCGAGCCGCCTTCCCTGAGGCTCGTCTCTTCATCGTGGCATGCACCACCCGGGAGGGCGGGGGCCCCGCCCAGGAGTACCGACGAATCTGGCGTGACGCCGTGGTGGCCTACGCGGCCGCCAACCCCGACCTGGTGGACGGTTTCCGGTTCCACATCTATGTGGGCGAGCATGGGGAGGTTCTGGACGGGGAAGAGCAGGTGGAAGTGCTGGACGGGATTGGCGCACAGATCGACGCGCTGCCCCTTCCGCTGTACGTGGCCGAGGGGGGCCAGAGGGATGCCTACTGGGATGAGGAGGGGCTGGAGCGGCTCCGGACCTACGTCACCACCGTGGGCAACCGGCTGAGGGCCAGGGACGACGGGAGCATCCAGAGTTTCCATGTGGCCTACGGCACGTGGACCCCAGCGAGTTTTCCCCGGGGACACCCCTATGTCTTCTCTACCACCGAGGCCCAGATGCATGCGTACCGTCCGGCCGAGTACGAGGCGGGCTCGGAAGAGATGGTCCTCACCCCCATCGGCCGCTGGTTCGTGGACAACTGGTCGACCGTATTCGAGTCCCCACCTTGAATGGCGGTATCCTGCCCCCCCAGCGCCCGTCCGCCGTCCCATGACTTCGGTTCCAGCCGCCGCTCGCGATTTCCGGACCCATCCCTTCCTTCTCGCCATCCTGGGCTTCGTCTTCCTGGGGGTGACTCCATGGGATGGGGCGGCTTCGGCCCTGCCCGCCTCAGCTCAGCCCCCGGACCTGCTCGCTTCCGAGCTGCCTCACCCACCCACCTCCGAACTGCCTGACCCGCTCGCCTCCCACCTGGAAGAACGCATCCCAAGAGTGATGGCACGTCACGGGGTGGAGGGAGTGAACATCTTGGTACTTCGGGAAGGAAGAGAGGTCTGGGCCGCCTCCTTCGGCTTTGCGGACCCGGCGCAGGACCTGCCCATGAGCCGGGGGGCGGTCTTTCGCGTGGAATCCATCTCCAAGCCGGTCACGGCCTGGGGCGTCATGAGTCTGGTGGAGGAAGGGCGGATCGGGCTGAACGACCTGGTGGCAGACCACCTTCACTCCTGGTCGCCCCCTCCGGATTTGGGCGAGGTGACGGTCCGGCATCTCCTCAGCCAGACCGGGGGGCTCGCCATTGGAGACTTCACCGACCGCTTTCCCCCCGACGGTCCGGTTCGGCCCCTTCGCGAGTCCATTTCCCGGGATCTGGAGATGGTGGCCGCGCCGGGGGAGCGGTTCCACTACTCCAACGTGGGGTTCAACCTCCTGGAGGTGCTGGTGGAGGACGTTACCGCTCAGCCCTTCAGCCGCTGGATGGCGGACGCGGTGCTCCGGCCCCTGGGGATGGATACGGCGACCTTCGAGTGGGCCCCGGAGTTGGAGCCTCGGATGCCGGTAGGCCATGACCTGAACGGGCAGGCGGTGGAGCCCCACGTCTACCCGGGGCGGGCCTCCGGCGGCCTCCTGGCCTCGGTCGATGATCTGGCGCGCTTCGCTGCGGCGAGCATGGACCCACCCTTCGGCCTGGAGCCCTCCCCCGGCTTGGAGCTCCCCCTCGGCCCGGGGCCCCTGCCTCTGACGCCTGAGACCCGAGCCGAGCTCCACCGTCCCCAAGTGGCGGTGGAGGGCATCTTCCGGTTCGTCGCCGATGGGTACGCTCTCGGGTACTTCACCGAAACCCTCTCCGACGGACGGAGGGCCGTCTGGCACGGCGGGCAGGGCCATGGTTGGATGACCCACATCCACCTCGTCCCCGAGTCCGGTGACGGCGTAGTGATTCTGGCCAATAGTCAGCGGGCCTGGCCTCTCTTCGGCCACATCCTCCGAGCCTGGTCGGAGAGTCTGGAGGTGGAGCCGGTGGGGATGTCGGTCATCACCCGAGCCTCGCCGCTGGCCTGGGCTTTGACCCTTCTTCTCGGTCTGGTGACCGGGGCGCAGGCCCTGCGGTTGATCCGTCGTCCGGTTCGCCCGGCCCTGGGGCACCGGGTCGCGACGGGCGGTGCCGGAGTGATCGTTCTTGCTGGGGTGGGATGGGCTGCCGTTCAGGACTACCTCTTCCTCTTTTCCATCCTTCCCGGGCAGGTGGGTTGGTTGGGCGCGGCGACCGGAGCGTTCGGGGCCGTCCTCCTCCTGTCGGCGTTCATGCGGCCTGGCCCGCGAAGCACTTCGTAGCTTGTGAGCGAGTAGGGAGATCAGTGCAGAAAGACGATGGCCAGGCTGAGGACGAGCATGATGGCCGCCGGTACGGACTTCTTGGCCGGGTCGCCCACCTTCACGTGCATGACGAGAGCCCCCACCATTAGGGCCGCCACGACACCGGCGGCGAGTTGAACTGGCAGAGGCGCCCAGATGCCGACGATGAGGACGACCCCGGCCACGATCTTGAGGCCACCGACGACGTAGAACGCAAAGCCCGGGAGTCCGTACACCTCGAATTCCTCCCGCAGGGACCTGGCCTCGCCGCCTCGGTAGCTCGTAGGCGACGTTGAGCGAAGCAACCAGACGTTTAGGAGGCCGAGTCCCACAACGAGCTGCAGGACGGACGGAATCGAAAGCCAGGACATGGGGGTAACCTCTCAGTCGGCGGGTCTTGAAGGCGGCGGATTCCCTGGGGAACCAGACCACCGAGCCCGCAACGGGTCGTTTCGGCGCGGGCGGGGTCATCACAAAAGCCGTGATCTTGGCCGGCGTACCCTTTGGCCCGGATACGGTTCATGGCGCTCGATCTCTGGAGTCCAATTGATGGCATTCGCCTACGGAGCCGCGATTTTCATTTCGGCGTCGCTGTTTCTCTTTTACGGTTTTATGTGTCTCTTCTCCAACGGAATGGAGGCTGAGTTCGAGCGGTTCGGGCTGAGTCAATACCGTCGGCTGACGGGAAGCCTGGAGGTACTGGGGGCCGTCGGACTCGTGGTTGGTGTCTTCGTCACCGAGGTCATGGTGGCGGCGTCGGCCGGCCTCGCCCTCCTTATGGTCCTGGGTGTCATCACCCGTGTCCGTGTGCGTGATTCGTTCGTCGAGACCCTTCCTGCCGTGATCCTTCTCCTGGTGAACCTGTTCATCCTGTTCTATGCCTGGAATCTGATGGGTGCACCGTGATTCGCTGCGTGCGTCTTGATCCGCTTACCTGACCGGCCGGTGCCGCTGTGACCGAACCATCGCCCCCGCCCGCTTTGGAGAGCCGAGAGGCGGTGAAGCAGTACGGCCCGGTCCGTGCGCTGGATGGGGTGTCGCTCCAGGTTTTCTCCGGTGAATGCGTCGCTCTCGTGGGCGAGAGTGGATCGGGGAAGACGACCCTCCTCCGGCTCTTCAACCGGATGGTGGAGCCGGACCGGGGGGAGGTCCTGCTGGACGGAAAGATGGCCCGGACCATGGATCCGGTGGGAATCCGGCGCGGGACCGGGTATGTGCAGCAGGCAGGTGGTCTTCTTCCCCACTGGACCGTCTTCCGCAATGTGCAACTCGTGCCCCGTCTTCTGGGAATGTCCGATGCCCGGGAGCGAGCCCGGGAGGCACTGGAGCGGGTGGGGCTGCCGGCAGGGGAATTCGGGGAGCGCTGGCCCCGACAGCTCTCCGGAGGTCAGGGACAGCGGGTCGCCATTGCCCGTGCCGTGGCGGCCCGGCCCCGCGTCATTCTCCTGGATGAGCCCTTCGGTGCTCTTGACGCCATCACCCGGACCGAACTCCGGTCCGCCTTCGGCAATCTTCGCCGAGAGCTCGGCATGACTGCAGTTCTCGTCACCCATGACCTCCATGAGGCGCTGGAGCTGGCCGACCGGGTGGCGGTGATGCGGGATGGGCAGATTCAGGAGGTCGCCTCGCCACAGAGCCTGCTGGATGACCCGAAGTCTCCCTATACGATCCGCCTTCTCGCGCTGGCCGGGCTGCGGACAGGGGGTGGGGAAGGGTGACGGGGTGGATGCGGGTGGGATTCCTGGCGGTGCTCTTCTTCCTCGCCGCTCTTCATCCTCTCCATGGGGCGACGGCGCAGGAGGCGTCTCCCGATTCCCGCCCTGTAGTCGTCGCCTCCAAGCCCTTCGGCGAATCCTATCTGCTGGGTGAGATGTTCGCCCAACTCCTTGAGGCTCGGGGCTTTTCGGTGGAGCGGAGACTCGGATTGGGATCCACCCAGGTCGCCTTCGAGGCACTGCGATCGGGGGCGGTGGACGTCTACCCTGAATACACCGGCACGGGTCTTCTGGCCATTCTGGGGGAAGACCCCACGGGGAGCCCCAGCCAGGTGTTTCGCCGGGTTCTCGGAGAGTTCCGGGATCGTTGGGGGATCCGGTGGCTTCCGCCTCTTGGGTTCCAGAATACCTACGCCATCTCGGTGCGCTCCGAGATGGCCGCTGAGCTGGATTTGGGCACGCTCTCGGATCTGGGTGGGGAGGCCCCCGCGCTGGTGGGAGGCTTCTCGCCGGATTTCCTGGGACGGGACGACGGTCTGCCTGGTCTTCGCGAGACCTACGGCATGGCCTTTCGGGAAACCCGCTCGCTCCTTCAGGCGGTGAAGTACGAAGCGCTCCAAACCGGGCGGGTCGATGTTATTGACGCCTACTCCACCGACGGATTCCTGGCTCGGGCCGAGGTGACGGTTCTGGAGGACGATCTCGGCTTCTTCCCACCATACGAGGCGGCTGCTCTGGTGGGGGTGCGGCTGCAGGACGAACTCCCGGGTGCGGTGGCCGTCCTCACGGAGCTCTCCGGCCTGCTGAGAGAGGAGGAGATGCGGGAGCTGAACCGGCGCCTGGAGGTGGAGGGGGAGCCGCTGGCTGAGGTGGCCCGGAGTGCCCTCCTGGGGCTGGGTCTGGTGGCCGGGACGGAGGAGCCCGAATCCGGGGCGCGCCAGCTTCGAGGGCGCCGTGACGGAGGTTTCCTGGCCTATCTCTGGGATCGGAGGGACGAAACGCTTCGTCAGACGCTTCGCCACCTCCTCTTGGTGGGCCTATCCCTTGGCGCTGCCCTTCTCCTGGCCATTCCAGGAGCACTGGCTTTGGAGCGATTCCGCTTCGGAGCCGAGGCCGTGATCCGTGGGGTTGGGGTGATCCAGACCCTCCCGAGCATCGCCCTCCTCGCCTTCATGATCCCACTCTTCGGCATTGGTGTGTTCCCGGCAGTGGTGGCGCTCTTCCTCTACTCCCTCTTCCCCATCCTCCGAAATACCTTTACCGGAGTGCGGGATGCGGATCCGGTGGCGGTGAGCGCGGCCGAGGCCCTTGGAATGACTCCGCTCCAGATTCTCCGGCATGTGCGTCTGCCCCTGGCAGCTCCGGTGATCATGGCCGGGGTCAGGACGGCGGCGGTCATCAATGTGGGGACTGCGACGCTGGCTGCCTTCATCGGGGCCGGCGGGTTGGGCGATCCCATTGTGTCCGGCCTCGCCCTCTCCGATCCCTGGATGATTCTCTCCGGGGCCATCCCCGCCGCCCTGCTGGCGGTCGTCGTGGATGGGACGTTGGCCGTCGGGGAGCGTAGGGTGACGCCCCGGGGGCTGAAGGGGTGAGGCCACCGGGCGCGCCTGTGTTGGATTGTCGCCCGCTCCGCCTCCCTCAGCTCCTCCGCAGGGGTTGGAGCTTCCGGTACGTCAGGGTTCGCCAGAGCCACTCCGCCGGTCCGAAGCGGTACCGCTCGAGCCACCAGAGGCTGAAGGGGATCTGGAGTCCGAAGATGACCGCCACAATGAGGAGCCCAACCCCTGGCGACATGGCTCCGTAGAGCCCGAGCCCGTAGCTGTGGAAGAGGAGAGCGGCGATGACGCTGTGGGCCAGGTAGTTGGTCAGGGCCATCCGGCCCACGGCCGCCAGTCCCCTGGACAGCCGTTCCAGGTGACCGGCCCGCACGAGGAAGATGAATCCCGCTACGTAGGCCAGGGTCAGGAGGGGCGATCCGAGTGCGGTGAGGGCCGCCACGGTCACCGAGGTGCCACCCAGGTCATACAGATCCCCGAAGACCGCCACATACGCGTAGAAGAGGTTCACCGGGATCCCGATGATGAGTCCCCACACCAGAAGGCGACGGAAGAGCGGGAGATGGGCCTCCACGTTGGCCAGGATCCCCTTCCGGGCCGCCCACTTTCCCACCAGGAAGTACGCCAGGATGTTGATCTGGAAGAAGAGGACACCCTCCAGGATGGCCCCGTACTCCTCCGCGTAGAGGACGAGAATATCCCCGGGCCAGAGGAGGACCACGTGGGCGGCCCCGATAAGGAGGAGGATGAAGAGCCGCACCATGAAGAGGCGCACCACCGACTGCCCCTCGGGCAGCCGCCTCACGGACGGGGGCGGCGGCCTGGGTGAGGGGCTCGGGGCTTGTCATGGGGCGAGGCTGTGCGTCATGGGGTGCGCCGGTTGATTTTGGGTGGTGGGTCCATGCTGTGGCCGGAGGCTTCGGGCCGCTCTCGTTGGTTTTCGGACGATGTCGTCCGTGGTGGCCTACGTCGCTCTGGGCACGGTTGGTCTTGAGTCCGGCTCCGTGCCGCGCTAGACTCCGCTCCACGAAGCCGGGGGTGCCCGGCGGGGGAGGCGCCAGGACGGCCGCTCCGCCGCAGGGCTGAGATCAAACCCTTGGAACCTGATCCGGTTCGGACCGGCGAAGGGAGCGCTTCGGGAGACTCGCCCCAGGTGGGGTGCTTCCCGGCTTCGCGTCAGGATTGCACCCACGATCCGGGACCCGGCCATTGTCGCCATTCCCGGCC
>SKJY01000212.1 GCA_007121775.1 Gemmatimonadota bacterium
GCCAGGGAGAAGGGGACATCGATCCCGGGGAGCCGCGGCAGGGCGAACTGAAGGCCGACACCGCCCAACACTCCCACCGCCGAACCCACGGCCCCCATGCCCAGAGCCAGGAGGAGGTAGGCACCGAATACGGAACGGCGGTCGGCGCCGAGGCAGCGGAGCACCGCCACAGACGGGACCCGGTCCTTCAGGAAGGCGTGGATGGCGCTCCCCACTCCCACACCGCCCAGGAGGAGTCCTGCGAGCCCCACGAGTCCCAGGAATCCGGCCAGGTACCCGAAGGCGTTGGCCAGCCCCTCGGCCTGCTCCTGCGCCGTGCGCACCGTGACGCGGCCATCGGCTGGAATGGCGTCTCGAAGCTCCTCCGCCAGGGCGTCGGCGGAGGCCCCGGGGGCCAGACCCACCAGTGCCCGCTGCCGTGCCACGCTCCCGGGTCCGGCCAGGCCCGAGGCCTCCATCCGCTCCAGAGACAGGTAGAGGGGCGAGCCCACCACCGTGCGGGCGCCGGGATCCACCGGGAGCCCTTCCACCACCCCCAACACCGGGAGGCGGAAGCCGCCCAGAGAGAGGGTGTCGCCGGCGGAGACGCCGAACTGACGGAGGAGGGAGGAGTCGCCCACCGCCACCCCCTCGCCCCTCAGGACACGGTCCCAGGTGTCGGCAGGATCGCCTGTGGGCGTCCCACGGAGGGGAAAGCCGGCGCCGACCCCCTCGAGCTGCACGAGGCGAGAGAGGTCGGTGCCCGGGACGGTGGCCACGCTGGCCATGCTCACCACCCGCGCCGTGGTGTGGCCCCGCTCCTCCAGGGAGTCCAGGAGCCCCTTCACCTCCGGCGAGAAGGGAGTGTTGGATTCCAGGCGGAGATCCCCGCCCAGGAGCTGCCCTGCCTCGGCCCGGGCGCCTTCCTCCACATCCACCTGGAGCGACCGGAGCCCCACCAGAACGGCAACCCCCAGCGCCACAGCCAGGGTGAAGAAGCCGACGCGACGGATCCCGCTCCGGCTCTCCCGGAGGGCATGACGGAAAATGAAGGCCGGGTTCACGGGAGCGCCGCCTCCGACTCCAGGACGCCTGCGCCGAAGCGGAAGACCCGGTCGCTACGAGCCGCCAGCTCCAGATCGTGGGTTACGGTGACCAGGGTCGTGCCCTCCGAGCGGTTCAGCTCTTCCAGCCCGTCCACCACCCGGGCCCCACTCTCGGCGTCAAGGTTGCCGGTGGGCTCATCGGCGAAGAGAATGCGGGGACGGGCGACGAAGGCCCGAGCCACCGCCACCCGCTGCTGCTCCCCACCGGAGAGCTGGGACGGGAGGTGGTGGAGGCGGTGCGCCACTCCCACCCGCTCCAGGAGGGCTTCGGCCCGCTCCCGCAGCTGGCGGCGATCAGGCCGTTCGCTCCTGGGGAGCAACTCAAGGGGGAGCTGAACATTCTCCAGGGCGGTCAGGGCGGGTAGCAGCTGGAAGGTCTGGAAGACGAAGCCCACATGACGAGCCCGAAACCCGGCGCGCTCCTCCTCGGTAAGAGCTGTGAGATCCGTTTCACCCAGGACGACCCGCCCCGACGAGGGAGGTTCGAGTCCGGCCATGATGCCCAGAAGGGTGGTCTTGCCGCTCCCGGAGGGGCCGGTGACCGCGGCCGTGGTCCCGGAGGGGATCTCCAGGCTCACACCCCTGAGCACATCCACCCGTCCGCCCCCACCCATGAAGGATTTCCTGATGTCGTCCAGAACGATGCGCACGCTTGCGATTCTCCTGCTGATGGGCTTCCTGGCCGTGGCCGGGGGGTGCGGGACCGGGCCCTCCCCGGAGGAAGAGGGGGTGTTGGCGAGCGACCGCGATCGGGCCGACGCCGGCGCCATGGTACGCCCGGAGGTCGCTGAAGGTTCTTCGGCGGCGACGGGAGCGGAGGCTGAGGCGGACGCCGGCGTACCTCGAGCCCGGGTGATCTTCCTGGGCACGAGCCTCACCGAGGGATTCGGGCTGGAAGACCCCGACAGCCAGGCATGGCCCCACCGGATCGAAGACATGGCCCGCGAAGCTGGGATCGAGGGGATCGAGGTGGTGAACGCAGGGCTGGCGGGCGAGACCAGCGCAGCCGGGGCCCGGCGAATCTCGTGGATCCTGCGGGCTGAGCCGGACCTCCTGGTGGTGGAGCTCGGCGCCAACGACGGCCTCCGGGGAATCCCGGTGGACGAGATGGAGCGAAACCTTGTTCGCCTCCTGGACGAGGTGACGGCCGAGGCCCCTGCTGCCGCCGTGGCCCTGGTGCGGATGGAGGCGCCACCCAATATGGGTGAGGAGTACACGGCCCGCTTCCGAGAGGCCTTCGATCGGGTGGCCCACAACCGGGATGTGGCTCTTCTCCCCTTCCTCCTGGAGGGGGTGGCGGGAGATCCGGCGCTGAACCTGCCCGATGGGATCCACCCCAACGCCGAGGGCCACACCGTCATGGCCGCCAATGTGTGGGAGGCCCTTCGCCCCCTTCTGGAGCAGGTGGCGCCCGGTTCCCACAGCGCAGACGAGTCCCGCTGAGAACCGCACCTTGACCTTCCGCCCTCTCCGGCGAGCTTTCCTCGGTTCCGGTCGGGCCCTGGCCCAAGTCGCTCGACCCCTCCGGCGTTCATCCTTGCTCTCTCCCCAGGAGTCTCCTTGACCAAGTTGATCCGTCTGGCCGGTATCATCCTCGGCGTCATCGGCCTCATCCTCGTCAGTGTCCTGGTCATCGGCTTCCTTCTCCCCAGCGGATGGTCCACGGAGCGGCAGGCCCTCATTCCCGCTCCGCCGGAGGAGGTCTTCCCCCACCTGGAAAGTGCTCGGGGGTGGGAGCTGTGGAGCCCCTCACCCACCACCGGCTTCCAGTTCTTCGGCCCGGAGGCCGGAGAGGGATCGGGCCGGCGGTGGGACGACGACCAGTACGGCGAGGGTGAGTTCGTCATCACCTCCTCCACGCCGCCCGATTCCCTCCGCTACGAAGTGGAGGTGGAGGGGGGAGCCATCCGGATCGAGGGCCGCATGGTGCTGGAGCGGCGCGAGGAGGGAGGCACACGGATCCACTGGAGGGAGGAGGGGGACTTCGGGTGGAACCCGCTTCTGGGGTTCCTGGCCGGCCGCATGGACGATCTCCAGGGAGCCCAACTCGAGGCTTCGCTGGAATCCCTCAGGAGACTGGTGGTGGAGGGCCGCCGCTTCGACCCTGAGGAGTTGGAGGGAGACGAGGCGGGGGAGGAAGGTACGGGCGAGGAGGGTCCCGGCGAGGTTGAAGCGGGCGAGCTGGAGGCCGGGTAGGTGGGGGCCAACGGGGTGGCCGGCGGCGGGGTTTAGGCCGGCGGGGTTTAGGCCGCGGGTGTAAGGGCCGCGGGGTTGGAGCGCTGACAGGCTGGACTGGGCAGATGGCCAACCTCAAAACCGCAGGGGGCCGGCAGCGGTGATCCTTCCGCTGCCGGCCCCCTTCTTCGCACAGATCCTCGGCCGGATCCCGGCCCTGCGCTCCTCTAGAGGTTCGCCCGACTCAGCCGGAGGAGTTCCTCATTGGTCTTGGTGCGGCGCATCACCCCAAGGAGTTCGCTCATGGCGTCGGTGGGGTTGGACCCGACGAACTGACGGCGCATGGCGCGGGAGAGGAGGAGGGCTTCCTCCGAAAGGATCAACTCCTCCCGGCGCGTGGCGGACGCCACGATGTCGATGGCCGGGAAGATTCGCCGATCCGCCAGCTCCCGGCTCAGGATCAGCTCCGAGTTCCCCGTCCCCTTGAACTCCTCGAAGATCACCTGATCCATGCGGGAACCTGTGTCCACCAGGGCGGTGGCCACGATGGTGAGGGAGCCTCCTCCCTGGGAGGGATCGATCTTCCGAGCGCTCCCCAGAAGCCGCTTCGGCCGCTCCAAGGCGTTGGCGTCGAGGCCTCCCGAGAGGGTCCGTCCACTTCCGTCCTCGACGGTATTGTAGGCCCGAGCCAGGCGGGTGATGGAATCCAGGATGATGACCACATCCTGACCCATCTCCACTCGGCGGCGGGCACGCTCCAGGGTGATCTCGGCCAGGGCCACATGGCGGTCGGCGGGGAAATCGAAGGACGACGCCACCACCTCACCGAACCCGCACATCTCCATCTCGGTGATCTCCTCAGGACGCTCGTCGATGAGGAGGAGAAGGAGGGTGCACTCGGGGTGGTTTCGCACGATCCCCTCGGCCACCCGCTGCAGGACCGTGGTCTTCCCTGCCTTGGCAGGAGCCACGATCATGGCCCGTTGACCCTTCCCTAGGGGGCAGAAGAGGTCGATGACCCGATTGGTGAAGTCCGGTCCCCCTGGCGCCCGGATGTCGCATTCCAATCGGAGCTGCTCATCGGGGTGAAGGGCACTCAGCCGATCGAACGTGGGCCGGTTCTTGGCCTCTTGCGGAGGTCGCCCGTTGACGAGGTCGAGGCTGGTGAGGGGCGGAGCCTTGCCGTTTCGGGGCCGCCCGCCCACAGAGCCGGAGATCTCGTCGCCGGTACGAAGACCGAACCGGGACACCAGCTTTCCACTCACATATACATCGTCCGGGCCGGCCACGTAGCCGGATTGGGGACGCCGAACAAATCCCGAGCCGCCCGAAAGCACCTCGAGTACGCCCAGCCAGCGATCTTTGCTCACGGTCTACAGTGGTTCTGGGGAAAGGGAAGATACACCATCGGGTCGATGACCCAGGGGAGGAACCCGGAAGTCGAGCACGGGTTCAAAAAAAAGTCCAGCGCACTACTTTGATACCGCGAGCCTCAACGCTACACATTCCGGGGCTTCGAAACAAGAGAAACCGGGAACTGCGCCCAGCAGCGATCCATGGCTGAACCATCGAAAAACCCCGAGAAGGGTCCCCGTCACGACGCCAGTCCCCCCCCGTCCACCGCGGAGGCGCCACTCTCCAGCGGTGAGCCGGCGCCGACCACCGCCGCGCGCATCCGTCATGGGGCGGCCCTCGTCCTGATGGCGGCGACTCCCTTTCTTCTCCTGGCTGCCTTCTTCATCCTGGACGGGTTCATCCGCTGAGAGATGGCGCGGCCGCTCCTCCGGTTGATCGCGGGTGGGCGGCCGTTGGGTTGGAGCGGGAGCGCGCTTGGAGCGGGGCCGTTGGGTAGCGTCCCTGCCAGTGGACACCGGGTGACCGCTTCCGGGACACCGGGAAGGATTTTCGGGGAGCGAGGGACTGTGAAGCGCCAGCCTCGGGCTCGTGAACCGGAAACTGGGACATGGCCAGAACTCCCTGACCGGTGGGTTTTGCCTGGTCCTTCGGGCCCTCCTACGACCTTACAGTGGACCCACCTGATGCGCCACCGCTACGCCGGTATGGATCCTGCTTTCAACTGAGGGGCAGAGAGTGGGTCCGGATCCCGTCACCGACTGAACAGGAGTGTTCGTCATGTCTCGCCTACCTGTGTTCGCCCCCGTCCGAAGTGGCCTTGCGATCCTGGTGACGCTCCTGATCTGTGGGCTGGTGGCCCCACGGGCGCTAGAAGCCCAGACCGCGGTCTCCTTCTCCGCTTGGAGTATGGGAGGCTCGGGCCAGGTCTTCGATGGCGCATCCTTCGGACTCGCCCACCGCTCCCCCGGCGCAGGATTCTTCGCCGACATATCCTATTCGTCGGGAATTCCGGCCCAAGCTGTTCCCGTCCACGCCTACTCCTCCCGACACGCACCCCGGGGGAAGCGCTTCCGGGACATCCATGTCTACGATCCCGCCGCCTACTGCTGGGACCCATGGGATCCCTGGTTCGGATACCGGCCCTGGTGCGACGGCTACTGGTGGGCTCATGCCTGGTTCCCCGTCCGACCGGTGCCCGTGGTCCCGGCCTACGCCTGGGGTCCTCCCAGGTATCGCTCCAGTGGCGTCTCCTTCACCTTCACCTGGTCGTCGGGGTGGGGATCTGCCTGGCACGGCGGGTGGAGCAGTGGGTGGGTGGATCCATGGTGGGGGCCGAGGCCTCCCCGGTGGGCCCGCGGCCATCGCGGTTGGGGACACCCGGTGCACCGTTGGCCCGCTCACTCCACCTTCGTGTACGCTCCCACGATCTACGTGAACCCCCCGGTTACCACCGTCTATAGACCCCAGTATGTGGTGAGGGATGCCGGGTTCGGACTCAGACCCACCCCGCGCTTCAAGGAAGAGCCTGGCGTAGCGGCTGCTGGCCGGACCGCCGTGCGCCGTACCTCCACGGGGTCTGCCCCAGCACCGGCCTCCGCTCGAAGCGCCGCTCCCCGCGCCGGAGGATCGGTAGCCCAGGCGGGGGCCGGCCCGGCCCGGGCTGGAGGGGTTTCGGATCGCTCCGGCTCCAGTACCGCCCGGGCTGGCAGTGCTCCTGCCCGCGCTGGCTTTGCCCCCTCGCCTGACATCCGGACGCGAGCTGGGTCGGCAGCGCCCTCGCGCGCCGGAGCCGACGGTCGGGCCTCCGGTTCCCCGGCGCCGTCCCGGGCGGCGGAGACGCCGACACCGTCTCGGGCCGGCGGGGCCGCCACGCCGTCGACGAGATCCGGCGAAACGCCAGCGCCGTCCCGGGCCGCGCCGTCCCCCACCGGGCGGGTCCAGCCGGGACAGGGAAGCCGTCCGGCGGCGGGGACCCAGCCAACGCCCTCCCGGGCAACGCCAACCCCCAGCCAGAGGACCCAGCCCTCTCAGCGAGGGACGCCCAATAGTGACAGCCGACCGGTCCACGGAGCTCAACCCAGCCAGAGGACCCAGCCGATGGACCGTGCCGCACCCACCCGGGAAGCTCGTCCGAGCCAGGGGGTCCAGCCCAGCCAGCGCACTCAGCCGTCGCAACGGACCCAACCAGATCGACAGGCAGCCCCGAGCCGAGGGGGTGGAGCGTCATCGTCGGCGTCTCCATCTGCGAGGAGCACCCCCTCACCAAGCACCCGCTCGACGCCGACACCAGCGCCCCAGACCAGGAACCAACCGCAGACCCAGCCCCAGCAGCGTTCGGCCCCGGGTTCCATGCCCCGGACGCGCTCACAGCCCCAGACCCAGCAGCGTTCGACCCCGGCCCCTCAGACCCGGAGTCAGCCGCAAGCGCAACAGCGTCCGGCTCCGGCACAGGCGCCCCAGTCCAGGCAACAGCCGCAGGCCCAGACACGCAACCGACCGCCCGCTCAGCAGCGCTCGGCCCCGGCCCCCTCCACTCGGCCAGCTCCTGCGCCCCAGACCCGGACCCAGCAACGGTCAGCGCCCTCAACCCGGTCGGCCCCAGCACCCCAGTCCAGGCCTGCCCCGGCACCTCAAACCCGGACCCAATCCCAGACGCGCTCCCAGCCCCAGTCACGTCCTCAGACGCAGACACGCTCACAGCCCCAGACACGCCCTCAGACACAAACTCGCTCCCAACCCCAGTCACGCTCCCAGCCCCAGTCAGGGACCCGCAGTCAGTCCACCACACCCCCACGGCGGCGACCCTGACGGAACGAAGTGCGTTCGGCCATTCGTCCAGGAACTGGGCCCTCTGGGATACCTGAATAGCGAGCGCGGGGGGGCAGGTCAACGAGAGAGGCGGGGAGGGAGTCGGGCTGAGATTGCCTGGGTCGGATCCCGATGCTTCGACCGACACCGGGTACCCGGTGTCGGTCGCCGAAGCTTCTCCCCGATGATCCACACCCTCTCCTGGCTTCGCACCACCTCTCCCCACACCAAACCAGGAGGAGGGCACCCCCAAAAACCGAATCTAGATTCTATTTTTGGGGAGGATCCTGCCGGAACCCTCAAGCCACTACCCTTTGCACGGAACGTCGACCGGAGCCCTGCTACTGGCTCTTCACGAGGATGGGTGGGCGAAGAGACCGAACCGGCGCAGGCAGGCGCGGCTCGGTAAACGGAGGGTCGCAGACGGAAGCGGTGAAAATTTCAAACATGTGCGGGCCCTAGGGCGTTCTGATTGAAGTCCTAACCGCCCCCACACCTGTTCGAGGTGCATTGGATCCAGGGTGTTCAGATCCGGGACGTTCGGATCCCGGTTGTTCGGACCGATCGTGCCGCCCGGGCCCGGCCTTGAGGGCCTCCTCCGCCACCCCCTCGCGTCCGTTCGTGGGCGCTGTTGGTCGGATAGGCCCGGTCTCAGAGGCACCGCCACAGAGA
>SKJY01000325.1 GCA_007121775.1 Gemmatimonadota bacterium
GCGCGGCAGCCCACTCCGGTAGGATGTATAAACCACCCGTCTGCCGTCGGGAGACCATGACGGTGACATGGCAATGGGGTGCCCCTCCTCCTCAGGGCGGTCCCGGGTCACGCGCCGGAGATTCTCCCCATCCGCATCCACCATCCAGAGGTCCTGGGAACCGTCGTCCATGCGGCGGGCGAACATGATCCGGGAGGCGGCGATCCCCGGTTCATCGAAAACCCACTGGACGATGGCATCGGAGGCGATGTGGACCGATAGACGAAAGTCTTCATGATCCGGCGCCGGCACCGGGAAGCGCGCCGAATCCCGGACCTCCCGGTAGATCACATCGTGCACCTCCAGGACCAGGGTCCCGGCCCCCTCGAGGCGCCCGGTCACGAGCCAGTCGGCGCCAAGCTGGTCCCAAAGGGAATAGTCCACGGTCTCCCGGCCTCGGGTGAAGGCCTCGGGGATGGAGTCCAGGACCTGGAAGCGGTTCGAGTAGCGGAGGTTCCGGGCCACGATATTCTCGGCCCGATTGGCGACGACTCCGCCCTCGAAGGGCTGAACGGCGATGACCGGCTGGGTCCGACCCTCGAACAGAAGTCCCAAACTCACACCGGGAAACCGCTCCTCCACATCCTGGGCCGCCACCCCCGGCGCCAGCACCATGAGCAGAGGAAGAAGGAGGCCTGCCAGGAGCCCTCCGCGCCGCCGCGCCCAACCGTCGCAATTCCTGACCATCGTCATCTCCCGTGTGGAGGCCATCTTAGTCTGCCCCGTGGTATCTGTGCTGCTTGACCGCTACCGGCTACTCGGGTTCGTCTGCCCGTAACGGCTCCTGGGAATGTCCCACGCCGGCCGGCTGCCTGAATCACCCTGCCCATACTGGCTGCTTGAACCACCCGGTCCCTATCGGCTCGGACTGAAGGTGAACTGGATGGGGAGCCGGTCGAAGGGAAGCTCCGAGGGCAGGGGGCCGAACCGGCCGGCCCCGGCACACTCGATGGCCCCCAGCGCCGCCACATCCAAGCGGGCGTTCCCCGACCGTTGGTGGAGTTGGATGGACGCGCCGGGAATGGTCCCGTCCGCAACGATCTCGAACCGCACCACTGCCGTACCCCGCTCAGCGCCTGCAGGAGCCCTGAAGCAACGCTGGATCTCCTGCACAATGCGCGAATAATACGCCGGGAAATCCCGCTGAAGCCCCTCCATTCGCGTCGCGATCTCAGCACTCGAGGGCTCCGCCGGTGGATCTTCCCGAGGCGGCGCCTCTTCCCTGGGGGGTGACTCCTCCCTGGGAGGCGTGGGTTGAGGCTCGGGTTCGGGCTCCGGTTCCGGCTCGGGTTCAGGCTCCGGCTCCGGTGGCGGCGGCTCCGGCTCGGGCTCGGGTTCGGGAGGAAGGGGCTCGGGCTCCGGTTCAGGCTCCGGCTGGGGAGGCACCGGATCCGGGTCCGGCATAACCACTTCATCGGGTTCGGGCAGCGCCTCCGTCATCTCTTCCAGTTCGGCCATGGAGATCATCTCCATCTGGAAGGCCACGTACTCGATGGGCTCGCTCGCCTGGGCGTGCATCCACCACGCCGCCACCACGAAGAAGACGTGGAGGGCTATAGAGGCCAGGATGGGGCGGCGGCCGGGACGTCTGGGGTCGGTATCGATGGTGTCCATGGGCTTAGGCGGTCCTACACCGCCTCCCGGCGCCATGCTCCCCCGCTCCGTCCCCACTCACGGCGTTCCCGAACCTCAGCGGACAGATTCCGGCTCACCCACGAGCGCCCAGCGAACCCCTTCCTCCTGCGCGATGCGGGCCACCGTGCTGATCACCCCGAAGAGCTGGCCGTACAGGGCCCGCTCGTCACCCTTCACGTAGATGGTCTGAACCCCTGCCGCCCGGAAGAGTTGGGGGAAGGCGTCGGCGAATTCATCCACCGTCACCGGGGTCTCGCCCACGTAGACGAGCCCGCCTTCATCCACCGATACGATGAACGGGTCGTCCTGGGCCGTGATGGGCTGGATCTGCCCCCGGGGGAGCTGCACCTCGAGCCCCCCCTGGAGCATGGGAGCGGTGATGATGAAGATCACCAGGAGGGTGAAGGCCACATCGATGAGGGAGGTGACGTTGATCTCTGCGTTGACCGGGAGCGCTCCCCTCCTCCCCCGCCGACGGCTTCCGTTGGTCACACCCGCCCCTCACGGGCCAGCGTCCCGATGAATTCGCTGGAAAAGCCCTCCAGCTCGGCTGCCACGGCGTTCAGGCGGGCCACGAAATAGTTGTACCCGATGACGGCGGGGATGGCCACGGCGAGCCCGACCACCGTGGTCACCAGCGCCTCGGCCACGCCGGGCGCCACGGCGCCGATGTTGGTGGAGCCGGTGGCCACGATCCCCAGGAAGGCGTTCATGACGCCGATGACGGTGCCCAGAAGCCCCAGGAGCGGCGAGATGGTCCCTATGACGGCCAGCCAGGTGAGCCCCACCGCAAGCTCATCGCGCTCCTCTGACTCCTCCTTCTCCAGCGTCATGCGCAAGGCCTCGAGCTGGGTGAGGGAGAGCCCCTCGGTCTTGGGCGCCCCCTCCCTCAGGGCGCCTGGGCGTAGCTCGCTGAAGAAGTTCACACCCTGACGGAAAACCCGGCCGTAGGGGGAATCGGGGAGGGAAAGGATGAGCCGGTAGGCGTCTTCCAGCCGCTGGGCCCGTTCCATGGCGTCCAGGAAACGGTCGCCTTCCCGGCGGACCTCCCGGAAGTGCTTCCACTTCCAGAAGATGATGACCCAGCTTCCGATGGAGAATCCGGCCAGCACCAGGAGGACGATCTTGGTGGGGAGCGTGCCACCCCAGATGAGATCCCAGGCGGATTCGGGCACCTGGCGTCCGGCCTGCATGAGAAGGAGGTGGATCATCGTGACTCGGTGGGGATCATCGGGAGAGGGCTCGGATCAGGGTCGGGAAGGTGGCGGTCAGGACCGGACAGGGGTACGGGCCGCGATGTACTCGAACGTCTCCCGGAGGCCGTCCTTCAGGGAGTGGCGAGGCGACCACCCCCGTGCCGACAGACGCGTGATATCCAGGGTGCTGTGGCGGAGTTCCCCCTTTCGCGGCGCCTGGAAGGAGCGGGCGGTACGGCGCCCCGACGCAGCCTCCAGAAGATCGGCCAGACGGTTCACGCTGGTCCCCCTGCCGGTGGCCACATTGAAGGCCCGATCGTCCAGCCCAACGGTCTCCGGAAGTGACATGCCGGACACCCGCAGGTTCGCCTGCACCACATCCTTCACGAAGACGTAGTCCCGGGTCTGCTCGCCGTCCCCGAAGATGTGGATCTCCTCGCCCGATAGGAGCCGGTTAGAGAAGATGGCCACCACCCCGGCCTCGCCATGGGGGTCCTGCCTGGGACCGTAGACATTTGAGTAACGGAGGGCAACATAGTCCATCCCATGCACTTCGCGGTAGTAGTTCAGGTAGAACTCCCCGGCGAGCTTCGACACCCCATAGGGCGACAGGGGGCGCTTGGGGTAGACCTCCGGGGTGGGGCGCTCGTGGGGCTCCCCGTAGACCACCCCACCGGAAGAGACGTACACCACACGACGGGTTCCGGATCGCCGCGCCGCCTCAAGGAGGTTCAGGAGTCCCATGACGTTGATCCGCGCGTCCTTCTGCGGGTCGGCCACCGAGACCCGAACATCGATCTGGGCGGCGTGGTGGTTCACCAGGTCGAATCGGACCTCCCGGCAGAGGTCCACCAGTTCGGGGTCCTCGATGGACATCTCATGGAAGGAAGCGCCCTCCGGCACATTCTCCCGACGGCCGGAAGAAAGGTCGTCCACGATCCACACCTCATCGCCCCGGGCCAGGTACCCTTCCGCCACATGGCTCCCGATGAATCCGGCGCCGCCGGTCACCAGCACCCTGCGGGGCCTCTGCCCCTCCGCACCTGCATTCTCCTGATGCATTATCCCCCCTGGTGGTCCCGCCTCAGTCGGCGGTGTCGTTGGTCCGGCCGTCGGAGGGGCGGGTGTCGCCCACCCCGGGGTCGGATGTCTCCGAGCCCTCCATTCCATACAGAAAGCGTGCCGCTTCCACCAGCTTCGGTCCACCTCCCTGCCGGATCCCCTTCCGGAGGCGGGAGGTGGGATCGTGGAGGAGCTTGTTCATGAGGCGGCGTGAGAACTCCTCCATCCTCTCCCGGTCCCGATCCGACAGGTGGTCCATCCCCCGGAGCATTCGGTCCAACTCCAGATGGCGGAATTCCTCGGCCCGATCCCGCATGGCCCGGATCACCGGGACCACCTGCTGGGACGCATACCAGGTCCGGAACTCCTCGTGCTGCGCCCGGATGATCCGGTCCGCCTGGGGGATGGCCCCCTCCCGGAGCCGCACCTGCTCATCCACGATCTTGCGCAGATCGTCCACATTGTAGAGGAAGACACCGGTCTCGTCGCCCAGCGCCGGGTCCACGTCCCGGGGGATGGCGATGTCGATGACCAGGAGGGGACGCCGGAGCCCGCTGGGAAAGGAGCGGCGAAAGATCTCACGGGTCAGGACGGGGTGGGGCGCCGCGGTGGACGAAAGGACGATGTCGGCGCCGGCGAGCCCCTCCGCCAGTCGCTCCATCTCAAGAGCCTGACCGTGGACCTGCCGGGCCAGAAGAGCCGCCCGTTCATATGTGCGATTCACCACCGTGACGCCCTGGGCTCCCTCCCGGTGGAGGGCCTGTACGATGAGCTCCCCGGTCTGGCCGGCGCCAACGATGATGACCCGCTTCCCCTTGAGGGAGCCGAAGATCTTCCGTGCCAACTTCACCGCCACCGACGCCACCGACGCCGCGCCCTGGCCGATGGCGGTCTCGGAGCGAACCTGCCCCCCCACCGAGAGGGCCATCTGGAAGAGGCGGTTCAGGACCGGCCCCGCCAGGGGAGGATCCACCGGCATCCCCACCGCCCGCTCATACGCCTCCCGGACCTGCCCCTGGATCTCGGCCTCCCCGGTGACCAGCGAGTCGAGCCCCGCCGAAACCTGGAAGAGGTGGCGGACCACCCCGTCGCCCCGCTGCTCGAAGAGGTAGTCGCGGATACGGCGCTCGAGCCGACCGGCCTTGGCCTCCAGGAGCCCCTCCCACGCCTGCACCACCTCGATGCGCTCGGCGGGGAAGAGGTATACCTCGGTACGGTTGCAGGTGGAGAGGAGGACGGCTTCCTCCACCCCCGCCTCGTGCCGGAGGGTCATGAGGGCCTGGGACGCCTCGGAAGGGGCGAAGGCCATGCGCTCCCTCACCTCCACCGGGGCGGTGTGATGGCTGATCCCGACGACGGCGAGGGTCACAGGAAGAGCCCCGTACCGCCAAGGGTGATGCGGATGATGAGGTAGGTACCGATGACGATCCCGAAGCCCACCACCGCCGCCACCGCTCCCCGGTAGTCATTGCGCCCACCACCGCCCCGAGCAGCCAGGATCCCGAGGAAGACGAACCAGCTCAGGACGGCCCACATGACCTTGGGGTCGTAGACCTCAAGAGAGCCCCGGTGCTCCACCGTCCAGGCCCACCCGAGGAGGAGCGCCACGGTGAGCGCCCCGAATCCGCCCCACACCCCCACCCGCCCCAACGTATCCAGGGTGGCCAGAGGGGGGATGAAGTGGAAGAAGCGACCGAGGCGCTTCTCCTTCAGCTCATGATGCTGGATGAGGTAGAGAAGTCCGGCGGCGAAGGCCAGCGCCAGCCCCTGGTAGCCCAGAAAGGCGAAGCTCACGTGGAGGACGAAGCCGGCGCCCTGGAAGTCCAGTGCCTGATCCGACGGCCGGACCCCCAGGATGAGGGCCACCCCCTGCATGACCATGATCACCGGGAGGAGGGCGATGGCCACCCTCCCCACGTCCCTTAAAGGGAGGGTGGCCACCAGGGCCAGGCCGCCCACGAACGCAAGTGACGAAAGCGCGGCTCCCGGACCCACCAGGGGGAGTTCGCCGAACTGGGTCCAGAACGACCCCAGGGCGACGGCGTGGAGCACCACGCCCAGCCCGGTGATCCCGGCGGGCACCGCCGGATCCTGGACCTCGGCTCCCTTCAGGAGGAGCCGGATCCAGAGGAGGAGGGCGACGGCGTAGATGAGGAGGGGGACGAGGTGGATCACGCCGATCCGTCCTCCCCCCTCTCCGGGGTCAGGGCATGGTGTGGGAGAGCGAGAGCTCGAGCCCTGCACGAATGGCGCTGGGGGATTCGGCAGAGCGAAGCCGCACCGTCGCGTGCGTCTCGTCCACACGAATCACCTGGAATCTCCCTACGATCCGTTCGTCCCATTCTTCCCGGTTTCCGACCACTCCGACGAATTCGTCGCCCACCCCGACACCGTGCTCACGGCCCAGGTCAAGGAAGGCCTGATCCCCTGGAAGATAAATCTCCTTGCGCTCCCGGAAACCCACCAGTGTTCCGCGGAGCTCCCGGTCGGTGGCCTCGGCGTGGATTCCCTTGGGCAATGCGGCAGCATCACAGGGGAAGAGCATGTGCCCCAGGGCCAAGCGATCGAAGGCGTTCACGGCCTGTCCCACAGCGCCACCGTCGGTGAGGCGGACCACCCGGATGAGCCCCGAGGGCGCCATCACCCGACCCCAATCCCGGATCCGCTCCAATGGAAAATAGGCCACCAAGAGGTCACCCACCACCACCGAAGCACCCTCCTCCAACACCAACTCCACCTCATCGTACATCTGGACCGTCGTCCGCTCCACCCGCAGTTGCCGGTCACCGACGAATCCGCGGATCCGGGCGACCCCCGGCTCCTCCCGCGCCGGCGGGTGGATCCAGGCGGCGGCCTGCATGGCCGAAACCGACAGAGCGGTGCGGTCTTCCGGCAGCGAGATGAGGACCCCGGGACGGTCATCGGAGCGGGAGGCCGAGGCGCGCATGGAACCGTGGAAGACGGTCCTGGCGTCACCGGAGGGAGGTGCCTCCAGCGCCGTGAAGGGGCGGCTGCGGAGGAGCGCCCGACGCTCATCATCGGGACCGGCGGGCGATGCCGCCGCCGTTTCACCGCCAGGGAGCCCGAACCCGGTGACCCGGGCCGTCGCAGCGTCTCCGGCTCCCGGAGCGCCGGGGATGCGGAGGCGAAGTCCCGGATGGATGAGGTGGGGGTTGGACACCGACGGGCGATTCGCCTCCCAGATCCGCTGCCAGAGCTCCGCCGAACCGAGTTGGGCGGAGGCGATGCCGGAGAGGGTCTCGCCGGCGCGAACCGTGTGGGTCCGTTCGCCGGGTTCCTGTGCCGACCCCGACGATACCGGAGCCAGGATGAAGGCCAGGAGGAGGGCCGGAGCAATCCGGGTGATCATGGGGACTCCTTCGTTCAGGGGTGCGCACCGGCAGCCCCCGTCGGTCACCCCCCGTGATAGCGGCGGGCGAACTCCAGGGCCCAGTAGGAGACCACCAGGTCGGCGCCGGCCCTCCGGATGCTCAAGAGGGCCTCGGTCATGGCGGCGGCCTCGTCCAGCCAGCCCAGGCGGGCGGCCGCCATGATCTGTGCGTACTCCCCGGACACGTGGTAGGCCGCCAGCGGAACTCCCGTCTCGGCCTTCACGCGATGGATGATGTCCAGGTAGGCCAGGGCCGGCTTCACCATGAGCAGGTCTGCCCCCTGCTCCAGGTCGGCCCACACCTCCCGGATGGCCTCCGCGGCGTTTGCCGGATCCATCTGGTATCCCCGCCGATCCCCGAATGACGGGGTGGAGTCGGCGGCGTCCCGGAAGGGCCCGTAGAACGCCGAGGCATACTTGGCTGCGTAACTGAGGATGGGCGTCTCCCGGTATCCGGCGCCGTCCAGCGCTTCCCGGATCGCGAGCACCCTCCCATCCATCATATCGGACGGAGCCACAATATCTGCACCCGCCCGGGCGTGGCTCACCGCCGTGCGCGCCAGGAGTTCAAGGGTGGGATCGTTGAGGATCGCCTCCCCATGGAGGAGTCCGCAGTGGCCGTGGGAGGTGTACTCGCAGAGGCAGACATCGGTCATGACCAGGAGTTCCGGGCACTCCGCCTTGAGGGCCCGCACCCCCTGCTGCACGATCCCGTCGTCGGCCCACGCCCCGGAGCC
>SKJY01000295.1 GCA_007121775.1 Gemmatimonadota bacterium
CCCCGAGACGCACCGGAGGGGGTCTATTGAAGCCCGGGTTAAACAGATGGTGACCTCCCGGCAACCTTCGAAGTCCCCTCTCAGGGCGGGACGGCAGCCGCCGGAGTCAGTCCCGGCTTCACTTGTGTTGGCTCAATAAGTAAGCCCTCCGATACGCCGTGCTTTAAGGTATCGGCAGGTGGCGCCGGGAGTAAAGCCCCCCCTCCCCCACAGGACGGGCTACCCCCGGTAGGACCGCAGCCGGGCCAGGTTCTCCCGGTCCAGCGTGACCATGTCGTCGCCTTTGGGGGTTTCCAGGATCTTCGGGATCGCCGTGAAGCGCGAGTCCGTCATGATCCGGCGGAAAGGCTCCTCGCCCAACGACCCCTTCCCGATATGCTCATGGCGGTCCTTCCGGGAACCGAAGGGGTGTTGGCTGTCGTTCAGGTGAAAGAGGCCGAGACGCTCAAGTCCCAGCACATCCTCGAACTGTGCCCACACCCCCTCGTAATCTTCCACCAGATCGTACCCGGCAGAGTACGCGTGGCAGGTGTCGAAGCAGACCCCCACCCGTTCCCGCAGCTCTGACGGGATGCCGTCGATGATGGCGGCAAGGGACTCGAAGGATGCCCCTACGGAGGTCCCGGATCCGGCGGTGATCTCCAGGAGCACGCGAGTCTCCCCTCCCACCGCCTCCAGGGCCCGGGTCACCCCTTCGGCGTTCCGAGCGAGCCCACTCTGGTGGTCGCCATCGGTGGCGTTGCCCGGGTGGGTCACCAGGAAGTCCAACCCCAGCGCCGCGCAGCGAGTGAGTTCCGCCGTAAACGAAGCCAGCGAGCGGTTCCAGAGATCCTCCTTCGGCGAGGAGAGGTTGATGAGGTAGGAATCGTGGGCCCCTGCCACCTGGATCCCGTCCTGGGTTCGCCCCTGGTGAAAGGCCTCCACCTTGTCCGGCGCCAGCTCAGGTTCAGCCCAACGATTCGGCTGCTTGGTGAAGAGTTGAAGATTCACCGACCCGATATCCCGGGCGCGACCGGGCGCCGTCTGAACCCCTCCAGCCACCGAGACGTGGGCACCGAGCTCATCTACACGATCCCCCATGGGGGGGGCATCCGGCCCACCGCTCACGCCCCGCCTCCCTTCCCTGGGAAGCCCGGCTCCGTCATCCCCCGGACGTCCAGCGCCTCGTCGACCCGCGATTCGTCCAGGAAGCCCATCTCCAGCACCACCTCCCGGACTGACCGCCCCTCCGCCGCCGACCGCTTGGCCACCTCGGCGGCGCGATCGTAGCCGATATCCAGGTTCAGCGCCGTGGCGATGGCCGGGTTCCGAAGGAGGAGTTGCCGAGCCCGCTCCTCGTTGGCCTTGATCCCCACCAGGCACTTTCCGGTGAAGGCCCGGGTCCCGTTGGCCAGCAGGAGGACCGACTCCAGGAAGGCGTGGGCCATGACCGGCATCATGACATTCAACTCGAAGTTCCCGCGGCTTCCGGCCACGGTGATGGTGGTATGGTTCCCCGCCACTCGCGCCGCCACCATCATCAGGGCCTCGGAGAGCACCGGATTGACCTTCCCCGGCATGATGGAGCTCCCGGGCTGGACGGCAGGGAGCGAGATCTCGTGGATGCCGGAGGTGGGTCCGGACGCCAGCCACCGGATGTCATCGGCGATCTTGGTCAGCGATACCGCCACGGTGTTCAGGGCGGCGTGGGCCTGAACCAGACCGTCCCTGGCTCCCTGTGCCTCGAAGTGATCCTCCGCCTCGTGGAACTCAAGACCGGTGAGGGCGCTGATCCGGAGGATGGTGCGCTGGGCGAATTCGGGGTGGGTGTTGATCCCGGTCCCGGTGGCGGTCCCGCCCAGGGGAAGTTCGGCCAACTCCGCCGAGGCTCCGCGAATCCGGACAATGCCCTTGCGGAGTTGGGTGGCGTACCCACCGAACTCCTGACCCAAGCGAACCGGAGTGGCGTCCATGAGGTGAGTGCGCCCCGACTTCACCACACCGTCGAACTCCTTGGCCTTGGCCTCCATGGCCTCGGCCATCCCCTCAAGAGCCGGGATCAGGTCTTTCTCCAGCGCCACCCGGCATGCCACATGGATCGTGGTGGGGATCACGTCGTTGGACGACTGGCCAAAGTTCACATGGTCGTTGGGGTGAATCCGGGTCTCGCCGTCGTCAAGGATCCGGTTCGCCAGTGCGGCCACCACCTCATTGGCGTTCATGTTGGTGGAGGTGCCGGAGCCTGTCTGGTAGACATCCACCGGAAACTCAGCGTCCCACTGCCCGGTAGAAACCTGGTCCGCAGCCTCGGCAATGGCCTCGGCCACGGTCGCCGGGAGGTTGCCCAGTTCCCCGTTGGCCCGAGCCGCCGAGGCCTTCACCACCCCCAGCGCGTGGATCATAGCCCGGCCGAAGCCCTGGCCGCTGATAGGAAAGTTCTCAACAGCCCGCTGGGTCTGGGCCCCGTAGAGGGCCGAAGCGGGGACCCGCACCTCCCCCATGGAATCGCGCTCGATCCGGACGTCGTCTGCCATCTGTCTCTCCGTGGTTCATCCTGTATGAGGGGGTCCGGGTCACCGCCCTATCCCGGCCCCGGGAAGATCCCGCTCTAGCCTGTACTTCATTGGCCCAAAGAGTATCCCCAGCACTGTACAGGTCATCTCGCCGACCCGGTGTGAGCACCTCAACGCTTCGGCGGGCGGCTGGGGCGGATCTCCACCTTGCTGGGGAGTGCCCGATCCGGGAACGACATGAGGTCCGTGATCACCTGGGCGATGTCTTCCGACTGGAGCTTCCAGTCGTGCTCAGGGTGGGGCCCTCCCTCGAAGAAGTGGGTATTCACACTCCCGGGCATGATGCACGAGACCCTGATCCCTTCATGACGCAGATCCAGCATCATGGCCTCGGTCATTCCCAGCAGCCCCCACTTGGAGGCATTGTACGCAACGCCACCGGAGAAGGCGTTCCGGCCCGCCAGCGAACCGATGTTGAAGATCCACCCGCCTCCCCGAGCCCTCAAGTGGGGGATGGCGGCCCGGGAGCAGTGGAATACGGCATCCAGGTTCGTCCGGATCTGCACGTCCCAGATCTCGGGCTCCATCTCCTGGATGGTGGCGAAGCGTCCCAGGCCGGCGTTGTTGACCAGGACGTCCAGGCCGCCGAACCGCTCCACCGCTGCCTCTACCAGGGCATGACAAGCCGCAGGGTCCCGGACATCGCACACCTGGCCGGCCACCGCTCCCGTACTCAGGCCCTGAAGTGTCGCCACCGTCTCGTCCACGGCCTCGCTCCGTCGGCTAGACACCATGACCCGACCTCCCTCCCGGACCAGGGCCTCGGCAACAGCCCGGCCGATGCCTCGGGTGCTCCCTGTCACCACGGCTACGGTGCCGTGGAACCGTCCGTTACCTGGAGTCCCTTCAGTCTTGAGCGTCATCTCGGTCCTCTGCTCCATTCGGTTGGGGGTGTCACTCTGGGTTGCTCGGGAGATGTTGCCTGCGCCCGAGGTGTCGTTTCGCCGGAAGGGTTTTCCTCGTTTCCGCACCGGTATATCCTAACACCATGCACTGTTCTGATTCTGCCTGCGCCGGGTGCGGCCGTCTCCTTGAAGATCGGGGCAGTCCCGCCTGCGGCCGATTCCCCGCCTGTGAGGAAGGCGGTGCGCCCCCCTCTCCCGTCCCGGATATCCCATGAGCTCCCCACCCATGAGCAAGGTCGCCCTGGTAACTGGAGGCGCGGTGCGCATCGGCCGGGCCATCTCCCTGGGCCTCGCCGAAGCCGGATATGATGTGGTGGTCAATTACCGTAGCTCTGAAGCCGAGGCCCTCGCCGTCTCCCGCCAGATCCGGGACGGTGGCCGACACTGCGTGGTGGCCCGGGGCGACGTGTCCCGGTCCGGTGAGGTAGAAGCGGTGGCCCACCGGGTTCGCGACGAGTTCGGCCGCCTGGACCTCCTGGTGAACAATGCCTCCATCTTCCCGCGCAAGCCTCTTATGGATGTGGAGGAGGAGGAGTGGGACCGGGTCATGGAGGTGAATCTGAAGGGGCCCTTCCTCATGGTGAAGGCCACTGCCGACCTCCTCACCACTGCCCGGGGTTGCGTGGTGAACCTGGTGGACCTCTCGGCCTTCCAGCCCTGGGTCGACTATCCCCATCACGCCGTCTCCAAGGCCGGCCTCCTCCACCTCACCCGGGTCATGGCTCGGGCCATGGCTCCCCGGGTCCGAGTGAACGCCATCGCCCCCGGCTCGGTGCTTCCGCCCGATGACTACGACGAGGACGAGCGCGAGCGCTCCCGCTCCCGGGCGGCGCTGGGCACCCTGGGCTCACCGGAAGACGTGGTCCGGACCGTCCTCTTCCTGGATCGGTCCCCCTTCATCACCGGGGAGGTGATCGTGGTGGACGGCGGGCGCCTCCTTGGTTGACCCTGCACCATCCATGACGCTGTTCCCGGAACCGCTCCGCCGCTTTGTCCAGCTCTTCAACGAAGCGGAATTCTGGGAGAGCCACGAGGTCCTGGAAGGTCCCTGGCGGGAGACGGGGAGCGCCTTCTACCACGGACTCATCCTCTGGGCCAGCGCCTGGGTCCACGTACAGCGCAACAACACCCATGGGATCCAGGCTCAGATCGGCAAAGCGCTCCGGGCCCTTGAGGGATTCCCCGACCACTATCTTGGGATCGATGTTGCGGCCATCCGAGCCCGAGGCCAGGTGGTACGGGGTCAGGTCCTGGCGGCCCCAACGGACAAGACGGCGGACCAGGAACCCTGGATCCGCCGTCTCGCTCTCCCCGAACTAGAACTCGACCCCGCCCGCTTGAGGGGAGACGAGACCGAGCTGGAGTGACCTCCTTCCTCGCTCAGTCGCCCGCCGCCACCGCTTCGGCCGACACGTCGACACCGGGATCCGTCGGGTGCCCGTGGGCCAGATAGCGCTCCGCCTCGAGCGCCGCCATGCAACCGGTTCCGGCCGCGGTGACGGCCTGCCGGAAGTAGTCGTCCATCACGTCCCCGGCAGCGAAGATCCCCTCTACAGAGGTGGCGGTCCGCCAGTTGGTGTGGGTGCGGATGTACCCGGCCTCGTCCAGCTCCACGACGCCCCGAAGGAAGGCCGTGTTGGGGGTGTGCCCGATGGCCAGGAAGAGCCCTCCCACCTCCACCTCCCGCTCCTCGCCGGTGTGGGTATCCTTGAGGCGGAGTCCGGTGATGAAGTCGTCGCCCAGGACCTCGGTCACGGTCGAGTTCCACGCCACCTTGATCTTCGGGTTGTCCAGCGCCCGTTCGGCCATGATGGGCGACGCCCGGAAGGCGTCTCGGCGATGAATGATGAGGACCTCCTTGGCGAACTTGGTCAGGTAGGTAGCCTCTTCCATGGCACTGTCGCCGCCACCCACCACCGCCAGCACCTGGTCTCGGAAGGCGGGAAGGGCGCCGTCACAAACGGCGCAGGCCGACACCCCGCCACCGGAGTGGGCCAGGCGCTGCTCATTCTCCAGGCCGAGCCAGTTGGCCCGAGCGCCGGTGGCCACGATGACGGTGCGGGCCCGAATGGTACGGCCCTCCGATGAACGGAGGATGAAGGGGCGACCGGATGCGTCCACCTCCACGATGTCCTCGGTGAGAATCCGGGTGTCGAAGCGCTCCGCCTGCTTCCGCATGGACATCATGAGCTCCTGCCCATCAATGCCCTCAGGGAAGCCCGGGTAGTTCTCCACCTCGGTGGTGAACATGAGCTGGCCGCCGGGGATCATCTCACGACTAGGGGCGCCTTCGAAGACCAGGGGATCAAGCCGCGCCCGGGACGCGTACACGGCGGCCGTCCACCCGGCGGGACCCGATCCGATGATGACCACGTTCTCGATCCTGTCTTCGCTCACTTCAGTCATTTGAACACCTTCATGTTGGTGGAATGGCCTGGATTCACCCGGGCCGAGGGATCCACGTAGCGCACAGCGTTGTTCACGGCGATGGCGGCCTCCGAGAACCCGCTGGCGATGAGGTCCAGCTTCCCCTCGTAGTCCACGATGTCGCCGGCACCGTAGACCCCCGGAAGGTTCGTCTCCATGAGCGGCGTCACGGCGATGCGGTTCCGTTGCACCTCGAGACCCCAGTTCTTGATGGGGCCCAGGTCGGGCTTGAAGCCCAAGAAGGTGAGGACGGCGTCCGCCTCCATGAGGGTCCGATCGTCGGTGCGGTTGTCGAAGAGGGTGACCGCTTCCACCCGCCCGTTCCCCGAGATCTCGGAGACCTCGTGGAAGAGGCGAACCTCCACCTCACCGCGCTCCTCGGCCTCCCGGAGCTGGGTCACCGAGTTCTCGTGGGCCCGGAACCCGTCCCGGCGGTGCACCAGCACCAGCCGCTCCGCCTTGCCCTTGAGGATGAGGGCCCAATCCAGCGCCGAGTCGCCGCCGCCCACCACCACGATCCGCTTCCCGGCGAACTCCTCCGGGTCCTTCACGGCGTAGTAGACACCCTTGTGGAGGAAGTCATCGTAGCCCGGCACCTTCAGCTTCTGCGGCTCGAAGGCGCCCTTCCCCCCGGCGATGACCACAGCCCGGGTCCGGTATTCCCCGCTGCGACAAACCAGGGTGATGACCTCGGAGTCCTGCTCATGGCGGATCTCCCGAACCTCCTCATCCAGGATCACCTCCGGATCGAACTGCATGGCCTGGGCAATGAGATCCAGGGCCAGGTCCTTGGCCAGGACCTTGGGGAAGCCACCCACATCGTAGATGTACTTCTCCGGATACAGGGCCATGAGCTGTCCGCCCAACTCCGGCAGGGAGTCGACGATGCGGACGCTCTTCCCCCGCATTCCTCCATAGAACGCGGCGAAGAGCCCGGTGGGCCCGCCGCCAATGATGGTGATGTCTTTTATGTCCTTCGTCATGATGCCTGTTCGCTGGGTTTCGGAAAAAACCGTATGCGGCCGTGCAGACCGCTTGGAGCCGCACGTCCCGAGGGGGGACGGACGACCTTCGAACGATAAACAATGCCCCCCGCCGAGCAACCGCCCCCGGGCCACCCCGATGGACCATGCGGTCAGGCGGCGCCTTCCTCCCCGGTTTCGTCTGCCTTCACCTTGTGGAAGAGGGACGAAGCGCGATACCGGGCCGCCGCCACCCCAAGGAGAAGCTTCACTCCCACGGCAACCGGGACGGCGATGAGAAGCCCGAGAAAGCCGAAGAAGAAACCGCTCACGGCGATGGCCAGGAGGATCCAGACCGGGTGCAACCCCGTAGAGTCCCCCACGATCCGGGGGCTCACCACCCCGCTCTCCAGCGACTGGGCGATGGTGTACACCACCCCCATCTTGACCAGCGAGATGAAGGGGTCTCCGCTGGCCAGGGCAATGGCCACCGCCGGGATGAGGCTCAGGACGAGCCCCAGGTACGGAACCACATTGAACACCGCCACTACCGCCCCCAGGAAGAAGGCGTAGGGAAACTGGACGATGAGGAGCCCTACGGTGGTCATGGCGCCCACCGTCAGGGATACCATGACCTGCCCCCGGAGATACGCCGAGAGGAGGCGGTCGTACTCCCGCAGCCCCCACCGGATGCCCTCCTTGGTGGGCGGAATGAATTCCCCGACCTTGTGGGCCAGACGGTCGTAGTCCCGCAGGAGGTAGAAGGTGAGGATGGGGGCGAGGACCAGGTACCCCAGGATGGAGAGGGCCGCGCCGATCCCCCGTCCGAGCCCAAGCGCCCCCTCCCGGAGCCAATCCCAGATCAGCTCCTGGCGCTCCTCCACGAACTCCACCACATCATCCGCATCCAACTCACCGAGGCGAGCCAGCCACTGGGCACCGTCGACCCCGGGGATCTGGATGGCGGCGAACCGTTCTTCCAGCCCCTCCGCGAAGGAGATGAGTCGCTCCAGCGCCTGGGGAGCCCGGCGGACGATCCCCGTGAGCTCTCCGGCCAGATACGGGACTCCCCAGACCCCCAGCGCCACCAGGCCGCCCACGAAGGG
>SKJY01000315.1 GCA_007121775.1 Gemmatimonadota bacterium
CCGAAGGGGTGGGGCCGCACCGGGTGCATGGCGTTCCAGACGTAGAAGATGTTCCCGTCGGCGTCGGCGTAGGTGAAGTTGGACTGGGTCCGGTCCTGCATCCTCATGGCGTCGAGCCACTCATCAAGAGCTGCGGCCCGCATCATGGCCAGGAACTGACGCCCCAGGTGGGGATTGCCGTCCCCGGCGGTACGGACCACCAGGATGCCTTCCTCCCCCTCGTGGACTACCGGTCCCAGGGGACTCTCGAGGATCTCCACGGTCCGGGTCTCGAGGCGGTCATCGCTCCAGACCTCCACCGGGTAGCGACCCACCTCCAGTGCCACTGAACCCCCATCCCAGAGAATGTGCCCGGGACGCTCCGGGTCTGGAGTGAGGAGGTACAGATCGGAGAGTTCCGGGTTGTTGTTGGTGGTGGACCATCCGAGCCGGGCGTTCCATCCGCCGATGACGCTGAAGGGGCCGCCGATACGGAAATCCCCATAGAAGTCCAGGTCGCCGTCGATGCGGAGGTGGGCTTCGTAGTACCCGGCGGTCCACGAGAGGTGGGGATTTCGCATGAGAATGGCGTGGCCCGAGGTGGTCCGCTCCGGGGCCAGGGCCCAGGTATTGGAGCCGGCTTCGGCCCAGACCGAGGCGTCCGTCCAGGGATCCGAATCGGAAGCATCACCGGATTCACTCCAGCCGGTGGCATCAGCCCGGTCATTCCAGGCGGGGGGATCTCCCGACGCATCCTCGAACCCGGACGCCGAGGCCCTCCCTCTCCGTGCCACATAGCGCTCCCCGAGCCCCCACGCCGGGCCGGGGATGTCCCGAGCCAGCACATGATACCCCCTGAAGTCGGGGACGAGGGCCGGGGGGCCATCCTCCGGATGGAGCTCGAGCCAGCGGTTCACCGCCAGGGCAAACCCGTCGTAAATGGCCTGCAGATCCGCCGGGAGGGTGGGGAAGGCCTCCCGGGCCCGGGTCAGCGTCCGGTGTGCCCGGGCGTCGGACGTCACGCGCCCCTCGCCGGCGCCAGGACCGAAGTGCCGGGCCGTCTCGCCCCTGGCGGAGAGGAGGAGTTCCACCACCCGGGGGCCGTAGTCCTCCATCTGCACCCACCCCAAGGCGAAGCCGGCGGCGCCGGTATCCTGGGCCCGGATATGGGGGATCCCGCGAGGAGTGCGGATGATCTCGGCCCGCTGCGAGAGGGCCTCCCACCCCTCCGTCTGCCATGCCTCCTGGGGTGCGGACGTCCGGATCTCCGGAGCGGTGCCCGTCTCAAACTCCTGAACGGTACCCGTTCGGACCTCCTGGGCGGCGGGGGTCCCCACCTCCTGGACGGCGGCCGAAGCCTCTTCCATGCTCCCCGCCAGGGTCAGGACCGTGAGGGTGGTGAGAAGGGCTAGCGGTGGGATCGAGCGAAAGGCCCTGATCGAGCGAGAGGCCCTGATTGAGCGAAAGACTCCGATAGAGGGAAGTCCGCTAATGGACCGGAGGGGACCAAGGAAGGGGAAGCGAAGAGGAACACGCATGGTCATTCCACCAGGATGTTGGCCATCATCCCCAGATCCTCGTGCTCCAGGTTGTGGCAGTGGAGGAGGTAGAGGCCGCGATGCGCCGTGAAGCGCACCGCCACCCTGATCGTCTCGAAGCCCTGCATGAGGACCGTGTCCTTCCGCCCTTCTTCCCACGGGAACACCCGCCCCCGCCCCCCGCTCCGCGAGAGGACCCGGAAGTGGGTGGCGTGGAGGTGGACGGGGTGGGGAAGCCCGCTCTCGTTCACGAACGACCAGATCTCGGTCTCGCCGAAGGGGACCCGTTCGTCGATCCGTTCCATCTCGAAGTGCCGGCCGTTGATGAAGTGGTTCATCATCCGGGAGTCGAAGCGGAAGGTCCGTTCCCGCACCGCCCGCTCCGGGTCCGGGAGCTCCACCGGGGGGAGGGCAGCGGGGAGGGGCGTGGCATCGTCCACCTCCCGGGCCACCCGTAGTTCCAGGAGCGCAAGCGGCTCGCCCTGCAGGTTCTGGCCGCCCATGAAGCCCATCCCCCCGGAGAGGGTGAAGGGGAGGGAGCGGAGCATGACCCGCCGGCCCACAGGGTGGGAGCGGAGGTCCACCAGGAGGTCCACCCGCTCCGCCGGGGCGATGTCCACGGCGCTTACGGTGCGGGGGGCCGGGAGGAGCCCGCCATCATTGCCGATGAGGAGGAAGGGCGTGTCGTCGGAGAGGCCCAGGCGGAAGATGCGGGCGTTGGATCCGTTGAGGATCCGGAAGCGATAGAGGCCGGTGTCCACCTCCAGGTAGGGATCCCGGACGCCGTTTCCCAGGGCCTGGGTCCCCATGTAGCCGGCCATGAAGGCGGGACCGAAGGGTTGGAAGAAGGGGATACCGTCCGCGTCCACCCGTCGATCCTGGAGGATCAGGGGGATCTCCCGGTGGCCTCCCGGGAGCCCCAGCGCCTCTTCCTCGTCATCGGTCACCAGGAGGAGACCGGCGATGCCCCGGTAGGTCTGCTCTCCGGTGTGCTCATGGGTGTGGGAATGGTACCAGTAGGTGCCTGCCCGGTCATCCACCGTGAAGTCGTAGCGGTACGATCCACCGGGGGCCACGGCGAAGCGCGGGTGTCCGTCCATGTCGTCCGGGGGCGCCAATCCGTGCCAGTGGAGGATCAGGTCGTGGGGGATTCCATTCTCCATCACGGCCCGGAAGCGGTCCCCTCGGCGTGCCCGGAGCAGTGGAGAGGGAACCTGATCGTTCAGCGCCCAGACCGGGGCACGGAGCCCCCCGCCCAGATCCCACTCAGTGGGGGCGGCGGTGAAGCGGAGATCTCCCACCCCCACCGCCTCCGGCAGGCGCAGGGGGAAGCGTGTACCGTTGCCGTTGTGGTGGGGGGAGACCAGGGGATCGCCCTCCCCGCCGCAGGCGGTCAGGAGGGGAGAGAGCCCGGCGGCTCCCATGAGAGGTGTGGGAAGGCGCATGGCCATGGGGACGGAGAGGCCTACGCCACCGGCGAGTCTCAGGAAGTCCCGTCGCGTCATCTTTCCCATCAGTCGGGACCTTGGTTTGAAATTGACTTCGCGGCGGAGGGCTGCGTCTCGGAAGCCGGCAACCCGGAGGTCCCCGTCTGAGGCGGCTGCCCCCGCATGAGGGCCGAGAGCTCGGCCCGATCCGTGGCGCCTCGCTCCCTCCTGGCCGCCACCCGCCCCCGGGTGAGGACCACGAACCGGTCACCCACCTCCAGCGCGTGCTCCGGGTTGTGGGTGATGAGGATCACCGCCGTCCCCCGCTCCCGGGCCCGAAGCACCCGGTCCAGGACCAGGGCCGACTGACGGACGCCCAGCGCCGCCGTGGGTTCGTCGAGGATCAGGACCCGGGCGCCCTGGTGGAGGGCCCGGGCGATGGCCAGGCTCTGCCGTTCGCCACCGGAGAGAACGCCCACCGGTTCGTCCGGGTCCCGAACCGTGATCCCCATCCGGGCCAGCTCCGTCGTGGCCTCATCCCGGGCCCGCTCCCGGTCCAGCCGGCGCAGCGGCCCCCATCCCCGGGTGGGCTCGGCGCCCAGTACGAAGTTTCGCCAGATGCTCATGAGGGGTACGATGCCGAGATTCTGGTGAACGGTTGCTACGCCGAGACGACGGGCCTCCCGGGGAGAGGGGATCTCTACGGGATGGCCGTCCAGGAGGAGAGTGCCCCCGGTTGGGCGGTGCACCCCAGAGAGGATCCGAATCAGGGTGGACTTTCCGGCGCCGTTGTCGCCCAGGACACAGGTGACGGCGCCTTTGTGCACCGCCAGGTCCACCCCGTCCAGCGCAACCACCCGCCCGAAACGCCGTGAGAGGGCGCGGGCTTCGAGGATGGGTGGTTCGCCCTCGTCTCCTGGTACCTCCGGCGGTGGCTGCCGCTCCCCCGTCATGCCGCCCCCGCCAGACGCCGCCGCGCCACCTGGTTGAAGAGGACCGCCGCCAGGAGCATGAAGCCCAAGAAGACCTGGAACCAGTCCGCGTCCACCCCGGTGATGACGAGCCCCTGCTGCACCATCCCGAAGATGACGGCGCCGAAGACCGCTCCCAGCACCGAGCCGTACCCGCCGGTGAGAAGCGTCCCCCCGATGACCACGGCGATGATGGCGCGGAATTCGAAGAGCTGACCCCGGAGGGCGTCGGCGCCCCCGAATTGAACCGCCTGGATCACCGCCACCAGGCATGCCGCCGCCGCCGTGACGGCGAAGAGGATGACCCGGACCCGGTCCACCGGGACCCCGCTGTTCCGGGCCGCTTCCCGGTCGCCGCCGGTGGCCAGGATCCAGTTTCCGAAGACGGTGCGGCGAAGGACCCACATCCCCACAAGCGCGCAACCCAGCCACCAGAGGACGGCGGCCCGCACCGAGCCCACGGGGGTGGATGCCAGGAGGAGGCGGGCGCTCTCGAACCCCTCCACCTCCCGAATCCCTCCGAGCTGGGTGCGCCCGGTGGCGGCCCGGCTTCCCCCCACCGCCAGCCCCCGGAGGATGAAGAGGGCGGCCAGCGTCACAATGAACGACGGGAGCCCGGTGCGCACCACCAGGAGGCCGTTGGCTACCCCCACCAGGACAGAGAAGAGAAAGGTGGCGACCACCGCCGCCCAGAGGGACCACTCCATGGGGCCCACCAGAACCATGAGGAACATCCCCGCCGCCCCCATGAGCGATCCCACAGAGAGGTCGAACTCCCCGGCGATCATGAGGAGCGCCACTGCCACCGCCAGGATCCCCAGGGGGGCCGAGGCGTTGAGCCAGGCGGCGGTAGCCTCCGAGGAGGTGAAGGCGCCTCCCGCCACTCCGGCGAAGACTCCCCACACCAGAACGGCACCGCCCACGGCGGCGAGCTCCGGTCGGCGGAGAAGCTTCACCGCACCCCCTGCCGGGTGAACTCCATCACGGACCGGGCGTCGTCCTGGGTCACGAACCCCGGGCCGGTACGGACTACCTCACCGCCGCCGGGCATGGTCCCCGTCTCCAGGAGCTGCACCAGGAAGACCACCGGCAGGTACCCCTGGAGGAACTGCTGCTGGTCGATGGCGAAGGCCAGACGTCCTTCCTCCACCGCGGCCAGGACCTCGGGGGAGAGGTCGAAGGTGGCGGCCAGGACCCGGTCGTGGGCTCCGGTCTCGTCCAGCGCCTGGAGCATGGGTTCGGCGGCGATGGTGGCCAGGGTGAGGAGCCCGTCCACTCCGGCGTCGCCCCTGAGTTCGGCGGCGATGCGCTGACGGGTTCCCTCCGGGTCCGCCAGCTCCACCGCCAGGATCCGGGCACGGGCACCGGCGGCGGCCAGGGCATCGGTGAATCCCCGGCAGCGCAGGTCCAGGGCCAGATTCCCCACCTCCTGGTTCACGCAGACGGCGCTCCGGACCCCGGCGTCCGCCATCCGCTCGCCGGCGCCGAACCCCGCCTCGTACTCCGTCTGGCCCACATGGGCCCGGACCCCCAGGTCGGCGGCCCGCTCGCTCCCGGAGTTGATGGAGATGACGGGGATCCCGGCGGCCACGGCCCGACGCACCGAGCCCTCCAGCGCGTCGGGGTCCGGGAGGGACACGATGAGCCCGGCAGGCCGGGATGCCACGGCGGCGTCGATGAGGTCGCTCATCTCCACCATGTCAAATGTGGAGGGCGCCTGGTACTCCACCCGGACTCCCAGATCCCGCCCGGCGGCCCGGAGCCCGTTGGAGACCACGGACCAGAACGGATCGGCGGGCTGGCCGTGGGTCACTGCCACGATGCGGACCCCTACCCGCTCCTCCAGAACCGCTTCCCTGCCATCCTCGCAGGCGGCGAGGCCACCGCCGGCGACGAGGCCGATGAAGGCCAGGCGAAACCCACCGGTGCGCAGGCGCCTCAGGGCAGGCGAACGGTGGGCGCTGAGACGCTGAGCGCCGGGTTCCGCAGGCCTCTCCTCTTCCGGATCCATCTTCTTCCCGAATCCCATCACGCCAGCATCTCTCCCGTGGTGTCGCGCCGGGCCGCCACGGCGAAGTCGAGGGGGCTTCGGCCATCCGGCGTCAGTGATCGATGGCGGCGCCGCTCCCCCGAGGGTACCGGATCCGCTCCACCAGCCCCTGGATCTCCGGGGGGGGCGGCGGCGTGAGGCGCGACACCACGACGGTGAGGACGAAGCTCAGGAGCATTCCCACCGTCCCGATGCCCTGGGGCGAGATCCCGAAGAACCAGGGGTCCCATCCAATCCCGATCCCCGGCGCCACCGTGATGATGTAGAAGGCGGTGAAGGTGATCCCCGCCAGCATGCCGGTGATGGCACCCTCCCGGGTCGTCCGTGGATCAAAGATGCCCAGGACGATGGCCGGGAAGAAGGAGGCGGCAGCAAGTCCGAAGGCGAAGGCCACCACCTCCCCCACGAAGGCGGGTGGATAGACCCCCAGGATCCCCGCCAGCGCCACCGCACCGAGCATGGCACCCCGGGCCACCAGGAGTTCCTCCCGCTCCGAGGCCTTGGGCCGGATGTAGGTCTTGAAGATGTCGTGGGAGAGGGACGACGCGATGACAAGTAGGAGTCCGGAGGCGGTGGAGAGGGCGGCGGCCAGTCCCCCTGCCACCACGATGGCGATGACCCAGTCCGGGAGGTTGGCGATCTCCGGGTTCGCCAGCACAATAATGTCCGGGTCCACGAAGAGTTCGTTGTCACTGGCCGGGTCCCGCATGGCGCCGGGGGCAAAGTCGATGATCCCGTCGGCGTTCTTGTCCCTGAACTCAAGGAGTCCCGTGTCTTCCCAGGTCCGGAACCATTCGGGCCGCTCCTCGTAGGGCTCGCCCACCACCGTCTCCACCAGGTTGAACTTGGCGAAGACTGCCACCGCAGGCGCCGTGGTGTAGAGCAGCGCGATGAAGAAGAGGGCGAAGACGCCGGTCCAGCGCGCGCCCCGAACGGTGCGGGTGGTATAGAAGCGGATGATCACGTGGGGGAGTCCGGCGGTCCCGCACATGAGCGCCATGGTGATGAGGATGACGTCGAGCTGGGAGAGGTTGGTGAAGGGCGAGGTGTAGGCCCCGAACCCAAGGTCCTCGATGATGAGGTCGAGCTGAGCCGCCACCTGGGGGAAGGCCACCTGGGGGACCGGGCTCCCGGTGAGTTCCAGGCTGATCCCCACCGCCGGGATGATGAAGGCGGTGATTAGGATGGCGTACTGGGCCACCTGGGTGTAGGTGATCCCCTTCATCCCCCCGAGCACGGCGTAGAAGGCCACCATGGCCATCCCCACCACAACCCCCCAACCGATGGGGATCTCCAGGAAGCGGGAGAAGACGATCCCGGCCCCACGCATCTGCCCGGCCACATAGGTGAAGGAGACGGCCACGGCGCAGAGGGCCGCCACCACCCGTGCCGTGGACGAGTAGTACCGGTCCCCGATGAAGGCGGGAACGGTGAATCGCCCGAATTTCCTCAGGTACGGGGCCAGGAGAACCGCCAGGAGAACGTACCCACCGGTCCACCCCAGCAGATACATGGCACCGTCGAAGCCCAGAAAGGCAATGAGCCCCGACATGGAGATGAAGGAGGCGGCGCTCATCCAGTCGCCGGCGGTGGCCATCCCGTTGAAGAAGGGCGGCACCCCCTGGCCTGCCACGTAGAAGCCCTTCGTGGTGGAGACCCGGGCCCAGATGGCAATCCCGATGTACAGGCCGAAGGTGAGAACGACGGCAAGGAGAATCCAGATCTGAAGGCTCATGGCACGATCACTCCCTCACGCCGAACCGCTGATCCAGCCGGTTCATCTGGAGAGCGTAGACCAGGATCAGGATCCAGAACACGTAGATGGAGCCGTTCTGGGCAACCCAGAAGCCCAGGGGACCCCCCAGGAAGGTGAACTGGTTGAGCCAGGGCCCCAGAAAGTAGGGTACGATGAACCCGAAGGTGAACCAGATGGCCAGAAGGATCACGATGAGAGTCAGGTTCTTCTTCCAGTAGGCCTCGAGGGCCTCTCGCTCCGGTTCCATACCGCCTCCGAAAAGTGAATTTGACGGTCTTTTTTATAGACCTGCGGAAGGGGCGAACGCAAGGCGTAGGACCGCGGAAGTGGCAGGACAAGGGGCGGCAGGGGTCCCATGGTGGCCCACCGACCGGCCGGTATGGGAGAGGGGGCGGCGCAGGGGCCTTTGCACCGGGTATGGGGCCCGCCTACCTTCGTTTCTGGTTTTGATTCCCCGCCTGCGGGGTGCAGTAGACGAAGCTTGGACTTGGAGGGCGCGGACGATGGAGGATGCGGACAGGAGGGAACGACAGCGGCTCGAGATGACAGTTCTCATGACGCCGGATATGGCCAACTTCAGTGGGAAAGTCCACGGGGGCGCACTCCTGAACCTCCTGGACCGGGTGGCCTTCTCCTGTGCCTCCCGCTTCTCCCAGCGTTACGCCGTCACCCTTTCGGTGGACCAGGTGGTTTTCCGGGAGCCAATCCATGTGGGTGAACTGGTGACCTTCCGAGCCTCCGTCAACTATGCCGGGCGTACCTCCATGGAGGTGGGGATCCGGGTAGAGGCGGAGGACATCCAGACAGGGACCCGACGCCACACCAACTCGTGCTACTTCACCATGGTGGCAGTGGATGACGACGGACGGCCCACCACGGTGCCTCCCCTGGATCCGGAGACCCCCCTGGAAGCGCAGCGGTATCGGGCCGCCGAAATCCGCCGCACCCTCCGGCGGCAGATCGAGGCCCGGCTCGACCAGGTGGCGGAGCACCCCGATGAGGTCTCCTGACGGAGACGACGGAGCCATGGAACCGGAGCTCCGGGAGATCAGCCGGTTCCTCGGCCTCCACTCGCCCTTCGACCGCCTCTCCGTCGCAGGAAGGTCTGCGGCGGTGCGGGCACTCCGGATCCGCTACCACCGTCGGGGCGAGACCGTGTTCCAAGCGGGGACGGAGCCGACTCACCTGTACCTGGTGCGGAGCGGGGCCGTGGAACTCCGGGATCCGGAGGGTGACCTGGCCCAGCGAATGGGGGAGGGGGAGGTGTTCGGGGCCCCCTCCCTGATCTCGGGTGCCCCCACGGCCCGATCTGCCCACACGGTGGAAGACACCCTCCTCTACCTTCTTCCTGCCGAGGCCTTCTACCGCCTCCGCCATGGAGAGCCGGACTTCGAAGCGGCCCTCTCCGAGGGGTTGGCCCGGCGTCTGGGCCGTGCGTTGCGGGAGCTACAGGCTGAGCCGGCTTCCGCCGCCCCCAGGACCGACCTCCTGGCTCCCTGCGGAGATCTGGTGGGACGGGCTCCGGTCATGGGACATCCGGATATGTCCATTCGGGGGGCTGCGATCCGTATGTCCAACGCCGGGGTCGCCTCCCTCCTTCTGGTGACGAACGGGGAGGAAGTCGAGGAAACCGGGTCCGGCAGCCATGCCGGCGAGGTAAGCGGGGGAGAGGGGGGGGAGCACCCGGGAGAGGACCGATTGGTGGGAATTGTCACGAACCGGGACCTCCGGACCCGGGTCCTGGCCGCCGGTGTGTCTCCCGAGGCGCCGGTTCGAACGGTCATGACGGCCGATCCCATCACCCTCCCACCCAGTGCGAGCCGACTGGACGCCATCCTTACCATGGTCCGGGAGGGGATCCATCATCTTCCCTTGGTGGAGGAGGGGCGGGTCGTGGGGGTGGTGAGTGCTTCGGATCTCCTCCGGGAGCAGGCCCTGCACCCGGTCTTCCTCGGTGACCGCATCCGAAAGGCCCCCACCGTCCTCCAGGCAATCCGGGTGGCCCGGGAACGGGAGCGGCTCTTCCTGGCCCTGGCCCGGGGCGGGCTGGGACCGTGGGAGGTGGAGCGGATTCTCACCGGGATCGCCGATGCCCTGGCCCGTCGGATCCTGGAGGTGCGGGAAGAGGGGCGGAAGGGGGTGTGGCTGGTATTCGGGTCCCAGGCCCGCCGGGAGATGGGCCTTCACTCGGATCAGGATCACGGGCTGATCCTGCCGGAGGAGGAGTCCGATCCCTCTGCTCACGGACCGGATGGCAACAGGTGGGGCCGGCTCGGACGGGGCGTGGCTCGCGCCCTGGTCCGGGCCGGATACCCTCCGTGTCCCGGAAGTGTCATGGCTTCGGAGGCACTCTGGCGGAGGACACTGGACGGGTGGGACCGGAAGTTCCTGCGCTGGACGCGGCGGCCGGAGCTGGAGGAACTGATCCACGCCGGGATCCTCTTCGACCTTCGGGGGCTGGGACGCGGGGCATCGGCGGCCGATGTCCTGAGGGCTCGGCTCCTGGAGCACACCCGGAACAATGAGATCTTTGCCGCTCAGATGGCTGCCCTGGCGGTGCGCAACCCTCCGCCCTTGGGGATCTTCCGCCGCTTCGTGGTGGAGCGCAGCGGGGATCAGGAGCCGGCGCTGGAGCTGAAGCGGCGGGGGATTCAGCCCCTGGTGGATCTGGTGCGCATCCACGCGCTGGTGGCCGGGATCCCGGAGGTGGGAACCCGGGAGCGATTGGAGCGGCTGGGACGGGACGGGGTGATCTCGGCGTCGGGGGCGGCGGATCTGCGGGAGGCGTTGGACTTCTTCTCCACCCTCCGTCAACGGCATCAGGTGCGGAGGCTCGAGGAGGGTGGACGTCCCGACTCCCGGGTGGCGCCGGCGGAACTGGCGCCGCTGGAGCGTCGGCATCTGAAGGACGCCTTCCAGATCCTCCGCACCCAGCAAGAACACCTGGGGCGCCGCTTCCAGACCGGGCGCCTGGGCACGTGAGGGGATTAGTGGGCGCATGGCGTCTGGCCCGGCTTCATCGTGGCCGGCGGGGGCTTCTCCGCAGTGCAGGTGGGGAGCTTCCAGGGTCGGCCCGCCGTCTTCTTGAGGCTCCCTGCCCGGGGGTCCGCCAGGAGGTTCACACCGTTCCGTTTCTGGCCTTGGACCTGGAGACAACGGGGCTCGATCCCGAGTCGGACGGGATTGTGGCCTTCGGGTGGGTGGCGGTGGAGGGCGACCTGCTCCTGGGGTCGGCCCGGCACCGCATCCTGCGGGAAGCACGAACCGGGGGAGAGACGATCCACGGAATCGTCCACGATTTGCGTAGCGAGGGACATGAGTTGGGAGAGGTTCTGGAGGAGTTCGCCGAGGCGGCGTGCGGAAGGCTCCTGGTGGCGCACCACCTTCCCATGGAGACTGGATTCCTGGCGGCGGCAACGGCCCATGCGTGGGGAGTGAACATCCCCTTCGCAGGGGTCGATACCCTGGCTCTGGAACGTCGCATGGGGCAGCGAATGGGTGGCGGCCAGGTGCCAGACCCGGCGGTGCCTGAAGAGATTGATGGTGAGGCCGGCGCCTTCCGCCTCTCCGCCGCCCGGGCACGCTACGGGCTTGGAGACCACCGGCTCCACGACGCGCTATCGGATGCGGTGGCGGCGGGCGAACTCTTCCTGGCCCAGATGAAGAGGCTGGAGGAGCGGCTGGGCCGACCCCCTCGACTGGGGGATCTTCTGTGAGCGGTGCCAGGAAGGGCGATGAGGTGACGGTCAGGCTCTCCCGGAACGACCTGGTCCATGCCCAGTGGGTCCTGGCGCTGGAGCGTCCGGTACTCCCCTTCCTTGCCTACACCTCCGTGGGGCTCATCCTCCTGTCGCTCACGGGTATCTGGCCCGCCGCAGGCGCCTTCGTTCCCGCCGCGCTTCTGCCATTGGTGGTCTACCTCACCTGGGTGCCGGCGGCAGGGCGACTCATCTGGCGCCGGGTGCCGGGGCTCGACAGTCCCCGGACCCTCCGCTGGGACGAGGCGGGGTACTCGGTGGAAGGTCCCACGGGACGGGACCGGATCCGCTGGGGGCAGGTGGAAGCTGCCTTCCGGTCCCGCAGGATCCTGGCGATCCGGAGGCAGAGTGGGGCTTTGGACCTGGTTCCCACCGAGCAGGCGGGGGATGACCGGTTGGCGGATATGGAGAGCGCGCTAAGCAGCGCCGGAGTGGAGCTGCGCACGAGCCGCTTCCTGTAGCTTTGACGAAAGCGCTTCCGGCGCGCCATATTCGCCGGTATGAGAGAATTTACTACCTATGTGACCCACCTGGAGTGCTCCCTCACCGGAGCCCGGGTAGAGTCCGACCGGATCCACGGGCTGTCCGAAGCGGGGCGGCCCTTCCTTGTACGGTATGACCTGGACGCAGCGCGCCGATCGGTGGACCGGGACGCCGTGGCAGCTCGCCCCGGCGGGTTCTGGCGCTACCGGGAACTCCTCCCGGTCCGCCACTCCGCCAACGTCGTCTCCCTGGGGGAGGTGGATACTCCGCTCATCCCCCTTTCCACCATGGCCCGCTCCCTGGGAGTGGGTGGTCGGGGAGAGATCGTGGTGAAGGACGAAGGTCGGCTCCCCACCGGCTCGTTCAAGGCCCGGGGGCTTGCCCTGGCGGTCTCCATGGCCAGGGAATTGGGGATCACCCGAATCGCCATGCCCACCAATGGGAACGCCGGCGCCGCTCTGGCCGCCTACGCCTCCCGGGCCGGGATACAGACCTTCGTCTTCTGCCCCGCCGACACCCCGGAGGTGAACGTCCGGGAGATCGCCCTTCAGGGGGCCCGGGTCTTCCGGGTGGATGGGCTCATCGACGCCTGCGGCGCCCTGGTGGGGAAGGGGAAGGAGTCCATGGGGTGGTTCGATGTCTCGACCCTCAAGGAGCCCTACCGCATCGAAGGCAAGAAGACCATGGGGATCGAGCTTGCCCAGCAGCTCGGTTGGGAGCTGCCCGACGTCATCTTCTATCCCACCGGTGGCGGAACCGGCCTCATCGGCATGTGGAAGGCCTTCGACGAGATGGAGCAACTCGGGTGGATCGGCTCCCATCGGCCGCGGATGGTTGCGGTACAGGCCACCGGCTGTGCTCCCATGGTCCGGGCCTGGGAGCGAGGTGAGAAGCATGCAGAGCGCTGGGAGAACGCCCACACCGTGGCCTCCGGGATCCGGGTACCTGCGGCGGTGGGTGACTTCCTCATTCTTCAGGCGGTGCGTGAAAGCGACGGCTTCGCCATCGCCGTGGACGATGAGGCCATCGAGGAGGCCCGGATCCGGGCGGCGGCCGGCGACGGCCTTCTCCTTTGCCCCGAGGGTGCCGCCACCCTGGCCGCCTACCAGGAGGCGCTGGAGCGCAACCTTGTGGATCCGTCGGATCGTGCGGTTCTCTTCAACTGTGCCACCGGGCTCAAGTACCCCATGCCGGATCGGAGTGAACCGGTTCCGGATGAGCTGATGTAAGCGGTAGGTGAACCAAGAGCCCCCCGGTGGAACGGATCCACCGGGGGGCTCTTTCCTATTCAACCGAAGTGACCCGGTCCCGGACCTACTCCCCGGAGCAAGCGGAGTAGGTCCGGACGGGTCATTCCCTCACGATCAGGGCCCGCACCGCGCCAGCGCCGATCCCGGCGGGCAGCGATGGTACTGGGGGGCCGGCGCGGCCCCCTGGCCACCCACACCTCCGAAGGTGTAGATGGGGAGCCCAAGGTTCTCCAGCTCCACGCCGTTCACCGGGAAGTGGACGGGCGTTCCTTCCCGGAGCGTACCCACACCTCGGGCGTGCCACCACATCATGACACCCTCGGTGACCGCCAACTCCATGTTGCGCTCGTGCTGAAGCGCATCCCAGAGGCTCCCACACGCACCGGATGAGAACTTCCGCGGGACGCAGTCCTCGGCCTCAGGCGGCCCGTCGATGGTCACCGGGGGGAGCTGGCCGTTCGCCACCCGGCTGTTGTTGATGAGAGAGACGGCCTCCTCCGCCCGTCCGCGTCGGATCAGGGCCTCCGCCAGGAGGAGGTCCACTTCCGCCTTGGCGATCATGACCTGACGGCCGGTGTTCCAGGTGTCTTCCAGTCCGAAGCGGTGGAAGAAGTAGTGGGACCAGCGGTACGTGCCCCGGGCCGCCGGCCAGATGTTGTCCGGGGAGTACCCGAAGTAGCTACCCCGCTCCTCCCGGCCACCGGGGCCCTGGATCCGGCGGTCCGGCGAATCCATGAGGAAGGGCCGGCGGTCATCGGGCGGTGTGTTGAACCACTCCTGGAACCCGCCGGAGACATCGCCGGGCCCCAACGCCATATAGTTCATCCGGACGTGGTCACCGGGACGGGTCGCCACCCGGACCCGGGCGGTGAGGCGGGCCATGTTGTTCTCCCAGGCGCCTGTCAGGCCGGTGGGGCCGAAGTCCTGCTGGATCCCGTTCTGGAGAAGGTCGATGACCCGGTCCCAGTCCACTGCGTCCCGCTCTTCCACCGTCCGGGGCGAGTACGCCAGGATCCGGGCCTCAAAGGTATTGATGAGCCTCACCAGATCCTGGTTGGAGAGGGGTACACCGTTGATCCAGTCGGACGAACCCGGGATCTGGAAGGTGTTGGCCTGGGCGATGGCACGGGCCTCGGCCAACTGCTCCAGGGAGGCGGCTACCATCTCCTGCCACGGAACGAATCCGGTGGGGTCCAGCGTCTCCAGATCCGTGTTCTCATCTACGATCAGGCCCTGGTCCGCGAACTTCCCCAGGAATCCGTGGGAGATACCCTGGACGAACTTCGCGAAGGCCCGGGCTCGCTCGGTGCTGTCATTACCGGCGGAGTCCTCGATGCGCAGTCCGCCGTCGATGGCCTGAAGCCCGTCATTCACATTGGAGATCACCGTGTAGAGGCGATCCCACGAGAAGCGGGCCGTTCCTCCCCGGGTGTTCAGGGGGCTGTTGTCCCAAGGGCTCCGAGGGATGGTGGTGAGATCGTGGACGCTGAAGTCGAAGAACCCACCGGTCAGGGTCTCCGCCATGGCGGAGGTGGGAATGTTGGGGTTCGTCTGGGCCGAGTTGTTGTAGTAGGCCCGGAACGATGTGGAGATGAGGGACTCCACGTCCCCCGGGTCCGAGAGCACCCGCTCCCGGTCCGGATTGTTGGGGTTGGTTACGTCCAGATCCACGCAGGACGACGCTACCATCAGCGCAGCCGCGAGGGGGACGAGCTTCACGAGTCGCATGGTTCGTCTCTCCATCAGAAGCGCACCTCCATACCGGCCGTAATGGTCCGGAACTGGGGGTAGATGAAGTCATCAATCCGCTGGAGCGGGGTTCCCACCTCCGGGTCGTAGCCCCGGTAGTCGGAGATGGTGAACAGGTTCCGGCCCACCAGGAAGAGGGTGAGGTTGTCGAGCCCGGTTCCCTCCAGGAAGGTCCCGGCCACCTGGGGGAGGCGGTAGCGGATGGAAAGCTCCCGCAGCTTGAGGTGGGTGGCATCCTCCACGAACCACTCGTTGATGAGGTTGGCGCCGTAGAGGGCAGTGTAGTAGTCGGTGGTCTTCTTCAGCTCTTCGCGACGACCTGCCTGATCCGTGTCACCGGAGCGGAAGTACTGGTACATCCGCTGGTTCGTACGGTTGTAGATGTCGCCGCCGATCTGGGCGCTCAGGAGGCCGTAGAAGTTGAAGTTGCCCCAGGCCACGCTGGACGAGACACCCAGGTTCAGGTCCGCGTTGGAATCACCGATCCGGCGGATGGCGGTGTTCCCGTCCTCTTCCAGCTCCAGGATCGGGAGTCCCCATCCGAAGCTGCGCCCGTCCAGGGTGGTGGAGGTGCCCCACTGGTGATTACGCCAGTTGCCGCCCTCGCCCACCCATACCAGCAGGCCGTCATCATTGACCTGGAACTGGTCGCCAGGGAGACCGGCTGGGAGCTGGTCGGCGCCGGTGAGGAAGCGGGCGCCGTACATGGTTCCGATGGTCTCGCCCTCACAGCGGAAGAAGAGGGAGGAGGGCCCAGTGCGGAAGCAGGCCCGGTCGAACTGGGTGATCTCGTGGCTCGAGCGGTCGGCCACCAGGCCCATGCGCCAGCTCAGGTTGCTGCGCTCAAGGATGGAGGCTTCCAGGGTCAACTCCCAGGTGGTGCCTTCCACCGTCCCGGCGTTCTGCCACTGGGAGTTGAAGCCGAAGGCGCCGGGGAGAGGGATGGCGATGAGCTGGTCCTCGGTCCGGTTACGGGCGTGGGAGGCCTGTACCGAGAATCGGTCCCGGATGATCATGTCGATCCCGAATTCCTGCTCCAGTGCCCGCTCCGGCTTCAGGAAGCGGTTCCCCAGGGTGGCCTTGGAGAGCCCACCCCCGGAGGTGAAGTTGTACGTCTCAAACCGGTCGGCGAAGTTGGGTCGGCCACCGGCGGTGCCCACCGAGTAGCGGAGCTTGAACTCGTTGATGGAGGGCCAGCGCCACCAGGCTTCCTCGGCCATCCGCCAGGCGCCGGAGGCCCGGAAGTAGTTGTGCCAACGCTCTTCGGGCCCGAAGAGGGAGCTGCCGTCCCGGCGCACGAGGCCGTCGAAGAGATAGCGCCCCTGGTAATCCAGGCTCGTGATGGCGAAGAAGCCCTGGGAGCTGATCTCCTGGGTCGACCCCGATACCTGGGCCACGGTGCCAGCGTCCAGATCCGGCACCCCGCCCACCGAAAGCCCCGTGGCTTCGGCAGAGAAGAACTCGGTCTCCTCCGACTCCTGAAGGGCACGGAAGGTCAGGCGGCCGCTGAAGTCCCGCCACTGGCCCCGAAGCTGGGCCGAGGTGGAGGCGTTGAGGGCGGTTGTGGTCCCGGCCCCCCGGCTGGTGATCCCCGCGGTCCACGCCGCCGTGGCCGTCTTGGCACCCCGCGGGAAGTAGAACTCCGTATTCCGGTCCGACCGATCGTAGCTCAGGTTCCCGTCGAGGGTCAGCCACCCCACCGGCGTCCACCGGAGCTCCGTGGCCCCCAGGGTCCGGGTGCGACGCTCCTCATCGGTGGAGGTCACCAACTCGTACAGGGGGTTCGGCGTCACGCCCTCCGGGTCAGGCTGGTAGATGAAGCGGGTGCCGTCCGGGTCGGGCTGGAGCAGGTCTGCGTCCGGGGCCTGCTGCACCAGATCGAAGAAGGTGCCGCTGGGCAGGTTGTCCCGTGTCGAACGCATGTGGGAGCCGCTGAAGCTGAACTGGAGATTGGCGCCCAGTCGGTGGTCCAGGTTGAAGCGGAGGTCGTCCCGGTCGTAGCCGCCATGATCCAGGACCACGCCGCCCACTCGCTGATTCGAGAACGAGGTGAAGAAGTTGGTGTCCTCGCTGTTCCGGGCCAGCGTCACCGAGGTGGTGGAGAACCGGCCCGGATCGAAGAACTGCTCCACGTGGTCCACGGCCCCGTCCCGGTAGGGCTGATCCAGGAAGCGCTCCGATGCGGGGCGCTCCACCCGGTTTTCCCGCCCCACCACGTTTCCGTCCAGATCGACCCAGTTCCCCTGGGCGTCAACCCGATAGTGATGATGTAGGGAGCGATCGATACGCCGGCCGAGCTGGTTCACCCCTACCTCGGTGCGGGCCGTGAAGCGGGTCACACCGCTCTCGAGGCCGGCTCCCCGGCGTGTCCGGATCTGGATGACCCCGTTGGAGGCCCTGGACCCGAAGAGGGAAGCCGCTGCAGCGCCCTTCACCACCTCGATGCTTTCGATGTCCAGCGACGAGAGGTCGGCGGTGGAGCGGGCGAAGGTGGAGGCCAGGACCACTCCGTCCACTACGATGAGGGGGGCGTTGGTCCGGTTGATGGAGGTGGGGGTCCGGAGCACGATGTTGATCCCGGCGCCGGGCTGGGCCGGGGAGGTGATGTTGGCACCGGCGACCTTCCCCTGCAGCGCGCTGATGGCATTGGTGGGGGCCACCTGGAGCGCATCCTCACTGAGGCGGGAGATGGTGAAGGGAACCCGCCGTGCCGACATGGGATCGGCCAGCCCCGTCACCACCACACCCTCCAGGGCCAGAGCCGAGGTGCGCATCTGGAAGTCGATGGTGATGGTGGCCCCATCGGTCACCGAGACGTTCTCCCGCTGGGTCTGGGCGTGACCGAGTCGGGTAACCTGGATGGTGTAGAGGCCGGACGGGACGCCCGTGATGGAGTAGTTCCCGTTCTGGTCGCTGAGGGCGCCGAAGGCGGTACCCACCACGGAGACCTGAGCGGTGGAGAGGGGCTGGCCGGTCTGGGCGTCGGTAACCCGACCCTGGATGGTACCCTGCCGTGCTTCCACTTCGCCCACAAGGGGGGTCAGGTCGGCGGGCGGCGGGGTGAGGGTCGGGGGCGGATCGGCGAGAAGCGTTGCCGGCAGCAACGCCATCCCGCAGGTGACCCCGAACAAGAGTCTGCGTCCCATCTACGTCCTCCTGGCTTCGGAAGGCGATGGGTGGTCCTCCGACGATTCCAAGGAGACCCCAGCCCACCGCGGTGAATGTCCCGGCAGACAGTCCGCCGGGCATGAAACAGTCGGGTAGGGCGGGCCCTCCTTGGGGGAAGGGTGAGGGGCTGGAGTTGTGAAGGAAGTTCAAAAAGGATCGATACGGGCGTCATGACCTGTCAATGGGCCGCCCATCCGTATGCAGGCTCGACCGGGAGAACTCCCCGGTGCCATGGGGGTTTGCTGGGTCATGAATTCCTCACCGTGCGGACTGCGGCCCCCCCTGAATCTTGTCTGGCTCAAGCGGGACCTCAGGCTCCGAGATCACGCGCCTCTGTGGAGCGCGGAAGATGCCTGGTCTGGCGACGAGGCCCGGAGGCGGGGTCCCGTGGACTACCGGATCGTGTTCGTCTACGAGCCGGACTTCATAGCCCATCCGGATACCTCGGACCGTCACCTACGCTTCATCCACCAATCCCTCCTGGCCATGGACCGGGAGCTGCGGCGGCAGGGGCGGCGGGTGCACGTCTTCCAGGGCAAGATGCCGGCGGTCCTGGAGTGGTTCTGGAGCCACGCCGAGTTGAAGCGGGTCCTGAGCCACCGGGAAAGTGGTGTCCAATGGAGCTACGATCGGGACCGAACCGTATCCCGATGGCTCCGCGTCCGTGGGATCGTGTGGGAAGAATCCGTTCGGGATGGGGTGGAGCGGGGAATCCGGGACCGGGACGGGTGGGATGGTCGTTGGCATCGTCAGGTGGAGCGACCTCTCTTCAACAACAGGTACACACCGGAGGGGGATTCTCCATTCTTTTCGTCTTCTCGGGGGGAATTCGCCGGGCTCCGGCCTCTGGGAGGCGGTGGTTTCGGAGGTGCGCTCCCGGCCGGCACCGCCCTGCTGGGGGGTCAGGGTCATCCCTTCCCGGTGGAGCCGGCCCTGGCGCTGCGGTTGAACACTCCTTCCCCGGTCATGCAGGAAGGAGGGGAGGAGCGGGGGTGGGAGGCGCTCCGGACCTTTCTGGAGGATCGCGGCCGTGGGTACCGGCGCCTCATGTCCCAACCTGGCGACAGTCGAAGTGCCTGCTCGCGGATCTCGCCCCACCTTGCGTGGGGCAATCTTTCGGTGGAACAGGTCCTGGACGCGGCTCGGCGTCATGGGCGTGATGACGGAAGGGTCAGCTGCGGAGTCACGGCCCCATCGTCCCATGGGATCCCGGGTATTCCAAACTCCGCCAGCGGGGCTTCCGGCGGCGGGGTCCGGGCCCAGGACCTCTCTTCCTTCCGGAGTCGGGTGAAGTGGCGGGCCCACTTCATCCAGAAATTCGAGGTGGAGGGGCGGTACGAGACGGAGTGCATCAACCGGGGGTACGAAGGCCTCCCTCGGGAGTACCGCCCTGAGTGGGTAGAGGCATGGGCCACCGGACGGACCGGGGTTCCCCTGGTGGATGCGGTCATGAGGAGCCTCCGGGAGACGGGGTGGGCCACCTTTCGGATGCGGGCCATGGTCGTGTCCTTCCTGACCCACCATCTCTTCCAGGATTGGCGGTACGGTGCCCCGATCCTTGCTCGCCTCTTCCTGGACTACGAACCGGGGATCCACTACCCCCAGATCCAGATGCAGGCGGGGGTCACCGGAGTCAATACGGTACGCATCTACAATCCGGTGAAGCAGGCTCGGGAGCAGGATCCGGAAGGGGCCTTCATTGCCGCCTGGGTACCGGAGTTGGCAGCCCTTCCCGCCCCCTACCGGCACGCTCCCTGGCTGATCACGCCCCTGGAGGGGGGGATGTACGGATTCGTCCCGGGCGAGGATTACCCGGCACCCCTGGTCGATCCGGATGTGGCGGCTGGTCGGGCGCGGGAGCAACTCTGGGGTCTCCGGACCGACTCGCTGGTCCGGAAAGAGGCCCGTAGGATCCTCAGAACCCACACCCGCCGGAGTGGGTCTGACCGGGACGATGGGCGGGGGGTCAGCCACCGAAGACCCGGGCAACCAGGAGGAAGGCCAGGATCGGGATCGCCAGGGCGAAGAGGAGGTTGAAGACGACACCGGCCCGTGCCATCTGGGGAATCCGCACCATGTTGCTCCCGAATACCACGGCGTTGGGCGGAGTGGCCACCGGAAGCATGAATGCGCAACTTGCCCCGAGGGCGGCCGGGATGGCCAGCATCAGGGGATCGTAGCCCAACTCACCGGCCAGGGCGGCGACCACCGGGAGGAAGGCGGCGGCCGATGCAGTATTGCTGGTGAGTTCCGTGACGAAGATCAGGACCAGTGTCACCACACCCATGATCAGAAGGAGTGGGAGTGCTCCCACCCCCGTCAGGGCTGCGCCAATTGAGTCTGCCAGCCCACTCCGCGTGATGGCCCCTGCCAGGGACAGGCCGCCCCCGAAGAGGATGAGCACATTCCAGGGGATCTTCTGCGCGGTGGGCCAGTCCAGGGCGAAGCGTCGCCGTTCCCGGTCCACCGGGACGACGAAGAGCAGCAACGCCGCCGCCACCGCGATCCCTGCGTCCGTCAGCCAGGGGACGACCCCTTCCAGTGCCGGACGGGAGATCCAGGCAAGGGCCGTCAGGCCAAAGACCATACCAACCCTCCACTCACCCATGGACGGCGTATCGAGGCCCTCCAACTCCGTCTGGATGATCACACCGGCGTCTTGGAGGGGCTCCCCTCCCACGGGATAGAGGAGACGGGTCAGGATGAGCCAGGTCAGGGGGAGGGTGACGGCAGTGAGTGGGAGGCCGATGAGCATCCACCGGGCAAACCCCACATCCACCCCGTACTCGTCGGCCATGAATCCCGCCAGGATCGCGTTGGGCGGGGTTCCGATCAGGGTGGCGGCTCCACCGATGGTGGCTCCATAGGCGATTCCCAGCATGAGGGCCACGGCGAAGTTCAGGTCCCGGGGATCGTCCGGCGCCCGAGAGTCCTTCCTCATCACAAGACCCACCACCGACAGCCCCACCGGCAACATGAGTACGGCGGTGGCCGTGTTGCTGAGCCACATGCTCAGAAGGGCCGTCACCACCATGAAGCCGCCCACCAGGTGTGTAGGCTTGGATCCGACCTTGGCCAGGAGGTGGAGCGCCGCTCGGCGATGCAAACCGGAACGCTGGACGGCCTGGGCCAGGAGAAATCCACCCAGGAAGAGGAAGATGATGGGGTTGGCGAAGGGAGCGGCGGCCGCCTCCATGTCTCCGAGACCCAGGGCTGGGATGAGAAGGAGAGGGAGGAGGGCCGTGGCCGGAATGGGGATGGCTTCGGTGATCCACCATGCCGCCATGAGAAGAGCCATTCCAGCCGCCCGCCACCCCTCCGGTGGCAACCCGGCAGGGGCGGGCACGAGAAGGGATGCGGCGAGGAAAAGTGGTCCGAGAAGGAGACCAATCCATCGGCGTCGAGCGCCTTCCTCTCCTGGGTCCGACCCGGAATCAGGTCGGGGATCGTCCTTGTCCGGGGTCTCTGTCATGGGCCGCGGGGTCGGGATAGGCGCTCTCTGCGTACCACTGCAACCTAAGGCAACCGGACCGGAGCGGTGGGAGGCGTGTAAGCTTCTACGAGCCCCTACGTACTCGAACCCTTGCCGACCCATGGTTCACCTGATTCCCAGACGTCGTCACCCCATCGCCCTCTTCCTTCTCCCCGCCTTCCTCCTCGCCGGTTGCGGCGACAGCACCCCCACCACCCCCCCGGAACTCGTTGCCGAACTGGAACTGACCGGCCCTGAGACCATGGTGGAAGGAGAAACCGTCCAGGCCGATCTGGTGGCGCTGGACGAGGCCGGAAACGTGGTGACCGATGTGGTCGTGGAGTGGAGTTCTTCCGATCCTGAGGTGGTGGAGGTGGACCCGGCCGGTCTGCTCACGGCGCAGGGAACAGGCGCGGCGCTCATCACCGCCACGGTGGACGACCTGACGGAATCCTTCGAGGTGGAGGTTGTGGAGAACCCCTGTGCTACACCGGTGGGTCAACTGGCTCCGGGAGATTCGGTGACCGGTGAGCTGACCGAGGAAAGCTGCTTCCTGGAAGAGTGGTTCTACGATTCCTGGCTGCTGGAGATCGACGCCGCCGTGGAGGTCAGGATCGAGGTGGAGAGTGACGACTTCATCCCCTATGTTCTACTCACCGACCAGTTCCTGAACCAGCTCGCCGAGAATGAAGCCACCGAGCCCGGGGAGCCGGCAGTGCTCCAGGGAACGCTCCCCGCCGGGGATCTCCTGATCTGGGCCAGTAGCTCGGAGACGGATCAGGTTGGTGGCTACCAGCTTTCCGTCACGGAGGTCAATGATCCCTGACCGGCGCTCGGGAGCCCCGCGGCCTGCCACCTCCGGGAGCTGATTCCAAGTCCGCCCTCAGTCCACCACAGGCCGAGATGACTTCCTCTCCGCAGTCAGCAAGTCCGGAATCCGCCGGAGTATCCGTCCACTCCGAGATCGGTCGGCTCCGTCGTGTCCTGGTCCACGAGCCCGGCCCCGAGGTGGACCAGATGGTTCCCGGGATGATGGAAGAGCTCCTCTTCGACGACATCCTCTTCGGCGCTGCTGCTCGGGATGAGCACCGCCGCTTTCGTCGGGTTCTTCAGCTTCTGGGGGTGGAAGTTCTGGAGAGTGAGGACCTGCTCACCCGTGCCATTTCGGACCGGGACGGGCGGGAGTGGCTCGAGTCCCGGGTGCTCCCTCACCTGGATCCTCCCTTCCGGGAGCGATTCCGGGAGATGGGGCCCCGGGAAGCATCGCGGGCGCTGGTGGCAGGCGTCCGGCGGAAGGGTCGCCCCACGGCGGTGACGCTGGATGACCTCTTCGGGATCCGGCCGCTGCCCAACTGGTGCTTTCAGCGGGATTCCCAGGTGGTGCTGGGCGACAGGGTTCACATCTCGTCCATGGCCAGCGCGGCGCGGCGCCGGGAGGCGGAGTTGGCCCGGACCATCTTCCGATTCCACCCGGACCTGCAGGGGACACCCATCATGGAGGAGGAGGGGACGGACGACGAGCGCCTTGTCCTGGAGGGTGGTGACGTCCTGGTTCTCTCCGAAGACGTGGTGGCGGTTGGAGAGTCGGCCCGGACCTCTGCCGGCGGGTTGGATACCTTGATGGAGCAACTCCGCCGCGCCGAGAGGCGTCCCCGGTGGCTGCTACAGGTGAGCCTCCCCCGGCAGAGAGCCTTCATGCATCTGGACACCCTCTTCACCCCCGTGGATCACGAGGTGTGCCTGGTGTATCCGCCGGTGATCCTCCCGGGTTATCCGGAGAGTGCCAAGGTGGTGGAGTATGACCTCCACGCCCGGGAGCCGCAGCCCCGGGAGGCCGGGGACCTCCTGGGCGCCCTGGCCAGGAGGGGACTCCGGTACCGGCCCGTGTTCTGTGGCGGTAGGGATCCGGTGGAGCAGCAGCGGGAGCAGTGGACCGACGGCGCCAATGCCCTGGCGGTGGCTCCCGGCGTGGCCATCCTCTACGACCGGAATGTCCGGACGGCGGAAGAGTTGGACGAGGC
>SKJY01000228.1 GCA_007121775.1 Gemmatimonadota bacterium
GAGAGAGGGGCGGAGAAGGCGCGAGGAGGGACCCAGGGTTCGGACATGGTTACTCGACGGGGCTCGGGAGATCAGGCAGTTGGACTGTCCCAAGATGCCCCGGTCGGATCGACCATCGGACCACGGATGTGTAACGGTCATGGCACAGGGGCTCACCCAGCAGGCCCCAATCTTGGGATCGGGGTGACCCGTATCTGATCACGTCCGTCTTGAGCTACCCATGACGCCCTCATAGCCCAACCGGGGCCGCGGCCCACGAGCCGGGCCCCTCGCCCCTTCCTTCCAAGCCGGAGACTCCCCCTCCAAATGCTCGTCCTCCGGCTCCCCTCCCTGCCAGCCGAGCCCGGACGAGGCGCGCCCGACCCCGTCACATTAAGCCATTCCCACCCATGATCCGATCTCCTTCAGCGTATGTTTGCGCCGCCAGACTCTCCGTGATATCCTTACGGCGTTCGTGAGGGGCTGACGTCAGGTTCGACCAGTCCGACCGCTGAAGTCCTTCTTGATTTGGCCTTCTGTTCAACCGGATTCCCGGAGGGGTTCCATGGCGCTCGACGCAGCGACAACCGCATTTGTGACCGAGATGGCGAAAGCAGGTGGGAAGGGTATCCATGAGATGACTCCCGAGGAGGCACGTGGCCTATCTGCAGAGTTGAGTTCCATGTATGGACCCGCTCCTGAGGTGGCGCAGGTGGTAGACCATACGATGGAGACGGCCGACGGTGGGCAGATCCCGATCCGAATGCTCGTACCGGAGGGGACGCCCAGGGGAATGCTGATCTACTACCACGGAGGTGGGTGGGTCATCGGAGCCATTGGCGAGTTTGAGAATCTGGGAGCTCGTCTGGCCACCCAGACCGGGTGCGTCGTTGCGCTGGTCGATTACCGTCTCGCGCCGGAGCACCGCTTCCCCACGGCGGTGGATGACTGCTACCAGGCCCTGCAGTGGATCCACGGGCATCTCGAGGAGCAGGGAATGCCGCTTCCCATCATCGTGTCCGGTGACAGCGCCGGCGGGAACCTGGCGGCGGTGGTTGCCCGGCGTGCGCGAGACCAGGGAGGACCACCCATCGCCTTGCAGGCCCTGATCTACCCCGTGGCCGACGCCGATTTCTCACGGCCATCCTATGCGGAACCGGAGAACCAGCTCCTGCTCACTCGGGAGGGGATGATCTGGTTCTGGGATCACTACCTCCCCGAAGCCGACCGGCGCAGTGATCCGGACGTTTCGCCTCTTCAAGCGGAAGACCTGAGCGGGCTTCCTCCCGCCCTTGTGATCACGGCAGAGCACGACGTCCTGCGAGATGAGGGTGAAGCCTACGCCGAGAAGCTCAAGGCTGCCGGTGTACCCGTTGAGTTCACCCGCTATGAAGGCCAGATGCACGGCTTCTTCACACTCCTCTTCCTGCCGGCGGGGGCGGAGGCCATCGCCCAACTCAACCGCTCCATCGATAGGCACCTTTCCGCTGCCGTAGCCTGAATGAGGCCATCGAAGCCCGCCACCCCTTGAAGGAGGAAGGAACACCATGAGTGAAAGCAAGCACGTGGACGCGGTCATCGTCGGCGCCGGGTTCTCCGGCATGTACATGCTCTACCGGCTCAGGAACCTGGGCATGACCAGCATCGTCTACGAGGCCGGCAGTGAGGTGGGGGGGACGTGGTACTGGAACCGCTACCCCGGTGCGCGCTGCGATGTGGAAAGCATGGAATACTCCTATTCCTTCTCTCCCGAGTTGGAGCAGGAGTGGGAGTGGACCGAGCGGTATCCCAGCCAGCCCGAGATCCTCCGTTACGCCAACCACGTGGCCGATCGCTTCGACCTTCGGCGCGACATCCGGTTCAACACACGCGTAACCTCGGCCAGGTTCGACGAAGAGGCCCGCAGATGGAGGGTGCAAACTGATCAGGGCGAGGAGGTCACCGCCCGATTCTGCGTCATGGCCACCGGATGCCTCTCTGCCCCGAACCAGCCCAAGTTCGAGGGGCTCGATGAATACGAGGGCGACTCGTATCATACGGCCATCTGGCCCCATGAGGAGGTGGACTTCACCGGGAAGCGGGTCGGGATCATCGGGACCGGCTCTAGCGCCATCCAGTCCATCCCACAGATCGCCAAGCAGGCCGACCATCTGTATGTCTTCCAGCGGACGCCGAACTTCAGCATGCCTGCGCACAATCACGATCTGAGCGACGAGTTCCAGCGCTCCATGAAGGAGCGGTATCGGGAGCATCGCCAGCAGGCTCGGGAGTCAGCCTTCGGGATTCCCTTCGAGGTAACGGAGATCAGCCAGCAGCCTGCCCTGGAAGTGACCCCGGAAGAGCGGCGGGAAGAGTTGAAGCGGCGGTGGGCCACGGGTGGTGCCACCATCATCGCCTCTTTCGCCGACGTCCTCACGGATAAGGAAGCGAACGATCTGGTGGCAGAGTTCGTCCGGGAACGGATTCGTGAGGTGGTGGATGATCCGGAGACCGCTGAGCTCCTCTGCCCGGACGACCACCCCATCGGGACCAAGCGTCCCTGCGTAGACATCGAATACTTCGAGACCTACAATCGCGACAACGTCAGCCTCATCGGTGTGCGCAGCGACCCCATCGAACGAATCACGCCAAAGGGGGTCCGCACCGGCCAAGCCGAGTTCGAACTGGACGCCATCGTCTTCGCCATCGGATTCGATGCCATGACGGGGGCGCTGCTCCGGATGGACATCCAGGGTCGCGGTGGGCTGACCTTGAAGGAGAAGTGGCAAGATGTTCCCCACACCTATCTGGGCCTGACAGTCTCCGGATTCCCCAACATGTTCGTGATCACAGGTCCCGGATCCCCCTCGGTGCTGAGCAACATGATGGTCTCCATCGAGCAGCATGTGGAGTGGGTGTCCGACTGCATTGCCCACATGAATGAGCATGGCTTCGAGATCATCGAGGCCTCGGCAGATGCAGAGGACGAGTGGGTACAGCACGTAGACGCCGTTGGCAAGAGCACCCTGTACCCCCTGGCCAATTCCTGGTACATGGGGGCGAACATCCCCGGAAAGCCCCGCGTCTTCACACCCTATATCGGTGGGGTGGGGAATTACAGGAAGACGTGCGATGAGGTGGCCCGAGAGGGGTACCGAGGCTTTGAGCTTGAGCCTGAGCGGGTCGCCGTGTCATAGGCCGACGCCGAAACCGTTCCGGAGGCCGGGGGAAATGTTCTGTCCCCCGGTCTTCGGAGCTGCTCTATCGACCGGAGCGAAGATTCCGGAGAGTACCTCCTTCAGTTGTCCCGTATCGATGGGCTTGGTGAGCACCCGGTCCATCCCTGCCTCGAGGCAGCGCTCCCGTTCTTCCGCCAGGGTGCCGGCGGTGAGGGCCAGGATGGGGGTTCGGGTGCCCGCCTCCGCTTCGAGAATCCGGATCTGCTCGGTGGCCTCGATCCCGCTTACCTCGGGCATCTGCACATCCATGAGGATCAGGTCCGGTGATTCGCTGCGGAAGAGTTCGACTGCCTCCTCGCCGTTCTCGGCCTTGAGCAGCTTGGCTCCCGGGAGCATCCTCTCCAGGATGGAGGTGATGAGAAGCATATTCAGGGCCACGTCCTCGGCGACCAGGATGGTGGGAGGAGTGGCGGTGTCGATATCGCCCGTCCCAGCCTCCCCACGGTGCAGTCCCTCTTCTTCCACAGCCGGCAGTTCCACCTCCAGCTCGAAGAAGAAGCGACTCCCCCGCCCCGGTTCACTCTCGATCTGGATCCGGCTTCCCATGCGGTCGGCCAGGCGCTGGGAGATGGCCAACCCGAGCCCCGTTCCCCCGTAGCGGCGGCTCGTGGAGCTGTCGGCCTGGGAGAAGGCGATGAAGAGCTTCCGCTTCTGATCCTCGCTGATGCCGATCCCGGTGTCCCGCACCGAGAATAGCAGTCGGACGGTCTCCCGGCCGACCTCGCTCGATCGGGCTTCGGAGCCCCCGCCCAGGCATTCGACTCGGAGCCCGACCTCGCCGGATTCCGTGAACTTGACTGCGTTCCCCAGTAGGTTGCACAGGATCTGGGTGAGACGGACCGGGTCCACCACGGCATGCCGGGGTGCAGCGGGATCGATGTGAAGGCGCAGCTCCAGCTCCTTCCGGGACACCTCCGGTCGGACCAGATCGACGCTGTTCTCGATGAGTTCGAAGAGGTCTGTGGGTTCCGGGTCCAGCTCCAGGATCCCCGCTTCAATACGGGAGAAGTCCAGGATGTCGTCGACGATACGGAGAAGATTCCGCCCGGACACATTGGCGTTGTGGACGAACTGGTGCTGGGCCGGGGTCAAATTCGTCTTGGCCAGGATCTCGGTGAAGCCGATCACTCCGTTAAGGGGGGTTCGGAGCTCGTGGTTCATGACAGCCATGAACTCACTCTTGGCCCGACTCGCGGCTTCCGCTCCCTTGAGGGCGGTGCGGAGCTCGGCGGTACGCTCTTCCACCCTCCGCTCCAGTTCTTGCCCGTGGGCCCGGAGTTCACCGAGGAGGGTGTCAAAGGCGAGGCTCAGATCCCGGACCTCGTGTCGACCCCGCACCTGTACGTTCAGAGGCAACGCTCCGTCTTCACGGATGGCGACCTCAGCGGTGAGGAGTTCTAGGGGTCGGGTGACTCGTCGATGGGCCACCCCCCCCAGCCCGCCCGCCAGAATCAGGGCGAGGAGAGCCACGAGGGATGACGCCCGGAAGAAGGCATCCACCGGCTCGTACATCTCCGCCGTGTCCACCTTCAGGACCAGCGCCCAGTTGAGCGAAGGGATGTAGCGCCACTGGGCCATGACCTCACTGCCTAGTCCGTCGACCAGGAAACCACCCGACTGATCTCCCGAGAGAGCCCGATCAACCAGAGCCATCATGGCCCAGTGCGCCTCTTCCTCCTGCCTGAGCATGGGCGAGAAGCGGGCCGGAGTGGTGAACACCAGTCGGTCCCGATCCCTGGCGAGGGTCAGGATCTCCCCGGTCCGACCGAGAAAGGCGTGGTTCGCGGACAGTGCATCGAGGAGCCCTTCCTGGACCTTCAAGACCACATTTCCAACGATGAGGCCGTCTTCGATGACCGGTGAAGTGATGAAGGCGCTGCGGGTGCCCGCGGGGGGGTACCACGAGAAGTTCGAGATCTCGGTCTGAAGGAGTGTGTTGGCGGCGTCCACGCTGAGGCCGATCTCTCGTCCCAGTCGCTCCTCGTCGGAGATGTGGAGGCCAACGAGCTCCGGGTAAGTCGACGAAAGCCGGACACGTCCGTCCACATCGATGAGAAGAAGGTCGTCGTAGCCCTTGTCGCTAAGATACTGATCGATGAAGCGGAGGAAGCTAGGCTCGGCCCATCCCCAGAGGTCGGGCCGCATGAGCATGGCCCGCCACGCCGGCATGAGGGCCAGGCTGCTGGCGTCGCTGATGCGTGTGGTGACGAGCCCTTCGATCTGATCGCGGGTGCTGTTGGCCAGCGCCACGAGGTCCCGCTCCTCCTCGTATGTAATTGACTCACGGAAGATGTGATTGGCCAGGAAGAAGACCACGATAGTAGGCACGAGCGCAACAACAACCAGGAACAGTCCCAATTCTGTGCTGGTGGACCGGAGGCGCTTCATCGATCCCAACCTTCCTGGATATGCACCGGCGCGTCGCCCTGGTTAGCCCAGTTTCCGCCCCAACCCCGATAGAGACCATCGAGGAAATCGTGCCACTCCGGGGAGCTTCGGTAGGATGGATAAGGAAGTGGGCGAACCGGCTTCGACGAATCCCAGACGATGTGGAACTGCCCGTCACCTCGGATGCGCCCGATGCGGATCGTCTTCCAGAGGTGCTGGGTCTGGCCGTCGATGCTCACCGGCCCGTGGGGCGCCGCGAACGAGAGGCCGCCCAGCACCGAGCGTACCTTGGAGGGAGAAGTTCCCCCGGCCGCTTCCGCGGCTAGCGCCCAGAGGTGGACCCCGGTGTAGGCCGCCTCCATGGGGTCGTTGATGACGGCGTCGGCCCCGTGGGCCTCCCGGTAGGCGGCGACGAAGGCCTCGTTCCTCTCCCCGGGTACGCTCTGGAAGTAGTTCCATGCGGCGTAGTCCCCGTCGAAGGGTGCGCTCCCCATGAGCTGGAGCTCCGTCTCGGCGATGCTGAACGAGATGGTGGGGATCCGGTTCGGGGTGACGCCCCGGGCCCTCAATGCCTCGAAGAAGGCGATGTTCGAATCGCCGTTCAGCGTGTTCAGGATCACGTCGGGCTCGAGGCGGACGATCTCGTCGGCCACGGCCTCAACCTCGGTGCTTCCCAGGAGGACATACGCCTCGCCCAGGAGTTCGCCCTGGAGGGAGCGCACCTGATCCCGAATGATGGCGTTGGCGGCGTGGGGAAAGACGTAGTCCGAGCCCACCAGGTAGAACCGGTCGCCCAGGTTGTCCAGCGCCCACTTCACCGCCGGGATGATCTGCTGGTTCGGGGCGGCGCCGGTGTAGACGATGTTGGGCGAAAGCTCCATCCCCTCGTACTGAACCGGGTAGAAGAGGAGATGATCATGGGCCTCGAACACCGGTCGGACCGTGCGGCGGGAGTCGGAGGTCCAACACCCGAAGACCACCTCTACCCGGTCTTCCGTGATGAGGCGCCGGGCCTCCCGGGCGAAGACGCGTCCGTCCGACTCGCCGTCCCGTACAATGGGCTCGATGAGGCGGCCGTTCACCCCCCCGCGGGCATTGATCTCGTCGATGGCCAGGAGGGTCGCGTTCACCACACTCAGCTCGCTGATGGCCATGGTGCCGGTGAGCGAGTGCAGGACGCCGACCCGGATGGGCTGATTTGAGTCCGCTCGCCGCTGACCGTCCGCACCCCCTCCGACTATGCCGCAGGCGGTGCTCACAACCAGGATGGTCGCAGCGACGAGGAGGATCCGAAGGAGGCTCGATTGCATGCCGGTTACTGCCTTGACGGAAACGGGACCTCCCCGTCGGCGTGGGCTCGGGGCGTCGGTACGGGACGCCGATGGCACGCGGTCGGGAGTGGAGCGGGGATGGCTCCATCCCCGTCTTCCTTCTATCGGCAGCGGGGGACTGAAGAGATAGTCGGGGAGGGGCACGGCAGCGGGACCCGTTGGCCCCAATTCCCAGGTCAGGGGTCTTTACGCTTATCTGATGATGGCTGCCCCTACTTGATGACGCCTGCCCGGAGCTGCCGATGAACCATCCACAGCCTCGCGGGGGCGCTGGCCGCGAGAACAGCGGCCCCCGAGCCGGACCCCTCGCCCCCCGACTCGCTCTGGTCTACGGTCCCCGCGCCCTCGTAGCCCTCGCCGTCGTAGCCGGGTGCTCCTCCGCCACTGAGCCTGACTCCCCGCCAACATCGGAGGCCGACCCGGAGATCCACCGGATCATCTCCACCGGGGATTTCTTCCCGGGTTCGAACTGGAACGACCCCCACGTCCTTCACGACGGGTCCCAGTTCATCATGTTTGCTTCGGCGGCGCAGAGCTTCGACCAGAATGTCCGGATCTACCGACTGGTCAGCGACGACGGGATCCAGTGGGAGCTCGAACCCAGAGACCCTGTGCTGGAGCGGGGAGAGGAAGGGGAGTGGGACGCTGGGAGCGTGGAGACGCCCGCCGTGGTCTGGTTCGCCGGCCGCTATCATCTCTTCTACACGGGATATCCGTCTGACCACCTCGAGGTGACGAGCTACCGGATCGGGCACGCCGAATCCCCCGACGGAATCCGGTGGACCAAGACCGGATCCATCCTGGCCCCTTCAGACCCTGAGGGACCGCCGAATCTGGATTTTCGTCAGTTCGTGGTGGGAGAGCCCGGGCCGGTGGTGCGGGGAGACACCCTCCACCTCTACTTCACCGCGGTGGGCGCGAATCCCGGAGTGGGCACGATCCTGCAGGTCATCGGCAGGATGAGCGCCGTGGACGA
>SKJY01000338.1 GCA_007121775.1 Gemmatimonadota bacterium
CCCGGCTCGGTGGGCCCGGAGTCGCATCCGGATGTGGCCAGGAGGGGGAAGGAGAGGGCGACGGCGGCGGCGATAATGCGGATGGGGAGGCTCATGACGGGCCACGCAGGGGTTGGGGGGCAGGCGGACCTCGACAGGCCCACCCCTCAGTTCCTACGGGACCATCACCGGAAACGTTGCATTTCGGCGCGGCAATCTCCGGTCGATCCCCGGAAGAAACCAAGCGTACTCATCAGCATGCATCGGTCACTCAGAGCCCGGTTGCCCCAGGGGTTCCGGGCAGGGCAGAGAATGGCAGGGCAGACGGCGGTCAGGTTGGACCGTTCCGCCCGTTACTCAGCCAGCCCCTCCTCCAGAACCATAGCATGAGGGCACCGGCCAGGGTGGCCATGATCCCCAACGCGAAGGGATACCCGAACCGCCATCCCAGTTCGGGCATGTTCCAGGGCGAAACCTCCGGATCGAAGTTCATGCCGTAGATTCCGGCGATGGTCCCCAGGGGGATGAAGATGGTGGCAATGATGGTGAGCACCTTCATTATCTCGTTCATGCGGGCGCTCTGGCTCGACAGATAGATGTCCACCAGACCTGACGCGATCTCCCGGTACGTCTCCACGATGTCCATGATCTGGATGACGTGGTCGTAGCAGTCCCGGAGGTACAGACGCGCCTGCTCACCCACGTGTGGTGCGTCCCCACGAATGAGGGTATTCAGGACTTCACGGAGGGGCCAAACCGCGCGCCTCAGCGCAAGGAGATCGTGCTTCAGTTCGTGGATGCCGGTCACGACCTGGGCGTCAGGTCTGGCGAGCACGGCGTCTTCCAGGGCTTCCAGCGCTTCACCGTGCCGCTCCAGCACCGGAAAGTACCCGTCGATCACGGCATCCAGAATCGCGTACAGCAGATAGTCGGAACCTGCGCCCCGAATCCGGCCCCGTCCCCTGCGGATCCGTTCCACCACCGGTGCCAGGGATGCCTCGGTGCCCGCGCCGAAGCTCAGAAGCCAATTGGATCCCAGGAAGAGGGACAACTGACCGATCTGGTCCGTCCCTTCCCACGCCGGAAGACGTACCACCACGAAGAGGTGGTCGCGGTACACCTCGGCCTTGGGGCGCTGGTGGAGGGTGAGAACATCCTCCAGCGCGAGGCGATGCAGGTCGAAGTGCTCTCCCAGCGCTTCGATCTGCGCCGTCTCCCCGAGCCCTGGGGTGTGGATCCATGTGACCGTCGCACTCTCGCCCCTATCCGGAAATTCGGCGGGGGAACCAAGGGAGCGTTCCACCAGGGCATCCGGGCCGTAGCCCAGCACCCAGGAGTCCGCCGAAGCAGCCTCAGGGTGGGGGATCAGTGTGCCGGGCGGACTCCCCGGTGGAATGCGGACCCGACCGTGCCGCCTGTGGGCACGCCATTGCCACAGTTTCCCCTTCATCTCGGGTTCTCCCGCTCCTGAGGCACCTGGATCTCAGATGCCGGGAAGCACTCCCCCAGCCGGGAAGGCTAGGGAAGCTCCAGGAGCACCGGTGTCAGTCCAGTGGCCTGAGCCCAGTCCAGGACGTCGGCCACAATGAGAATGGCCGGAATGGCCATGGCGTCACGGAGCATCCTAAAGAACTTGAGCGGATAGACCGTCATCGTCTTGCGAGGCGGCTCCGCCCTGAGGGTGGGGAGAAACCGCGGGACACGCGCCCGATAGTTCCTGAAATCATCCCCGAACAGCTCTTCCAGTTTGGCTTCTTCGCGGAGAATGGTTGGCCAATGGAACAGGAAGAAGACGGTTGCGAATACCGCAGCCAGAAGGATTGACCCGAAGACCAGGCCCGCACCGACAAAGCCGACCAAGCTAAAGAGGTAAAGGGGATTCCGGGTTCGAGCATAGGGTCCGGAGGTGATCAGCTCCCGATCTCTCTTACCGGCCAGGTGGGCGCTGGCCCAGATCCGCCCCCCCATGGCGAGGGTCAGGAGTATGATTCCCCCGGATTCCAGCAGCACTTCGGTGAGGGAATTCTCGTGGTAGAGATCGCGGGTCACCAGCACCAGGGGAGCGACAAAAAGGAGGATACTCAGGCGGGTGAGGAGGAGGCGGCGGTTCATGGGGGCAGACTGACTCCGTTCGGTTGATGCGGCGGAAGACTCGGAGGGTATCCGGCATGCGCCTCACGGTGCGGTCATTGGAGACAGGCCTCCCCGAATCCGTGCACCGGGTGTGCTGAGGCAGGCGCCGAATGTCCAGCCCTTCCGGATGTTCCGCAAGTGGACCCTCCAGTGGGAAGCCTCCACTTGCTCCGCCCAAACACCGGAACGGAAGGGGAAACTCAGAACCCCAACATCCGGATGAACGTCATGTGCTCTTCCTCGGGGTCCCCGTGGAGGATGGCGGCGCTGACCCGGGCCACCCAGTTGTGGGGGGCATCGAGGCGCTCCATGATCTCCCGCCGTTCATCGTTGCTGAGCTGCGACCATGCCACCAGACTCCGTCGACTAAGCGCCGAGGTGACCAGGAGCGGGTGGTCTGTGTAGGCCTCGGCTACGCGGGACCGCTCCTGCTCGCTGAGCTCTTCAGGATCCACCTCCTCAGCCCGGATCCGGTCCAGAAGGCCACGTGGGTGATGTAGCGGAGACTCAAGAGGGTCTGGAGGCTCATCTCCTCGGCGTCTTCCAGCGCCCGGACCCGCTCGTAGACATCGTTCAACTCCCGCACCTCCCGGGAATCGTCCCAGCGGGCGAGGCTCTCCCGAACCTGCGACACATCGCCCAGGGTGAGTGTCGTCTCTTCCACTTCATCGAAGAAGTCATCGAAGTCCCGGGCCGGCTCCCCGGCGGTGGGATCCCCGCCGGGACTCCGTCAGCATACGGCGATTCCCTCCTCCACGCGACACGCCACGACGGGTCCCCCGGTCTGGATCCATGGAAGGATGCCGTGGGTGACATTGCGGATCCGGCTGTACTCCATCTGTTCGGCCAGCGCCGAAGCCAGGAAGCTGGTCCGGTTCCCCGTTTGGCAGATGAGAACCAGCTCATCCTCCGGTTGAACCAGGGAGGTGAAGTGGGGAAGGAAGTCCGGCTCAAGCCCCCCTGGGCGTCGAAAGCGGTGATGAGGTGGCTCCCTTCGAGCACGCCGGTCTGCTCCCACTCCCAGGGCTCCCGAATGTCTACCACCGTCACGCCCGACTCCACGAGGCGTGCGAGTTCGGCGTAGTCGATCTCCCGGACCGTCCGGCGTTCGCGTCGCGAACCAGAAGATGGGGCCGGCCAGCATCGCGACGAAGAGCACGACGGTGGAGAAGACGACCTTGGAACCGCCTGAACCCGAGCCTCCGGGGCCAGCGTACAAACCGGGCGCCCCTGACGGAAAGCTGGCCGGGAGTTCCGGCTGTGGGTCTCCGGAAATATTCCCCGGTGAGCCTCGGCGGCCGGGCGTCGAGCCCTGCTCGCCTCGGGGCAACCCGGAAGAGATCCTCCGCCGCGGAGGTGGGGGTCCACGCCGTCTTCATGTCGAGAAGGTTCACGAAGAAGTCGTTCGTGAGCACTCTATTCTGCAGAGGAGCCCGTTTCTCCTTCGGCTCTTCAGCCTCCTAGGTCAGCCCCTTCTATGAGGCTGCACCCGTCAAGCCCATGATCGTAGGGCGCACGGATCCTGTGGATGCCCTGCTCTCTTCGCGTCGCCCCGCTGTCGTAGGGGCGTGGGCACCAACTCCCGGCGCCCCGCTTCCAGCTGCCGGATTCGCTTTGTCAGCCACTCCCGCTGCAAGAAGTCCGGAGAAGACCCAGAATTAGAATCCAGATTCCAATCTTCCTTCTCACCCTTGTTCCATGGGGCCCGGTGACCGTGGGGTGCACGGGGGAGGTGAATCTCCCGTCATTCCTTACGAAATCAGCGAATCGTCGTCTCTGATCCGTTAGCAGGCGGTCCACAACGGTGCCTGATACGTCCCTCGTCGTCGAATCGGGCCTCGAAGGGCCTGTCGCCCTCGGATGCCTTCAGTCTCCCTACTCGTTCCTCGTGTGGGTGGGGCTCACGCTTCATCGTGCAGGAGACTTCGGGCAGGCCAGGTGTCGCTGAGACGATAGCCCTCAGGCCATGGGTCCGCGGGGTCCAGCATGTGTTGGTGGATCCCGGTGATCCACGCACGGCCTGAAATCTCGGGACGAATGGCCGCGAGATTACCCACGCGGGTCTCTCCGAGGATGCGCCCCTGAAAGGTCGAATCGATGACGGAGACGGCGGTCAGTCGGTCACCCGAGCCCATCTGTCCCCGAGCATGCAGCACCGCCATTCGGGCCGACAGCCCCGTGCCGGTCGGCGAGCGGTCCACCTTACCCGGCTGGATTGCCACGGCCGACCGTGCAGTCAGGCCGTCGGGGCCGCGCTCCAGTGATCCGGCAAAGAGGCAGAAGGAGATGTGCCGCCATCCGGGCAAGCGGGGGTGCTCGAAGCCCAGTGCCTGGTTGGCAGCTGCAGTGATGCGAATACCCAGATCGGCGATATCCCGGGCCTCATGGGCCTCCAAGGCCAGCCCCATGTCGGCGGCATTGACGATGACGAAGCTGTCGCCGCCGAAGGCCGTGTCCACCGACAGCGTACCCATCCCCGAAACCTCGAGGGTCGCATCCAGCGTAACGGCAAAGCTAGGGAGGTTCTCGACGAAGATTCTCTGGACCTTGCCGTCTCGGCAGGCGGCTCGCACGTATACCAGCCCACCGGGCGCTTCCAGCACCAACTCGGTGACGGGTTCGTGCATGGGCAGGATACCGCTGTCGAGCAATACCGTCGCAACGCAGATCGCGTTGGAACCCGACATGGGCGGGGTGTCTTCAGGCTCCATGATGATGAAGGCCGCATCGGCAGCTTCGGCCTTCGGCGGGACCAGGAGGTTCACATGGCGAAAGACACCACCCCGCGGCTCGTTCAGCAGGAAGGCCCGCAGCCGTCCATCGGTGGCGATCCAGCGACTTTGCTCCCAGAGGGTTTCACCGGGTGGTGGGGCGACGCCTCCGACGACCACGTCCCCGACCTCGCCCTCCGCATGGGCCGAGATGACATGGATCGTCCGGCTGCTTCGCATCGTGCTCCTCTCCTCTCCGGTTCGCTTCGTGCTGTACTCAGCTCGCCAGCCAACCAGGTTGGTTTTCGGGGGCCCGACCTGTGCACGCGGCGGTCACGCAGTCGGCCATCGAACCGAATCGCATGCATCGGCCGGTGAGGCCTGGGCCGTAATGTGCGTACTTCCCCGAATTCGTCATGATGACACGCGCGGTCGGGGGCAGGACCGGCTCGGTGATCGAACACCAGCAGAGATCCTGGTGGACCCGCGTACCAAAGGCCTCCAGCCTCGCCAACGTTCCGTCGGCGGAGATGGCAGCCAGCGTGGAGCGGCCGCAGGTCACCACCAGATCGACGTCCTCCGCCTTCCGGCGCCCCGTCAGCATCTCGGCTAACCACCGACACTCCGCCGCCGATACATGAGGGCTGCCCAGCGCAACCAGTTCGACCTTGGCGGGGCCCTGGTTGAAGGTCCTCCAGGCCCGGGCCAGGTCGGCACGCTCGATCTGCACCCGGTCTGCATCGTCGGTCACAGCACCCGCTTCCGGCGTGTGGCCGGCCACATGGAGCATGGGGGCGGCGGAGGTGGTGCCGAACGCCGCGCAGAGCGCCTTCAGGTCGTCGGCCGACGCCGTGATCCGCTCCAGGCCGGTGAGGAGGGGGATGCGGTCAGGGGCGAGCTCTCCGGTGAGCCAGCCGAGAAGCGGCCACAGCGCATCGTCGGACTCCTCCGGCAACTCGATGTCCACAATCCGAGAAGCTCGGCGGTGCTCATCCAGGTAGACGCCGGAGAGCGGCGCCCGGCCGGACATGGCGATGAAGAGGTCCAGAAAATCGGGGTGCTTCACCGTTCGGGCTCCCAGCACGCTATTGGCGTAGACCACTGCGTTCGACTCGGCCCAGGCGATGGCCTCGTCCCGAACGGGGACGTCCTCAAGGAGATAGGGCGCACAGGTGAAGCTCGGTCGCGCCCCCATGGCCACGTAGGCATCCGCCAGTCGCTGGGCGGGCCGGCCGAAGTCGGTCGGCACGCCCTGCGCCAGCCAGTTCTCCCGGTCCACCGAAATGGCGTTCATCGTGGTTGGCACCCTCACCCGCGCCCCCAGGTCCAGCATGGCCTCGGCGAAGCGTAGGTTGGCGGGGCTCGCGAAGATGCATCCGTCGATGTGGCCCCGGGTGATGTCGGTCAACCGTCGGGCACCCTGCTGCACCGCCATGACACAGATCGCCTCCATGGCGATCTGGATCGCCCTGGACTCGGCGCCGGAGAGCATGGCCTGATCGGATGGGCTCAGCGCGAGGGCCTCGGGCCGGACCGGCTCCAGCGGAATGTCCAGGTCTCCGGCCCGCAGGCGGTCCGGAACCACCGTCGCGCGGGGCTGGCCACAGAGCCGGTCGAAGGCGCCGGGAGACAGCCGTAGCACCGGGAGTGGGCGATGGAATAGTCTGTCCGCGATGAGTGCCCCCAGCGTCAGTACATCTTCTCCCTCACGGAACACCAGGGCCGCCGGGGCGTGACCGTTCAGCGCCAACTCCAGCAGGACTCCGCTCCCGGTGCAGGAGCCGCGGCTCGTGGGCATCGCCACGACCTTCCCGGCCAGGCTCTCCCCGTGCAGCGGATGATGGGCATCGATCACCCTCCCCGTCTCCGGATCGATGCCCCCCCAGAAGCTGAGGCCGGGGTCACAGACGAGCACTTCGGCCGCGGCGCTCCCGGGGAGGATGGCCAGCCCGGTCATGTCAGCAAGCAAGGAAGCCATGGTCGTTCCGGTGTCCGTGCCTTACCGCTCCAGAAGCTCTCTTCGGAAGAGGTCGGCGATTCGGCGGTAGTAGTCGAAGCGCCCGTGAAAGTGGTCGAAGTTATGGGCTTCCAGGGGGTAGTACATCACGTCGAAGTCCTTCTCGAGTTCAAGAAGGCGCTGCACCAGTCGGGCGGCGTCCTGAAAGTGGACATTCCCATCCACAATACCGTGCACCAAAAGGAGTGGGTCGGCGAGGCCCTCGGCGTGATAGATGGGGCTCGATATCCGATAGGCCTCCTCGTCCTCGGTGGGGAGGTTCAGGATCCGACTGGTCCATCCATCTGAGTAGTGCGCCCAATCGGTGACACCGTCGTTGGATACGCCGGCGGCAAATACCCCAGGGTAACGGAAGAGCGACATGAGGGTGAAGAACCCTCCGTAGGACACACCGTACATTCCCACACGCGTCGGGTCGACCCCGTGCTCCCGGGCGAGCCAGTCCACCGCGGCCACGGCTCCATCCACATCGCTCATCCCCATGGAGCGGTAGATGTCGGTCCGGTAGTCACGTCCGAACCCCGCACTTCCGCGGTAATCGAAGTCCAGGACCACGTACCCCTGCTCCACGAGCCAGTGGATGAAGCCGACGTGGTTGGCGAAGCCGTAGACCGACCACCCCCGATGCGCGAATTGACGGTAGCCGCCCCCGTGGATATGGAGGACGGCCGCTCGGGCCTCATGGGGTTCATCCGGAAGGAAAAGTGCACCCCACACCGGATTCCCGTCCGGGTGGGGGAAGGAGACCATCTCCGGTCTCCGAAGTCGGTGAGCCTGGGCCCGCTCCGCCCCACTCACGGTGATCCGTCGTTCCGCCCCCCCCACACCGGCATCCCGGAGAAAGAGATCGGGGAGCTGAACCGTTTCGCCCCACACCACAGCCAGCCGCTCCCCATCCGGAGATAGGGAGCCCACGCTGCGACCCTCCCGCTCCGTCAGTCTAACCATCTCTCCCCCTCGGGCGGGGAGGGTGTAGAG
>SKJY01000106.1 GCA_007121775.1 Gemmatimonadota bacterium
CCCTGGAGCGGGTGGATGCCCTCCTCCAGACCCAGGGCGGGGACGATGGGTGGCTGACCTGGCACGCCGTGTCCCGGGATCACCACGGCGTGGGGCGGGCGCTTCTGGTGGAACCCCGAGGGGTTTCGGTCATCTCGGACATCGACGACACAGTGCGGATCACCGGGATCCCCGACGGGTGGGCGACAGCGGTGGAGAACACCTTCTTCCGGGAGTTCGTGGAGGCGCCGGGGATGCCGGAACTCTACCGGGAATGGGCGGAAGAGGAGGGGGCCATCTTCCACTACGTCTCCGGAACCCCCTGGCAGTTCTACGAGCCCCTCAGGAACTTCCTCTTCGCCGAGGAGGTGGGATACCCCAGGGGCAGCCTCCACCTCCGGGCGGTACGCACCAATCTCCTGAGTGTCCGCACCTGGCGGGATCTCTTTGAGCTGACCTTCTCCGGCGCCAATACCCCGGAGAGGAAGTATGCGGTGATCGCGGAGAAGCTGGAGCGTTTTCCCCAGCGGAGATTCCGCCTTGTGGGAGACACAGGGGAGGGTGATCCGGAGATCTACCGGCGCCTGGCGGAAGAATTCCCGGAGCAGGTGCTGGAGATCGTGATTCGGGACGTGACCGGCGACCGGATCCACCGACCGGAACGCCTCCGAGGGATGACCGTGATACCCGCCGATTCCTAAACTCGGAGGCGGATCCGGTCGAATAGAGAAGGAGGCGAGGCGCACTATGCGCGACACCCCCTGCTCTCCGCACGTCGGAGGATTCGTCCTTGGCCATCCCCCCGTCCCGACCCCCCCACGGCCCCCACCTGACCACGTGGGGAAAGGCAGGGACCGACAGCCGAAGTGACGCCAGGATCTTCCCTCTTGCGGAGGTGGCCCGGCGCATCCATGGCCCCGGTCGTAGCCCGCTCCTGCAGCAGTCTCCCTTCGGCTTCTCGGGCACTCTTGCGTCCGGAGCCTCCGTCATCCTGGAAGCGAGGCCGCTGGATCGGCTCCTCCCCCATCGCCGCCGCCTGGTGGAGGAGGTTCGGGTCCGGTACCGCTTTTCCGGGCTCCAGCGTCTCAGCGCCTGGGAGGTGCCGGACATCAATCAACTCTCGTGCCTGGGCGGGCTGGTGAGGGTAGAAGAGGGTGAAGGGTTGGAGTTCGTCGCCAAGGTGGGGCTCTTTGAGGGAGATGAGGCTTCGGCTCGACGAGTCTACGCCCCCCTCATGGCCCGCTCCATGGTGGCGGCGGACTGGATCGTCCGGTGTCTGGCGGAAGGCATCCGGTGGGTGGATCCAGCCAGATCGCCCTTCCGCCATGCCCACGAGCCCTCACCGCTCCTGGAGCGGGATCTGCGTTCGGCCCAGGAGTGGATCCTGGAGCCCCGGGGGTGGTTCGGTGTGCGGGATTCCTGGGGGCTCACCGCCGAATACCCCTGGGACCCGAGGGGTGGGACCTGCCTTCTCTGGGTCCGGCAAGACACCCACCCCTTCCTGGGGAACGGGGTCCTGGCCACCCTGGAGGTGCCTCTTCCCCTGGCCGGGGAGGAGCCCACGGCCCTCATGGAAGAGCTGAACGGATGGGAGATGGAGACGCCCGAACTCCCTCCCTACTTCGGAGCCTGGATGCCCGGGCGCCAGGCCCCCAGCTTCGGGACCTTCATCCCCAATGAACTCTGCGTGACCGGGATCGCCCAACACCTCTCGGCGTGGGCGGTGGTGCGGGCGCGAGAACTGCGGCTCTGGATGGGGACGGGAGCGCCGGTGCACTGACCGGGGTGGAGGCTTCGTACGCGCCAGGGGGATCCGGACCCGCAGATCCCGGATCCCCCTGGACCTCTCCCGCCCCCCTCCCGTCCCCCCAGCGGAGACGGGCACAGATTCCCGCTATACCGTCACCGGACGGCGTGCCTCTCGAACCAGTTCCTCAGGTAGAGCTGCACCCGGTAGAAGTTGGATGGCGGCTCCCGGCGGCTGTGCCATCCATCCTTCATCCGGATCATGGCGGTGGGCACCCCCTCCATCTGGAGCGCCATATAGAGCTCCTCGCTCTGGGAGATGGGGGTGCGGAGGTCCCGCTCGTGGGTCAGGAGCATGGTGGGGGTGGTGACGTTCCCCACGTACATGAGGGGTGATCGTTCCAGGTGCTCCGTGGGATCGTTCCAGGGGAACTCCCGGAAGTTCCGGTACCAGCCTGAGCCGTCCGTGGTCCCCACGAACGACATCCAGTTGATGACCGGTGCCTTGGAGACTGCGGCTGTGAAGCGGTCGGTGTGCCCCACGATCCAGGCAGTAAGGACGCCGCCCCCGCTTCCTCCATAGACGAAGAGATTCCGCTCGTCGATGTAGCCCCGGGCCAGGATGGAATCCACCCCGATCATGAGGTCGTGGTAGTCGTCGCCTGGGTAGGCGTTGTTGATGGCGTTGCCGAACTCGCTGCCGTACCCTGAGCTCCCCCTGGGATTGGTATAGAGGACCACGTAATCGTGGGCGGCGTGCTCCTGCCACGCGAAGTCGAAGGCCACATCCCACATGATGTGTGGCCCCCCGTGGATGGCCAGGATCAGGGGGTACTGGCGGGTGGGGTCGAAGTCCGGCGGCTTCACGATCCACCCCTGCACCTGGGTACCGTCAAAGGACTCGTACCACATCTCCTCCACCTCGCCAAGCTGGATCCCGGCCAGGAGTTCGGCGTTGGACGAGAGGAGTCGGCTGGCCGTCCGGGCCGATCCGACGCCGCCGGTACGGTTGAGGCGAACCACGGAGCCGGGGTCATGGGCGGTAGCCAGGGTGCCTACCGCCACGCCGTTCGGGGCCATGTCGCCCAGGGTGAACACCTGGGCCCCCTCGGTGAGTTGCCTGACTCCCCCGGACAGGGGCGCGAAGAAGACGTGGCGATGCCCCCGGTCCTCCGCGTCGAAGTAGAGGCCACTCCCGTCCGCCGCCCAGTGGACGTTTCTCGGGGTGCGGTCCAGATCTTCCGCCAGCACGCGGACATCCTGGCCGTCCGGACCCATGACCCAGAGCTTCTGCTCGTAGAAGGTGTCTTCGGTGAAGTCGTGCCCCACGAAGGCGATGTGGGCGCCGTCCGGTGAGGGCACGGGAGAGCCGTGGACCCCGGGGCGGTCGGTGAGGCGCCGGATCTCACGGGTCTCCACGTGCACATCATAGATCTCGGATTGACGCCACTGACGGTCCGCATCCTCCACTCGCAGCGACTGGAAGACGAGACGGCTTCCATCGGCGGTCCAGCGGGCACCCGAGTGGTCCCAGTCCCCGTGGGTCACCTGGCGAGGAGAGCCCCCGGCAGCGGCGACCACGAAGAGGTGCTGATGGGTCCGGGGAAGCATGCCGATCCCGTCGCGACGGAAATGGATCCGGTCTTCCACATGGGCGTCTTCCGTCCACTGGGCGCCTCGGGGGCGCTCCGGCAGTTGGATTCGCCAGGCCGGATCCGGGGCGGCGGCGATGGGCGCCTGGAAGGCCAGATGCCGCCCATCAGGCGACCACTGAATCCCGGAGGGCGCCTGGTCCATCCGGGTCACCTGGCTTGCTGCACCCTCCTCATCCATCCAGCGGACCCAGATCTGGGTTCCCGAGGGGCGTCCCTCCGCCAGGTAGGCGATCCGGTCACCGGAGGGGGACCAGCGGGGGTCGGAGCCCCGGGTCAGGAAGCGGTTCCGGCTCCCGTCAACGTTCATGATCCAGAGCTCCACATCCCACCCGTCGGTCATGGCGTTGCGGAAACGGCGGGTGTACACCACCTGATTCCCGTCGGGTGAGATGCGAGGGTTCTGGACCGTCTCCCACTCCAGATGATGGCTGAGGGAGAGTCGCTCGGTGGCTGCGGGCGCCTGGGTGCTCCCCTGGGCGATGGCGGGGGGCGGTGCGGAGAGGGCAGTGGCGGACAGAGCCAGTGCCGCGGCCAGGGCCAGGGTGCGGGACCGACCAGGGCCGCCGGCCCGGGGGAGGCCAACACGGCCACCGACTCGGCGGGTCCGACCATGGCCATCGGCCTGGTGGGTCCGACCATGGCCATCGGCCCGGTGGGCGAAGCGAGGGGGTGCACAGAGAATTGGCCGCATGATCTACCTCCGGTGGGGATTCCGAGGGAAACGCCGAACGGGGGAGGAGTGGTGCACGGCGCTCCTGCCCGTCAGCGTGGGGGGGATGGGACCAAACTTCCCTCAGTTTGGGGTCTGACCCGGGGGGTTGTCCAGCGGATCGGGGGGGAGCGTCTCCGGCATGCGGAGGGTCACGAAGAGCGCTGAGAGGACGGCTACACCTCCTCCCACCATGATGGCGAAGGCGATCCCCACCAGGTCGGCGAGGAGCCCCGCCACGATGGCCCCGAAGGCGTACCCCGAATCCCGCCACAGACGGTAGACGCCCACGGCCGATCCCCGCCAGGCGGGATGGGCCACATCGGCCACGGCGGCCAGGAGGGTGGGGTAGACCATGGCCGTTCCCGCGCCCAGGAGAGCGCTCCCCACGAACCAGACCCAGAATCCGCTTCCGGAGGCGACGGTGAAGAGAGCGAGTCCCTGAAGGAGCATGCCGGCTGCGATGAGGGGTTTTCGACCCAGCCGATCCGAGAGCCCGCCGGTCCAGAGCTGCAGAAGGCCCCAGAGCGCCGGGTAGATGAAGGTGAGGACCCCGATCTGACTCACGGTCAGCCCACCGGCGGCGAAGAAGAGGGGAAAGAGACCCCACGCCAGTCCGTCCTTGAAGTTGGTGACGAGCCCGGCCTGGCTGGCGCTGAGGAGGGCCGGGTGCCGCCATGTGGCCAGGATGAAGACCTCACGGGCCGACAGGTCCCGGTCCGACTCTGTACCGACCTCCGCCCTCGCCCGGTGGGTCCTGGCCTCCAGAGCTGCGTATTCGCGGGTTTCCCGGACGAACAGGAGGGTGAGGCCAAGCCCCAGGGCCACGAAGGCGATTCCCAGGTAGAAGGGCTCCGGGCGGAGCCCGAAAGCCTCGGCCACATACCCCGTCCCCAGCGCCGCCAGCGCCACCGCCAGATAGCCGGCGAACTCGTTGAAGCCCATGGCCAGCCCCCGGGCCTTGGGGCCCACCAGGTCGATCTTCATGATGACGGTGGTTGACCAGGCCAGTCCCTGGTTGATTCCCAGGAGGACATTGGCAAAGACCACCCACGACCACGACGGCGCCCACATCAGGAGGAAGGGCACCGGGATCCCGAATAGCCATCCGGCGATCAGCACCTTCCGGCGACCGAAAAGGTCACCGAGCCTCCCGGCGAAGAAATTCGTGGCTGCCTTCACGAAGCCGAAGGTGACGATGAAGGAGAGGATGGCCCTTCGGGCCACCATCCCGAATTCCTCTTCCGCCACCAAGGGCAGGACAGTGCGCTCCATCCCCACCATGGCCCCGACAAAGGCGTTCACCAGCACCAGGAGCCAGAACTGCTTCCAGTTTTCCCGGAGTCCTAAGCGGAGGCCCGGGTCGGGCGCGTCAGGGGGACGGGTTCCGGCAGGGGGTGCGGCCATGGGCAGACTGTGAGGGGGTGGTGGGAGGGAAGGGGCAGTTGGAGGGCCCATCGCAAAAAATAGAATCTGGATTCTATTTTGGGGTCTTCTCCAAACTTGGTACAGCGGCGAGACTGAGGGCTGGCTGAGAAGGCTGGGGGCTGACGGAGGAGGCTGGGCGCCTGTTCGTGGATGCTGTTGTTGGAGGGGTGCCCCTGTGGCCGCGCCTCGCAGGCCGTGCCTGCCCGACCAACAGGAGCCGCGAACGGCTCGGAGGGGGTGGCGGAAAAGGCCCCTCAGGCCGGGCATAGGGATGGGTCCAAGCCCTCGGGATTCGAAGGCTTCAGAGCCCAATACCCCGAACCGGCGCCCAACACCCCGAACCGGGGCGGGGGCGGCAAAGATTTCAATCAGGATGCATGGGGAAACCACGCGATTGAAATATTGCCCGGGTAGCGAACAAGATTTCAATCAGAACGATTCGGCGCCCCACGTGAATGGAATGTTGCCCGCTCAGCGACGAAGTTTTCAATCACAACGGCTCCGGCCCCCACGTGATTGAAAACTTTACCGCTTGCGCCTGCGACTTCTCTTTCCCTAGCCGTTCTGTTCTCCATCGCTTCAGCGTCTTTGGGCCCGCACCCTCGTAAAGAGCCAGGCTCAGGTGTGAAGAGCCAGGATCAGCACTCTGGTCGGCCTTCCGTACAAACCTTCCGTACAAAGGGGAGCGGCATGAGGGTATCGCCTTGAGGAGACGGGAAGGATCCACCCCCGCCAGAAATCAGAATCCAGATTCTGATTTTGACACAAGAAGACGCTACAGAGGTCAAACTGTGATGCGTTCCAGACTCCCATGTCTCTTCAGTGTGACGCTCTTCCTGATGGGACCTCCGGGGCTCCTCGCGGCTATGCCCACGGCTCAACTGCCAATCCAGGAGACCACCGAGGATCTCGAATCCCCTTGGAAGGACGGCCCCACCCACTCCCTCCCCGACTTCCCCTCGGCCACGCCCGAGTCGGTGGGACTCTCGTCGGAGGGGCTTCGGGCCGCCACAGCCATTCTCCAGTCGCACATCGACGCCGGAGATATCCCCGGTTCCGTGGCGGCGGTGGTTCGGGACGGCTATCTGGTCTACTACGAGGCGCTGGGGTACAGAGATGCCGGGGCGGGGGTGCCGATGACGCCGGACGCCCTCTTCCGCATCTACTCCATGACCCGGCCCGTTACCTCGCTGGGCATCCTCCTCCTGGAGGCTGAGGGGCTTCTGGCGGTGGAGGATCCGGCGCACCGCTTCCTCCCGGCCTTCGCCCACCTCCAGGTCCTGGCTGATGGGGGGCAGCCGGACCCCGCCGCGGTTCGACCCCGCACCGGCGACGTGACGCTGGCCCGGCTCCTGACCCACAACTCGGGGATCGGGAGCCGCTCCTCGGCCCTCTACCGGGCCCACGACGTCCATCGGTGGGACCTGACCCTGGAGGAGGTGGTGGATCGCCTGGCTGCCCTCCCCCTCTTCGAGGATCCCGGCACCCGCTACCGCTACGGGATGGACGCCGAGGTGCTGGGGCGGGTGCTGGAGGTGGCGGCGGGAGTGCCCTACGAGGACTTCCTCCGCCGGCGGATCCTGGATCCCCTGGGGATGGCGGACACCGGGTTCGCCGTGGGCCCGGACCGGGCGGACCGCCTCGTTCCCGTACATCGAGCGGATGCCGAGGGGCGACTCCGCCCCCACCCCATGGAGGAGATCCCGGTGACGGGCGAGCGGACGCTGCGAAGCGCGGGAGTCGGTCTGGTCTCCACCACCGCCGACATGCTCCGATTCTCCAGGGCGCTCCTGGAGGAGGAGTCGGTGGCCAGGGATCAGGGTCGTGGCGGCCTGGATCCGGAGGTGCGGCGGCGCATGATGGGGAACGCCGTTCCGGACGCGCTCCTCCCCCTGGGAGAGCGGGGGTACTGGCGTGGGTCCGGATGGTCGCTGGGTGGGATGGCGGTGGCGCTCGAGCCCGATACCTACGCCCACCCCATCTCCCGGGATACCGCCTGGTGGGACGGATCGGTGGGGACCCGCTTCTGGGTCGACCCCACCGAGAACCTCATCGTCGTGGTCATGTCCCAGGTCACACCCGCCTCGGGGGGTGGATTCCGGGAAGCCTTCAAGGGCGCGGTCATGGAGGCGCTGGTGGAATCCCGGAGTCCCGGCGATCCCTCCGGTTGAGGGAGGTGGGAGGTGGGAGG
>SKJY01000307.1 GCA_007121775.1 Gemmatimonadota bacterium
ACCAGGGGCGAGGAGCTGATGCCGCCGCCGATGCCCGTCAGGTCACTGAGAACTTCGTGATCAACGCCCGGTATACCGCTGCCGCGTCGCGGGCTGAAAACCGGGTCTTCTCCTGGATCAATCAGTCGCGGTTCATCTCGGTCTGGCAGGCCTTCCACGACGCCGAGGTAGATGGGGTACCAGATCCGCGCGTTCCCCTTTTGAACACGGGCGTTCGCGGCGTCAACCAGCAGACCATAATCTGGAACCAGCTCAAGTATCCGTCGCTGAACGCCCCCATTCCCATCGCCCGATGGGCAGAGGCGCAGTTGATCATCGCCGAGGTGGAAGGGGGGCAGACGGCTGTGGACATCATCAATCGGCTGAGGGATGTCCATGGATTGCCCCATTTCGAGTCCACCGACCCTGAGGAGATTCGAAACCAGGTGATCCAAGAGCGTCTGCGCGAGCTCTTCCTCGAGGGGCAGCACCTGGGAGATCTGATCCGTCATGACCTTCCCCTGGACCCTGCACCCGGAGCCCCATTCGTGAACGGGGGACTCTATGGAGACATGCGCTGTATGCCCATGCCGGATGTGGAGCGCTTGAACAACCCCAGCATCGGACGCTGACCTGCCCACCGGCGCGGCGCACCGGATGCGCCGCGCCGGTTTCCTCCCAACACGGAGGGCAGAGACCCTGGTAGACCTTAGTCGGCCGGCGCCCTGGTCGGCCCCACCTTCGCCTTGCGGAGAGCGCAATGGATTCGAAACCCTCCCTCCTTCGGATTCTCTCGAGGGCCTTCTGGTTACTCCTCGTAGCCGGACTCCCTACGGTCGCCCCTGCTTACGGGCAGGAAAACGATTTCAGCCCCCGGGTGGACGCCATCTTCCGTGACTTCGACAACCCGACCTCCCCTGGGTGTGCTCTGGGAGTGGTGCAACATGGCTCCCTGGTCTATGAGCGGGGATACGGCTCGGCGAATCTGGATCATGGCATTCCCCTGACCTCGTCATCGGCATTCTACATCGCCTCGGTCTCCAAGCAGTTCGCCGCAGGTGTCATGGCCTTGATGGCGGATCAAGGCCATATCTCCCTAGATGATGATGTTCGACTCTATGTTCCCGAGCTTCCAGACTATGGGACTCCCATCACGATCCGCCACATGGTCCACCATACCAGCGGAATGCGTGACTATCTGGGGCTCATGAACCTGGCGGGAATGCGGGTTGAAGATGTTCACAGTGACCAGGACGTCCTGAATCTCATTGTGCGGCAGCGGTCACTGAATTTCACGCCAGGCGATGAGTATCTGTACAGCAACTCTGGATACTTCCTGATGTCGGTCATCGTGGAGCGCGTAACCGGAAAGAGTCTACGGGATTATGCCGACACGTACATATTCGGCCCCCTCGGTATGAGAAACACCCATTTTCACGACGATCGTACCATGATCGTGCCCAACCGAGCCATGGCCTATTCGCCCGTCGACTCGAATGGCTTCCGGGTGAACTACTGGGCCAATTTCGAGAAGGTCGGCTCAGGAGGCTTGGTCAGCACCGTCCACGATCTCCACCTCTGGGAACAGAACTTTCAAAACGACAGGCTGGGTAGCCCCTCATTCATGGAGGAGATGCACAGCCGGGGAGTTCTGAACTCCGGCGATACGCTCCAGTACGCATTCGGGATCAACATGGGTGAATACCGTGGCCTGCGTACAGTGAGCCATGGCGGCAGTTCCATGGGCTTCCGGGCACACTTCCTCCGTTTCCCGGACCAGGAGTTCGCGGTCATCACCCTATGCAATGTCTCCACTGCCGTGCCTGGAATCCTTTCCCAGCAGGTGGCCGACATCTATCTCGAAGACCACTTTGCCGAGGGGACGGAACCGGCACAGCCCACTGCTTCCCCCAGGGAGGATGTAGTGGTGGTCCCGATGGACCTTGCCGAGTTGGCCTCGCTGGCCGGGGCATACCATAGCCCCGAGCTCCTCGTGGACTACATGGTGGAGGTGGAGGAAGGAGCCCTCTGGCTTCGGCGGCCCGGAGCTGCGAACACCAGGATGCTCCCGACCGGGGACGACCTCTTCGTGAGTGGCGCCCATGAAATCCGATTCCTCCGAGACCACCGAGGAAGGCCGGCGGGATTCGACCTCCATGCAGGGCGCGTGCGCAGCATCCATTTCCACCGACGATGACTGGCCCGGTCCATTGCGCCGGCCTCCGAGGCGACCTGACCCGGCCATCGTTTCGCGGTGATGGACCCATTTGCTCCTTCCCCCAAACCCCGGAGGTCCCCATGTCCTTCCCCGGCTCCCTTCCCCTCCGGACCCGTCGGAACCGCCCGGCCGTGACCTCCGCATGGGTCCTGGCCCTGGCAGCGGTGAGCGCGGGCCCGCTGCTGCCGTCCGGACCCACTCTGGCCGCCCAGCAGCAGGTCCCGGTCTCGGCGGTGGCGGAGGATCCTGAGGTTCAGGCCCAGATTCGTCTCTTCACCGCCTGGATCGAAGGGCAGATGGAGAGCCGGGATCTCCCAGGGCTGACGGTGGGGGTTGTGGCGGACCAGGAGCTGGCCTGGGCTCGGGGGTTTGGATACGCCGACCGGGAGCGGGGAGTCCCCATGGACCCATCCACCCGCTTCCGGATCGCCTCCCACAGCAAGCTGTTCGCCGCCCTGGCCATCGTGCAGCTTCGGGATGACGGGCTTCTGCGCCTGGAGGATCCCGTTTCGGCCCACCTCCCATGGTTTCAGGTGCAGCCGGCATCGGACACGGACCCTCCCATTACCATCGAGGAGCTTCTGACCCATAGTTCCGGCCTGCCCCGGGAAGCCGACGACCACTGGACCACCATGGACTTCCCCACCCGGGAGGAGTTGCGTGCCCTCATGCCGGAGCGTCAGGCCGCTTTCGCGCCGGAAACCCGCTGGAAGTACTCGAACCTCGCCTTCGGGGTGGCGGGACTCCTCGTAGAGGAGCTGACAGGGATGGACTGGGCGGACTACGTCCACATGCGAATCCTGCAGCCTCTGGAAATGCAGGCGACCACGGTGGACCAGGAGGATCCGGAGCTGGCGGTGGGCTACGGTCGGAGGATGCCGGACGGAAGCCGTGAGATCATGCCCTTCATGGACTCCCGGGGGATGGCCGCCGCCACTGGGATGACCTCAAATGTGGAGGACATGGCCCGCTTCGTCTCCGCCCAGTTCCGGGCCCATCCGGCGCGGGGGTCGGGGAGCGACGGGGCGGGTGAGACCCACGCCTCGGGGATCCTGGCTGACGCCTCGCTCCGTCAGATGCACCGTATCCGGAGGCTGGAAACCGATTGGTCCCGAGGCAGCGGTCTGGGCTTCGCCGTATCTCGGGATGGAGGGCAGGTGCTGGTGGGGCACGGAGGGGGATACCCAGGCTACACGACCCAGACCTTCTTCGATCTGGATCGACGGGTGGGGGTGATCGTCCTGACCAACGCCCAGGACTCGGGTCCGGCAGCCATCGCGGCACAACTCATGGCCAGTGTGGGAGACGCGGTGGCCAGGGCCATTCGCAGTGAGGAGCCGGCGGTGGCGTGGGATCCGTCGTGGTCCCGGTTCGCCGGTCTCTACCGGGGACGCGGGGGCGACCAGCGGGTCGTTGAACTCCATAAGCGCCTGGTGATCCTCAACCTGGGGGCACCGACGCTGCAGAATCTCATCGAACTCGAACCGCTGGGGGACGGGACCTTCCGTCACTCAGCCCCCACGGGCGGAGGACCGGTGGGAGAGGTCGTCCGGTTCGTAGAGGAGGACGGACAGGTGATCCGAATGATCACAGGCGACAGCTTCGTGGAGCGGGTGCGGGATTGAGGAAGGTGGATCGAAGAAGGGATCGCTGTATGAGGAGATCCCCTCAGCTCCAGCTGGGAAGGTGTGGAAGAACTGGATTACCTCTGTCCGAACGCGAGCCGGAAGATGATCTGATCCACCGCTCCTGTCCGGTCCAGCACCGCAGAGGTGGTGCCCGCATCGATGACGCGGCCGGGCTTGAGGTCCGTGGCTCCGTCCGCTCTCCGGACCTCGACTTCATCGATCCCGGCGCGTTCGACCCGGACCGGAGTGCCGCACACCGTCATGTGGAAGGCCGGTGTACCGCCGTCATCCACCCAGAGCTCCTCAGCAGGCAGCAGCGGGTCGCCCCAGGAGAGACGGCCATTCGTCCACCGAAGGCCCAGTTCCCCTCCCCGGGTCAGGACTTCCTCCTTCACCTGACCCGTCATCCCGGGCTGCTGAGCCCCGGCGTGGGCCGGAGTGTGGGAATAGCAATCGGTGGGAAAGGCGCCGAATGCCGCTGGATCCTTCCGGAAGCCGAGGCCGTTGCGAACCCGCCGGTACACGGTGGTCAACCGTTCCAGCAGCGGCGGATCGTCGCCGGCGAGTTCGACCTCAAAGGCACGTTCCTGAACGGCAAGGAGCAGCTTCGCCACCATGTGCCAGTAGATGGAGCCGATCCCCTCGTAGCCGTGCATCCCCCCGGAGCGGCCCGTGAACGCATGGTGCTCGAACATGGTCTCGTAGACCTCGTGCACCGCAGCACGGGCGTCAGCCGGCGTCCCCACCTCCCGGAGCGCCTCTTCCAGGGCCACGGCGTTGACCAGGTCGGCGCGGAAGTGCAATCCACCATCCTGGTCGCGCTCAAGAACACCGGCTCGGCCAGCCCCCACCAGCCCATCTACCTCCGGGATGCGCCGGGCCAGGTCAGGGGGGACGCGGTTGCGCTCCAGGAAGGGGATGAGTTCGGGAACCGGATAGAGTACGAAGGAATCCTGGTCCACTCGATACAGAGGTGAGTCGTAGAGCTTCTCAACCAGCCCGGCGACCTCAGCGCCGGTCAGCACCGTGGCGCCAAGAACCGCGACCTGGCCCTCCAGCATGAGCGGTAGGTGCCGGACGTCAGCCGTTCTGGAGTCGGGGATCGAAAGGAGGTTGTAGGCGTGGTAGAGCCCGTCGTCACGGCGACCTGCGCGCACGGTGGCGCGGATGTGGGCCAGGGCGTCCGAAAGGAACCGAGTCAGCCGGTCACGATCCACCTCGATCCCGTCGACGTCGAAGACTTCGGTCACCCCGGCGCGGTAATCCGCCCCTGCGGTACTGAGCGCGTCCAGGAGGGCTCGACGCAGGACCGGATCGGTGGTGGCGGCCTCCGGGTCGTGGTCCGCCAGGCTCCGGCCGATGGCCTCGAGCCAGCCGGCCACCGGCCGACTCAGCCTGATCGCCCCATCACGCTCTTCCACCAGCAACCGTTCCAGGAAGGCGAGGTAGCGCTCAAGCTGGTACAGGGTCACCATGGAAAGGCCCCAACCCGCCAGGGCGTTGTTGGCGTCGTTCCACTCAGGTCGCTGGGTGGTGAGCCAGATCCCCCCGCCGGCCACGTAGGCGGAGAGCTTCGCCAATGCCGGCACGAGGAGCTTCTCCGCAAGGGAGACACGCACCAAGCCGCCGTCAGCGGACACGAGCCGCCCATCGGCGCCCATCGCCGCGACCCTCTCTTCCACCGCCGCGGCCCGGACCGTGTCGTAGCTGATGGTGTTGCGGGGGTCGACGAGCATGCCCTCGTGGTCGGCGAGTCGGTAGGGCACATCCGCGTAGGTGAACCATGGATTATCCAGCCAGCTCCCCAACCCACCGGGCTCGACCTGATCCCACGCCTCAAGCAGGCGCAGCAGGTAGACGATCTGGTGATCACCCCAATAACCGATGTTGCTCCAGGGATCATCCGGATCGGGAACCTCCCAGTCGATGCCGTCCCGCGTGATCCGGTAGGGGTTGTGGCCGTCGACCGTGCTGGCATTGACGAAGGTGGCCACCACACCGGGTAGGAAGCGGGGGTATGAGCGGAGCAGCGCTTCCCAGTTCTGGAAGATGTCCCGCCAGTTGCCCTCGTGGTAACGCACCTCCGAGCCGTCCTCGGCGGTGACACGGATCGAAAACCGGTTCCAGGGGCGGCTGGGATCGCCGTGCCGGCGTGAGAAGGACAGGGGCAGGTATTCCAGCACCAGCCGGATCAGGTCCGGGTCGCCCATCTCGTCGGCGAAGTCACGAATGGTGGAAAGCGGCGCCGTTGGCCCCAGGTCCTCGAGTCGGCTGGCGTAGCCATCGTGGACACGGCGGTTGCGAACGCGCAGGAACCCGGCCAGGTCGCCCACGTCAAGCTCGTAGCCGTCGGCCAGGATCCCGCCCCGCATGCTATTGAACAGAACGTTGGAAAGGTGGTGGGCGTCTGCCACCTCGTCCGCTGTGTGCTGCACCCCGTCCGCGGCAGCCAGCAGCCCGGCCAGGTGATCACGCCCTCGGGCGATGTCGGTGGCGAGGCGATCACGCACCGAGGGGTCCCCCGCGACCGCCAGACGGTCGTGGAGCGCCGCGTGCCCCAGTCCCACGTCCGCCACCACGATCCAGTCGGTGCTCCCTCCGGCAGGTACGCTGACCATGCTCCGAAGGAGATATGAGCCGCGACGGCCGGTCAGCAGATCCACCGGAGCCATGGGCCGCCCGTGCCGGGCGGCGTTGAGAACCCGCTCATCCAGGTGTACCTCGGCTCCCTCGAGCCCGGCGGACCAGACCAGGGTCGCCGCCAGCGCCTCGGACGGCTCGGCTCGGTCGGTGATGCCCGACTCGAGGGCGAAGACGGCCGCGTTTGCCCGGCGGAGCCTCTCCGATCGCTTGTACGCATTCGCTAGGTTGGAGGCCCGGCGCTGGGTCTCAGCTCCGACCCCGGGCGGCAGAATGTCCAGTAGGCCATCCACCACCTCGACCTCCGCCCCCTCCCCGGCTAGGTCCTTCAGTTCAACCGTGCGGACCCATCCGAAGTCCCGGGACGGCTCCCACGTCATGCGGAAGCTGAGCCCCCAGCGATGATTGGTCTCCTCGAGGGTCAGCGCCGTACCGACGTCGTGTTTCTCCACGGCGCGGGTGCAGTCCGGGTCGAGGCGGCGGCCGAAGGGCTCCCAGTGCTCCCGTTCCGAGCCCGTCGAGCGCATCAGGAGTGACACCGGCCCGGTGACACCCACAGCCCGATGGAGGCGGTCGTCCGTCTCATAGGGAAGGAACGCACCGTCGGCGTCCACCCGGCCCGCCGTGAGCGGGCCTCTGCTGGACACGAAGAGCCAGAGGTCGCTGTCGGACACGACCGTGGCGAGGAAGGGTTCCATGTGCTCAAGACCATCGATGCGGTACCACCGTTGATCGTCGATTTCGACCAGTCGGCCGCGTACACCGTTCGAGGCTTCAGACATGCCGATTCTTCGCTCCGCGACGGGGGGATCAGGAATGGGTGAAGTGGGGGAAGGACGGTCCCTTCGTTCGGGCTCCCTACTGCCCTTGGGCCAGCGAGTAGCCGCGCACCCCGTCGAAGTCGTAGAGGTGCTCGGTCTTGATGAAGTCGAGTCCGGCTTCGTCCAGGGCCCCCAGAAGAGCAACCACATCACCGTGGGTGAGTGCGCCCCCCTGCTCGGTGGTCATGAACCGGCATCGCCAGTGATCGGTCCGGAAGGTCTCGGGCAGCCCCTCGGGCCAGACCTTGACGCCTCGGTTCGTGATGACGACGAGCTTCACCGCGGCCGGGGCGGCCTCGTTGAGCCGGGCGGCAAGAACCTCCGGATCCCGGTTCTCCCCCTCCCAGTCGAGGAAGACATCCACTCCGGTAAGGG
>SKJY01000255.1 GCA_007121775.1 Gemmatimonadota bacterium
CGGGATCCTCCGGGGGAACATGGGCCAGAAGGGCCTCAACCCAGGCCAGTTGGTCCTGTCCGAGGTGGCCCCGATAGCGTCCACGTTCGTCGTACCCCGTCCCTTCGTAATCCACGTTGTTGAGGGCCATGAACACCGCACCTCCGAGCCGGACCGCGTACCAGGTGGGTCCGAACCACCGGATGAAGGTCTCCGTCGCGTACCGAGGTGCCGGAGCGTCGAAGTTCAGATCGTGGTTCCCCACCAGGTGGAAGGTTGGAATCCCCGTGGCCGCACTAAGCCGGGTGTAGCGGGGGAGAAGGGAGAGATCGTCGTTCATGATGTCGCCCAGAACGAAGGCAGCGGCTATCCCCTCCTCTCCCGCCAGCGGAGTGAGGATGCGGTCGCGATACCACCCCAACTCCCGGTGGTCCGTGGTTTGGGGATCCGCCAGCATGGCGGTACGGATGGGGCCTTCGCCGCGATCCAGCCCCCGGATCAGACCGAACTCCACCAGTTCAGGGAGGGGGCCCGTGGCCGGGACTCCCTCGTAGCGCATGGTAGGAGAGCCATCCGGACGATGCACATGGTGGAAGACCGGCAGGTTCAACGAATCCACCGGCACCTGATACCCCGGCGGAGCTACCACGAACGTGACCATCTCCGGCAGAGCGGGAAGCGCCCAACGCCCGGCCTCATCCGTCACCACCACCTGATGCTGATTGCTCACCAGCGCCCCCGGGACCGGCGGATCCCCGGGGTCTCGGGTACCGGTGCCCTCCACATCCAGATAGACGACTCCGCGGATGGAGTCGGGAGGGGCCCCTTCCTCCTGAAGAGCCGGAGGCCCTCCCCACCCCGCCTCCCCCCCATTCGGAAGGAGGAGGAGCAGGAGGAGAGCCCCGGCTCCCCCAATCACCCTCATCGGGCGTCCCACCACTTCCTTCCCAGGAGCGAGTCCTCACCCCCCATCCGACCCACCGCCTCGCTCCACGACCTCTGGTTGAGGGCCTGTTCGGCGGTCGGGTACTCAAACCGCCGGGGATAGGAAGAGAGAACGGCATCGGGCCCCGGCGCGATGAAGCTGGGATAGCCCGTGCGGACCCAGTCGTGCCATCCCTGGAACTCGAAGTCCACCAGTGAAACCCACTTCTGCGTCAGGATCCGCTCGAGGGTTCCGTCGTAGGCGATCTCCGGTCGGTCCGGGAAGTCGGCGGGCATCTCCAGACCCGTGAAGGTGAAGGCCGCCTCCAGCGCTTCGCGATAGAGGGATGGTGCGTCTCCATCGATCCACCCCCGGTGCGCGGCCTCCGCCAGGATGAAGGCCACCTCGTGGTAGGGGAGGAAGTGGGCCGGCCGGGTCGGTTGAAAGAAGACGGCCGGATTGAAGGTGGAAGAGATCACATCGCGGGAGTTGGCGTCGTTCAAGCCGGGAGCCAACGGGCGAATCTCGGCCGGCTCCCCCACCGGTACGAACCAGTGCTCCAAACGCGGGTCATCTGCGCCGGCAAGGATATCGAAGAGGGGAGTGCTAACCCGAAGGACCTCGAAGCCGATCTGGCGTCCCGAGCCGGACCATGGATGACTGTTCGGAGGTCCGCTCAGGTACTGGAGCCGCGTCTCGTCCGCCGTACTCCGGGGCAGTGGGAACCGGGATGGATCCGCCAGCAACGCTTGGATACCGGCCCGGGCCCCCGCCGGGTCCACCTCGGAGGTTCGCATATACATGCGAAGCCTCAGTGCGTTGGCGAATCGACGCCACTTCCCGTAGTCCGAATTGTTGATGATGTCTCCCCGCACCGGCGACACACCGGCGGCCATCCGGTCATTGGCCCCCTCCAGGAGGGCGTGGATGGCCGGATAGATGTCTTCTTGCCGGTCATAAGCCGGGGTGAAGTTGCCATCGGTCCGGGCCGTCACGGCCTGGCTGAAGGGGACGTCGCCGTACATATCGGTGAGCATGAGCGCCGCCCACCCCTTGATCACATCGGCCACGGCCCCATACCCGGGGTGCCCCAGTTCGGCCATGAGATCCGCGTCCCGCATGAGCGTGTGAAGGCCGTTCCAGACTCCGGTGTTCCCTTCCCACTGCAGGAGTTCAAAGGCGGTAAAGCGCTGCTTCGCGGCGTACTGGCCGGCTAGGTTGCCGATCTCGAATCCCTGATTCGAAATGAGATCACCGGCGCTCTTCGTGACCCGGGTCATCAGAAGCGCCGGATCATCGATTCGTTCCGGTGCGTTCGGGTTCACGTTCAGATCCGTCAAACCGTCGGAACACCCCGAAAGGAGGGCTGTGGCCATGGTGAGAAGGAAAATGAGGCCCCAAATCGGCGATCTCGTGGGGATCCGGGGAATGGCGAACCTCGCCGTCGACATCGAATAGCTGTTCATGGAAGTATCTCCGGAGCCGGGCGTCAGAAGTCGACGGAGAGGTAGAGACCCACACTCCGGGTCGAGGGAAGTGAGAAGTCCTCAAAGCCGGGGAGGATCTTGTTTCGGAACGCCAGCACTTCAGGATCGAAGTGGGGGTTGTCCGTCCAGAGGAAGAGGTCCCTCCCCACCAAGGAGACCCGGGCGTTCGTGAGGCCGGTCGCGCCCAGCCACCGCTGGGGGATCCGGTACGAAACCGCCAACTCCCGGAGCTTCACGAAGCCGGCGTCGTAGACCATCATCTCGGTGTTCGCCCGATCGAAGAGCGTGTTGTAGTAGGTGAAGGCGTCGATCCGGACGTCGTTGGGGACGTAGTCGATCACATTCCCGTCCGCGTCGAAGACCTCCTTCACGCCCTCCCCGATCAACCCCTCTTCCCGACCCTCGAGGGTGTCTTCAAGGAGGCCGTGCTGCGTGAGGATCGCCCGGGAGAAGCTTACGAATTCACCCCCCACACGAATGTCGAAGAGGGGCCGGATCGACAGGGCACCGATGCGGAAGTCAGACGAGACCCCGGCGGTCCAGTCCGGGTTGTAGTTCCCGATGGGACGAAGGGTATTGTCAGGCACGGCCCGGCCGTTTCGCCATACGACCTGGCCCTCATGGCGCAGGACGCCCCGCCCGTACATGGTCCCCATCCGGGTGCCCTCCTCCACGATGAGGGCGGGTGCCGAACTCGTGGCGGCAGGAATCCCCTGGATCGTGTACCGCTCCACCCCCTCGGGGAGCGAGGCCACGATGCTCCGGTCGCGGGCGGCCGATAGACCGAGCCTCCACCCCACCGTGGGCCGATCCACCAAGGCGATGTCCGCCAGGACCTCCCATCCCCGTGACTCGATGGCCCCCGCGTTGACGATCCGCGAGGCGTAGCCCGAAGCGCGAGAGACATCCACGCCGAGGATCTGATTCCGGGAGGTGGAGGTGTATACGGTGCCGTCCAGGTTGACGCGGTCCCCGAAGAGGCCCACATCGGCTCCGAACTCGTACGAGGTGATGATTTCAGGCTTCAGTTCCGGGTTGTTCAGCGTACCGGACTGGGTCGCCTGGGGGTTCGAGCCGAAGGGCTGTCCGAAGGAGAAGGTATTCCGAAGCCGATAGGGTCCCGTGTCCGTGCCCACTTGAGCGGCGCTCATCCGGAGCTGGGCGTACGTCAGGATGCCCTCCTCCGGCAAGTCGAAGAGCTCGCTGGCCACGACGCTGAGCGAGGCCGACGGGTAGAAGTAGCTCAGGTTGTCGGCGGGCAGGGCGCTGGACCAGTCATTTCGCCCCGTCAGCTCCACGAAGGCAAGATTTCGCCAACCGAACTGCGCCCGACCGAAGAGACTCCTGAGTTCCCGCTCGCTCCGATTGTTGTTTGTGACGATGGGGACCGAAGCGTTGGAAAAGTTGTAGAGGTTCGGGATGACGAGCTCGTCGGCGCGCACACGGTTGAAGCGGTTGGACTGACGGAGGACATTTCCCCCGCCCAGGAGGTCCAGCTCCAGATCTCGGGTGAGAGGCCGGCTCCACCGGAGCTCCGCCGAGGCGTTCACCTCCCGGACCCGGATCAGATCTTCCCGATACTGGCCGCGGGGACGGGCCCGCTGACTGAAGGCCCGCTGGAAGGTGAGGAGTTCGGAGACATTCTCAACGGACGCCTGAACCGAGGCCTCGAGGCCGCCTCCCAGCCGAACGTCCGTGCCCAGCGACCCGAGAAGCCGATCGCGGTCCAGCGAGTTCCGGTTCTCATAGAGCATGAAGTACGGGTTGTCGATCCCGGTGATGGGGGTGAACTGCTCCCACCCCTCCCGATCGGCTGCCCAGTAGTTCCGCATCTGTCGGATGTCCAGATCGGGACTCACCCACCCGAAGTAGTACATGGGCGTCTCGGACCCGTACGTGGCGATGACCCGATTCGGGGAGTCCGTGTTCACGTAGGTGGCGTTGGCCCGCACCGACACCCGATCCGAGAGTGCAGCCCGCGAGTTGATGGATACCGTGCGCCGGTCGAGCCCGGTGTTCGGGACGATATCCCGGTTCCTGAAGTCCGTGAAGGAGAAGCGGAAGCTCCCCAGGTCGTTCGCGCCGCTGACGGCGACGCTGTTGGAGATGGTCCGGCCGGTCTCGAAGAAGTTCCGGGCGTTGTTGAAGCCCTGGAGCGGCTGCGGGGTGACTCCGCCCCGAAGGCCCAGGTTCACCTCCCCGCCCGGTCCGAAGATGTCCCCTCCCCTGCGCCCACCGGCCGTCGGAGAGGCAAGTTGGGGAAAGGTGGCACCGTCGGCGATGCGCGGTCCCCACCCCATGAGGTGCAGGATCACCCCGGTGGGGAGGGTAATGGGATTACCAGGGGCCAACGCCGCACCGTACTCCGTCTGGTATCTAGGGAGCCGGAGCACCGACTCATTTGTGACGGAGGTGGTTGCGGTGAACCCGAGTCCGGTCCGCTGCCGGCCTCGCTTCGTCTCGATGAGGATGACTCCGTTGGCGGCGCGGGACCCGTAGAGAGCCGCTGCGTTCGGCCCCTTCAGGACCGTGACGCTCTCGATGTCCGCCGGGTTCAGGTCGGCGGCGCCGTTGCCGAAGTCCACGGCGAAGTTCCCGCCCCCCTCTCCCCGACGGTCCGTCCCGCTCCGAAGCGGCACCCCGTCCACGATGAACAGGGGTTGGGAGTCGCCGGCCAGCGACCTCTCCCCCCGAATGACCACGCGAGCCGTGGAATTCGCTCCGCTGGAGCCGGAGGTGACCGACAGGCCCGCTACCTTCCCCGCCAACATGTTGGTGAAGTTGGGGGCGATGGTCTCTTCCAGATTCTCGGCCCCGACCCGCTGGAGGGAGTAGCCGATGGAGCGCTGCTCCCGTTCGATGCCCAGGGCGGTGACGACCACCCCGTCCAGGGCGAGGGGCGAGACCTCAAGTTGGACGTCTACCTGCAGTGTCTCGCCGGCCCGGAGCACGACCTCCTGCTCCACCGTGCGGTACCCAAAAAAGGAGACGGAAAGGGTGTAGGACCCGGGCTCCACGCCCTGGAAGCGGTAGCGCCCATCCGTCCCTGAAAGGGTTCTGGAACCGGTCTCCACCAGCGTGGCCATGGCTCCAGCCAGAGCCCTCCCCTCCTCGGCGGAGGAGATGCGGCCCTCAAGGGTCGCGCTGGCGGTCGATTCGGAGGTCGGCGGGGCCGGCGGGGCCATCCGAGCCTGAACACCCCCGGCGGAAGCGAGAAGCAAGGGTAAGGCAAGGATCGAAAGGCACGCGAAGCGATGCCGGAAGCGAGTTCGCAACGAATACATGAAGCCCCCCGGACGAGGTCCGGACGAGGAAGGGTGGAATGCGTTCTTGGGAACGCCAGAAGCTTACCCTTACTTCTTCATGGTCCGCCTACCTCCCGGTAACGGACGCGGGTCGAATCGGGGAGACTTTCGTCACCTTCGGGACCTTCAATGCCCAGCCCGCCGGATGGCGTGATGCGCACGATGGACCTGCCCGAAGCCGTCGGTCCAGCGCACCTCGAGCGTATGGACCCCGGCAGACTCCGGGAGATCGACGCTCCCCCGCCAGAGGAGACGCTGCGGTTCCGGCGGAGGGACCGGACGACCGATTGTCTCAGGAGGCCGGACCTCGAGGTCGTAGAGGGTTGTGCGGATATCGTCGACGAAGAGGGGTGGCAAAGGCACGTTTCGCTGTTGGAGAAAGGTCACGAGTTCCTCTTCTCGCGCCTTGAGCCGGGCTACGTCAGGGTCCGAACCGCGAAAAGGCTCAAGATTGGTCCAGGCGTCGTGCCCCCGAAATCGCATCTCAACCCGATCCCCCTCCGAGGCGGCGAAGGCATTGACTGTGATATTCACGGTGGAAGGGGCGTGGGCATCCACTACGTCAGGTGCGTGGACCCGGAGTTGGAAGGTACGGGGCCGCCCCAGAGCTTGATACACGAACCGATAGTCACCTCCCTGGAAGGTGAATCGAGCGAACCCGTTCGGGGTGCCGTCGTACATGAGAGCATGCGGAAGTCCGTATTCGTCGTGATGTCCCGACCACCATCCCCCGCTGACGGCCCCCGGGACGACGACGTGAAGGGGATGGGCTCCGATCCACCCGTCATCCGCACCCATCACGGTTTGCCCAAAGACATGCCAGTGCCCGGCCAACGCGAGAACTCGATCAAAGCGTCCCAGCAGCGCCCATAGTTCATCCCGCTCCCGGGTGGACGGAAGGGGCGCGTGGGAGAGGACGACCACAAGCCGATCATCCGGTATATGAGCCAGGAGCGACTGGACGAAGGCCGTCTGCGGATCACCCAGGCGGTAGCGGTACCGCTCCCCGCTCCACCAGACATTGTTCAGGACCACAAAGAGCACCCCCCCGTACTCGAAGGCATAGTGGGTCGGGCCGTAGACGCGACGGAAGGTGGCCGTGGAAGCCTCCGGTCCAGGGGCATCAAGATTGAGGTCGTGATTGCCCACCACCGGGAACCAGGGAATCGCCGCCTGCCCCAGCACCCCGTTCAGCGGCTCGAAGAGGGAGAGGTCATCGAAGACCAGATCTCCGAGAACCACTCCGAAGGACGCTTCCGAGTCTACGAGGTGCTCCGTCAGATCCCGAGCAAGAAACTCCAGTTCCTGTGGGTTTCGGGGCTGAGGATCGGCCAGCACGAGCACATCGAAGCTATCCGGTTCGCTGGCGGGCCTGAGGGCAAAATCCAGAGAGGCGGGCAGGGGCCCAGTGGGTTCGATACCGGGGAACTTGCCCTGGCCCAAGCCGTTCGGTGCGTGGTGATGGTAGAAGGCCGGAAAGCCCAGCGAATCTGCAGCGGCTCGCCAACCGGACGGTTGGATGACGAAGTAGGTCACATCGGTTCGGAGGGGAAGCTGCCACCGCCCGGCCGTGTCGGTACGAACCACATCGATACCGTCTGAGACCAGGACCCCTTCGATTCCGGGGTCGGCGGGATCGCGGCGGCCGGTCCCTTCCAGATCGTGAAACACCGTTCCCTGAGCCATGCCCGCATCCCCCGACGGGGCCTCGGAGCCCCTGGGATCACCCACCCCCGGCCGGCTGTAGTCGCAAACCCCTTGGGGATGGATCGCTTCGAGACGCTGGATGGCGGCCTCATCCACGACCACGTCTCCGTACATCCCCTGAGCCACCGCGTCCCGCACCGGGATCGTGTGGCACTTGTAGACGTCGCCGGATATGGGCCCTCCCGCCTCGATCCGGGAGGTGCTCCGGATCTCGAAGTGACGGGCACAGGCTCCTCGGGGGTCCGGATCCATGGC
>SKJY01000096.1 GCA_007121775.1 Gemmatimonadota bacterium
CCGGTGAGAAGATCTGGGTGGACGAGTACGGCCGGGTGAAGGTCCACTTCTTCTGGGACCGCTTGGGTGCCCAGAACGAGAACAGTTCCTGCTGGGTTCGGGTCAGCCAGAACTGGGCCGGGAACCGATGGGGTGGGATGTTCATCCCCCACGTGGGCCATGAGGTGGTGGTGGACTTCCTGGACGGAGACCCGGATCGCCCGCTCATCACCGGTCGGGTCTACAACCAGGAGCAGATGCCGCCGCAGGCCCTTCCGGCCAACCACGACAAGAGCATCATCGAGGACGACTATGGAAATGAGATCGTTCTGGATGCCACTCCGGGCTCTGAGCACATCCGCATCTATTCGCCGTCGCACAAATCGTTGCTGGAGATCGGGAAGAGTGTGAAGTGGCGCTCGGACAGTGACCTGTACGAGATCATGAAGGGAGACAAGGGCATCGTGACTCTTGGGATGGGTCTCGGCGTCTCGGTGGGCTTCAAGACCTCTGTGGATCTGGGCGGATCCCTGAGCCTTTTCGCCGGCTACAAGCTGGATGCATCTCTTTCCCAGAAGCTCGAACTCTCGGCCGGGCCGTCCGCGAAGGTCTCGGCCGGCGAGGAATACCAATGGAAGCTGAGTGGGTTCAGCAACCATGTGAAGGACGGCGCGAGGTTGCATTCCGACGATTCCCTCCTGCTGATCGGAGGTTCGGGAGGCACCAGCGGGGTCATGGAGGCTTCCAAGCAATCCCTGACCCTTCAGTTTGCCCCCCACAGGCCCGGATTCGAGGCCCGGACCCAGGCCAAGGCGGCCTGGACTGTCGCCATCTCCACCCTGATCGGCCTCGGCATCACCATCGGCGGGTCGGTGGCCAGTGACATCTTGATGTTCAGGGACGGGGATGAGGGCAACGCCAACGCCAATGCCGCCTACGGGAGCCTGGGAGCGATGGTGGGTCTGGGGGCCATCGACGCAGGGGTCACCGCCGGCCTCCTCGCCGGGATCAAGAAGAAAGCCCGGACCGTAAACCGAGCGAAGATCCACGGTTCGCCCCACGCACGCATCACCCTGAATAACGGAGGAGTGAGGGCCGAAGCGGCCGTCGGGGGAGCCGGTCCAGGGAACACTCCGATCTCCAGTCCCATGGCCTCCCTCGACCTGAAGGCCGCCGGCGAGGCGATTCTCGAAGGGGAAGCCAAGGTCGAGGCCAAGGCGCCACTGATCTCGTTGGAGGCGGGCACCTTGGTGGGCATGAAGGCCCAGGTCGTCGCCATCGACGCGAAGAGTATCGTCAAGATCAAGGGGGACTCCCTGGTCAAGATCGGTTGATGATGGCACTTCAGCTGGGTCAGCCCCTTGGCTCACCAGACTCCCCTTCGGCTTGTCCCGAGCCCCTCTGCCGGTGACGATGAAGATCCTCACATCGCAGCCCCTGACCATTGCGCCCCTGGGCGGACGCCTCTCCTTCCCGGAGCACACCCTGACGGTGGTGGTGAAGGGGCTCTTTCGTCTTGAGGAGGGTGTCCTCCGACAGGCGATTTCCGACCACGAGCTGGCTTTCCCCACCGGCGACGTGGAGAAGGAAGACATGGCGGAGGGGCCAGCGGCCATCCAGTACTCTTCGGATTTCGTGCATTACAAGCCCAGGGCCGACCTCCTCCTGGTGGGGCGTTGCCATACTCCCGGCGGTCGTGCTCTGTCGTCATGCTCCGTCACCTTTCAGGTGGGGAATCGAAGTCGGCAGCTAATGGTGACCGGTGACCGATGGTGGTCGGCAGAGGGGGGGCGGGTCCAGACGACTGAGCCCACCCCGTTCACAGACATGTCCCTGGGGTGGGAGCGGGCCTACGGTGGCCCCGCGTGCCCGGACAATCCGGTGGGCCGGGGTCACGAACCGATCGTCCTGGAAGACGGCCGGGAAGGGTGGCCTCTGCCGAATATCGAGTTTCCGGACCAGAGGGTGGGGGCTCCGGAGGATCGACCGACTCCGGCCGGTTTCGGGCCCGTCGCCATGGACTGGACACCCCGGCAGGGCCGGTCCGGTACCTACGACGCAGCCTGGCTCCGTGACCGGTGGCCGTGGTTTCCGGCCGATCTGGATTGGGGCATGTTCAATTCGGCTCCCGCCGACATGCAGACCGACGGGTTCCTCGTGGGGGACGAGGAGGTGTATCTGGAGAATCTCCTTGCTGCTCGTTCTCGTTTCCAGACGCGCCTTCCGGGTATCCGGGTGCGGTGCTTCGTGGAGGCGCTGCCGCCAGATGTCCCGTCCCCGCCCCGCACGGCCCTGGAGCGAGAAGACTGGCAACCGCCGTCCCGCGAGGAAATGGATTTTCGGGAGATTCCCCTGAACCTGGATACCCTCTGGGTGGATTCGGAGCAGGAACTGGTAGCGCTGGTCTGGCGCGGCTACACCGAGGTCCGTGATGAGGAGTTCGCCGATGTCCGGACCCTCTTCGTGCACGGGGAGCCGCTGGACTCAGATCCGGCTCCCCTGAACGAGTGCCGTCGTCTCTTCTGGGAGGCGCTGGATGCTGAGGATGGTTTGGAGCCGGACGAGACAGAGGCGCCTCCGGGCGACGAGGCTTCGGATTGGGGCGACGCTCCGTCGGCCTCGCCCGCAGGGGAAGAAGCTTCTGAGGATGAGGATCCCGATGAGGAGGAGCCGAAGCTGAGCCTTCCCTTCGACCCGGATGCCAAGCTGCGGTCAGACCTGGAGGCCATGGGTCTGGATCCGGACCGTCCCCGGGAAACGACTCCCGAGGAACGCGATCAGGCGAAACAGTTCTTTCGGGAGGCGGGGCTGCACGACCTGGTGGCCCTCCTGGAGATGGTGGAGGAAGAGGAAGGGGTGGAGGGGGAACCACCCCCCGTCGCTTGGTCACGGGAGATGGTGGAGGCGGCCCACAAGGCCGGCGACCCGCTCGATGGTCTGGACCTCCGGGGGCTCGATCTGTCCGGTCTCGACCTTTCGGGAGTCCGGGCTGTGGGCACCGATCTGACCGGCGCCGACCTGCGCGGCGTCCGTTTGGAGGGAGCGGACCTGACCCGAGCCCGGCTCGTGGATGTGGATCTGAGCGAGGGTGAGGTGTCCGGCACCATGTTCCTGGAAGCCGATTTCACCGGAGCTTCTTTACGTTCGGTGTCGGCGACCGAAGCCGATTTCTCCTCGGCCATCCTCGCCGGGGCGAACCTGACGGAAGCGGATCTGACCGGTGCTATTCTCGAAGAGTGCGATCTGCGCGGAGCGATTCTCCTTCGCATCGAGGCGGGTCAGGCGGTGTTCGTCTCAGCCGACCTCACGGGCGCGCAACTCATCCGGGGCCTGTTCGCCGGTGCCGACTTCAGCGAAGCGAATCTGACCGGTGTCGATGGCCGGGAGGCCGGCTTCCAGGGCGCCGAGTTCTATCGTGTCCGGGCGCCGGGTGCCATGCTGGCGGGTGCCGATCTGGATGGACTGAGGGCGGCGGATGCACTGGATTTCACCGAGGCAAACCTGTCGCAGGTCCAGGCTCCGGATTCGAATTGGACTGGCGCAACGCTCAAGGGTGCGGTGCTCGCTTGGGCCGTCCTCGATGGTGCCGACTTCACCGGAGCCAATCTGCAGGGAACCGATTTCTACGCCGCTCATCTGAAGGCGGCCCGCTTTTCCAAGGCAGACTTGTTGGATGCTCGTTTGGCCGCAGCCAACGCTTTCCAGGCATCCTTTGATGGGGCGGACCTGGCCCGGGCCGATCTCAGGGACGGGAACTTCTACGAAGCAGAGTTCCTCGAGGCCCGTTTCTGGGAGACTCTTGTGGATGGTGCAAACCTGAAGATGACCAAGCGTGGTTGAGGCGGAGATGGGGGCCTTGGGCCCTGGTGGTGGCTCCTGGTCCGGGAGGCGGGATTCCGGGGACCAGGCTCGCTTCCGGCACTTCTCCCGCCGCTTGACTTCCGAGGAAGTGCTGGAGTTGGCGAGACGTGGAGAGCCCCTGACGGGGGCCATTCTGGAGAACCTTGATCTGTCCCGGACGGATCTGGACGGAGTGGACCTTTCCATGGCGAGCCTGCGTGGGGTTCGTCTGGCCGGGGCATCCCTGGCCGCCGCCAATTTCGCCGGGGCCATGTTGACGGATGTGGACCTTTCCGAGGCCCGGGCCCCGGATCTTGTTCTCGCCGGTGCCATGGTGGTGAACCTCTTGGCGGACGGTGCGGTGCTGAGCGGTGCGAACCTGGTGGGCGCCAGTCTCGAGCGCGAATTCGAGGCCGAGCTGAGTCAGGAGGAGTTCGAGGCCTTGGCTGAGCATGGCATATCGGCTCTCACGGAGGGCGCCCTTCAACCTGGCCGGTGTTCCCTGTCCAATGTTGATCTGAGCAACGCCTCGCTCACCGGGGCCAGGTGTTCAGGGGTCGACTTCTCCGGGGCGAATCTGGAGGGTGCCAGTCTGTCCGGTGCCCATATTGAGGACTGTGTCCTCCGTTCCAGCCGGCTCCGTGGGGTCGATCTATCCTACGCCCGGATCACTGTCAGCGACCTGGCCGGGGCGGACCTGGGCGGCTCCGATCTGGGCGAGTGTTCCCTGGACACGGTGGATCTGGGTCGCGCCGACCTGGCCGGCACGGACCTGGGTGGGGCCACGTTCTCGGCTTGTCGGCTTTCAGGCACCACAGGGCGTCCCGGTTCAGCGGTGGGACTTCAGTTGGTCGCCAGTCATCTGAACGAGCTCTCCTGGACTGGAGTGCCCATGGACCGGAGCACTCTACAGGACTCGGATCTCACGGGTGTGGATCTGTCCGCATGCTCCCTGACGGAATCCCGCTTCGAACGGTGCGTCCTGAGTCAGGCCCGGCTCAATGGGGCTGACCTGAGCGGCGGCCTCATGGTCCGGTGCGACCTCACGGGCGTTCAGTGGTCCGATGCCCGTCTTGAGGGAACGGGCTGGCCAGGCTGCAATCTGCAGGGAGTGGACATGTCGGGAACAGCCTTCCCACAGGCTGACTTCTCAGGGATCTTTGGGGAATCCGTCATCCTGCGGGGGTGTGACCTTTCCGAAGCGGACTTCTCCAACGCCGTCCTCAGGTCTGCGGATCTCGGGGGAGCGCTTCTCGACTCTACATCGTTCCTGGATTGCGACCTCACCGGAGCGTCTTTTCGCAACGCCCTCCGATTCGACTTCTGCGAACTGTCCGGAGCTGTATGTGAGGGCGTTGACCTCTCCCAGGTCTTTGTGGAGCGAAGCGACTTCGACGGCTTGGACTGCACCACGGTGACCATGGTGGGAACCGGCTTCCGCGCCTGTAGCTTCAAGGGAAGCAAATTTGCCGGATTGGATCTTTCAGGTAAGCAATTCCTGGAATGCGACCTTGCCGGCTCGGATCTGGAGGGGGCGATCCTGGAGCGGGCTGATTTGCAGGGTTCCGACTTCACGGGTGCCGACCTGCGGGAGGTTCGTGCAGCTGGAGTGCGGGCCGTTGGAGTCACCTTGGTCGAGTCCCGTCTGGAGGGGAGTGATCTTCGAGGCGCGGATCTGCGGATGAGCGATCTGTCCGGGGCCAGGGCGGCCGGGGCGGATTTTTCATCGGCCCGCTTGGATCGCACGCGCTGGGTTGGCACCGAAGCCCGAGGCACGAGGTTTGCTGGTTCAAGCCTTGACTATTCGGATCTGTCTAGGATGGAGGCACAGAACGCGGACTTCCGAAATGCCTCCCTGCTTCAGGCCAATCTGCACCGTTTGCAGGGTGATGGCGCCATGTGGGAGGGCGCGTCGCTGAGGGGGGTGCGCCGGACCGACCCTGATCTCCTGGCTGCGGAAGAGTATCGTCCCCCCCCGCCTCCAGGACCTGTGCTGCCTCCCGACGTCGAAGGCCCTTTCGTTTCAGGAGATCAACCATGAGCCCATCCGCCACTGCAGCCAAGGAAGTCTCTGCCATCTCGTCCGCAGACGGAGCCCGGTCCGCGGACGGCGTCTCATCGGTGGGATCCGTCCCGTCGTCGAGGCGGCGGGGTGGCGGCCTCTATACCGGTCCGGCCCGGGTCATGGAATCGGCACCATCTTCCGCCGGGGTACTCAAGGTGCTTCTTCCCGGGGAGACTGTTGCTCGCGACGCGGTAGTCGCCTATTCGGCATCGGTGTCCCTTCAGGAGGGATCCCGCGTCCTGGTGACCAGGGGAGAGTCGGTGGATCAAGTATGGGCTATCGGGATTCTGGATGCTCCGGAGCGCCGCCTCGCTACCCGGGATGGGGCATCAGCCTCTGTTGTGCGCGATGAAGCAGGGGAGATCCTGGAGGTGCGCGACGCCCAGGGGGGCCTCCTCTTCCAATACGATCCGGCCCGTGGAGTGACCCGGGTCCAGGTATTGGAAGGAGACCTGGAACTCCTGGCTCCCATGGGTGAGGTGACCATCGCCGCCGGTGGGGGACTTCACCTCCAGGGCCGCAGCATTCAGCTCAAGACCCTTTCCTCGGTGCGGATCCTGGTCCATGACCTGGCATCCCGGGTGCTGGGATCCATGGGCCTTGGCCGCAGTGGTCTCGAGGTCAAGACCGGCGCCGTGAATGTGGAGACCGGGGATAGCAATCTGGTCACGACCCGGTCCCGATTCCGTGCCGAGCAGGCGTCGGTGGATGCCGACCGGCTCCGGACGCGAGCCGGGACAGTGGAGGTCGAGGCCGAATCCCTGGTGCAGCGGGTTGGAAGCCTGACCCGATGGGTCCGGGATCTGGCCCAGCTTCGCGCCGGCCGGGTCCGTAGTCTGGTGAAGGGGTCGTGGATCTCCCGCTCCGGACGAGCAGATCTACGTAGCAAGGAGACCTTCAAGGTGGACGGGGAACGCATCCACCTGGGGTGACACCGGGGTGAGGCGCCGAGACAAGACGGCGGGGATCGAATGGCCACCGAGAACTGAGAGAGGAGAGGGGACCCATGCTACCAGCGTCGACGAAGGGTGGCGGTCAGTGCTTTGCATTTCCTGACGTCTGCAAGACGCCCGCCCCCCCGGGGAGTCCGGTTCCCATCCCGTATCCCAACATCGGCCAGGTCATGCAGGCGGTGAAGACCAGCACTAAGGTCAAGATCTGTCAGCAGCCGGTGGTCACCAAGAAGAGCGAGATTCCCATGTCGCAAGGGGATGAAGCCGGCATCGCCGGCGGGGTGGTGTCCAATCGAAATATGGACAAAGTCACCTACCGGGTGGGGAGTTCCAAGGTCAAGGTCGAGGGGCAGGATTGTGAATTCCTCTCTGCCATGACCGGGCAGAACGGATCCAACGCCAACATGCCTGCCGGGGCTCAGATCGCCCCCAGTCAGGTGAAGGTTCTGGTGGCCCCGTGAAGGGAGCCAACTCAACCTCCTCCCGGCGAGTTGAACCGAGCGCAGAACTCTTGGAGAAGCTTCAGCGAGCGGCTTGGAAGCTGAATGTTGACCCGTTCCTGTCCGGCCGTCGACTGTAACTCCAGCGTAAGAAGGACCACATCGCTGGCGGGTCCATTCAACCGGTTGCTGGCCGACACCCGGTCGACCCTCCAGTCCAACCCCACCAGTACCTTTCCGTGATCCATGAGGGTCTGGAGAAGGAGCCGTTCGCGGATTTGTGCCTTAATGGGACCGTAGCGAGTCAACAGGAGCCTGAGGGGTCCTGTTTCTTCGCCGGACAACTCGCGCAGGTCAGATGC
>SKJY01000047.1 GCA_007121775.1 Gemmatimonadota bacterium
CCTGCCCACCCCCTCCCCAGCGCCGCTTCTCCGCCGCCAGCGCTTCACGGAGTCGAGCGAGTCCCTCCCGGGCCTCTTCCCGGGTGACCGGGGTGAAGTCCGAGTCGGCCCAGTGGGTCTCGAAGGCCGCCCGGAGCTGACGCCAGAGGTGGGGGAGCTCGTATTGGGAGATCTTGGCGGTCCACTCGAGCCCCTCGTCCAGCGCCACCCGGGAGACGTTGGCCGACCCCACGTAGGCGCTCCCGAAACCGGTGGCGCGGTGAAAGAGGAAGGCCTTGGCGTGGAGACGGGTCCGGTGGGTGTCGTAGGAGACCCGGAGTTCCGTGCGGGGAAGCTGGGCCAGGAACTCCACCGCTCGGGCGTCGGTGGCACCCAGGTACGAGGTGGTGGCGATGCGGAGGACCGGGGCACCGACCTGGCCCGGCTCCCCGGGACCCGGAGCCGAATCGGTGAGGTGGCGGAGGGCGTCCCGGAGGGGGAGGATCCCGCTCCACTTGATGAACGACACGAGCCAGTCCACCCGATCGGCCGACCGGAGCTCCTTCTCGAGCTGGCTCACGAGGCTCGGCGCGTGGGTCGAGCCGTTCAGGAGCGCCGAGAAGGCCAGGGGGAGGTCGGGACGGGGGGCCTCCTTCCCGGCCACGGCGACGATCCCGGGGGGGCGGACCTCCCGGAGCTGTTCGAGGGGGAGGTGAGGGAGGAGGGAAGGGAGGCCCTGGAAGGGCGAACCCGCTCGGGCCAGAGCTTCGCCCAGGCGCCCGAGCGCTTCTTCCCACCCCTTGGTTTCCGGTCCGGAGAGGTCACAAAGGAGGGCGGAGAAGGTCCGCGCCAGGTGGGCCGCTATGGCGGCGGGCCAATCTTCCGCCGGGACCTTTCCCCACAGGTCCTGCCCATCGGTGAGCCCCGCCTCGTCCAGTGCTCGGATCAGCGCCTCGGTGCGGAGGCGCTCGTGGAGGCCGGGGAGGGCCTCGGGCCGGAGCTCGTCGTCTCGGGGCGTCATGGGGTCGTCTCGGGGCGTCATGGAGAGGAGGCCCGTGCCAGGGTCCGTCGTGCCGCCCGAACTCCTGCGGCCAGCGCTCCCTCGATGTGACCCGCAGCCTCCTGGGAGGTCTCGGTGGAGGCCCAGTGGATTCGCCCATCCATGATCGGATCGAGGTAGATGGGGTGCCCGAAGGTCTCGTACGCCTGAAGCTGCTCCACACCGGTGGGCGAAGTGTAGGGCTCGGTGCGCCAGTCCATGATGAGGATCTCCAATGGCTCAGGCATCCGTGAGTCCGCCCGCTCCCGCTCCGATGACCACGACGTCGACCTGCTCCGGCATCAGGGGCACCCCACTTGCGGTTCGGACATCAAGGCGTGCCCTGCCCCGGGGCCCCACCTTCATCGAGCCTGCGGAGGCCATCCTCCAGGATCCCGTCGAATTCGGCCTCGAGTCCGGCGTTGGTCCCGCGGCATCCGTCCACCACCCGGGCGGCCCAGAGCAAGTACTCCCGTCTGCGCTCTGTGGACCAGCCCGTCGGGGGAGCATGGATCACATCGCTGATGTTGCTGATCTTGTCGGCGATCTTCACCAGCTTCGCCGCTCGTGAGAAGTCGGGGGCCTTCTCTTCCTGCTTCTTCTTGCGTTGCTCCTTGGGTAGCGTCTTGTCATCGGTGACCTCGGCGACGACGGCGGCCACCTCTTCCCCGAAGGATTCGCTGAGCTCCTCGGGGATGGTCTCCGTATCTTCCACGGTGTCGTGGAGGATGGCCGCGAGAAGGGGGACGCGCTCGAGTTCACCGTGCCGCGTCAGGGTCTCGGCGGCGGCCAGGAGGTGGTTGACGTACGGCGATGCGGCCCGGTCCTTTCGCCGCTGGTCGCGATGCTTCTTCGCGGCGAAGTGGGCGGCGCGGAGAAGGTCGTGAGTCAATCCTTGGGTGGGTTGACGGTCCATGGAGCCTCTCTCGGTGCTGGGCGTGGGGGACGATCTAGAAGGCGCGCCTTCCTCGGTACCATACGAAGCTATTGCCGGGCTGCGACAGAGCCTCGGTTTGGGATCCTGGCCCGCCTGATGTCGGTAGGAAGACCACTCAGAGGAGTAATGATACTCCTTCAATGCTGCCTCTGAAGCTCGGCAGGACTTGCGACTGGCCTCCGGCCACCGGGATGCGTAGGTTGCCGGAGGACTTTCCAGGATCTGCCCTCTGTACGCACATCACCCTCTTGGAGGAGAAGAACGTGAAAGGATTCGTTGCGCTGCTCGCCGCTTCTGCCCTGGCCGGGCTCGGGTTCGCCCCCGCCACTGCTTCGGCGCAGGACACGGGTGCTCAGGCCACCGCCGATTTCATCGACCGCGAGGGCAATTCGGTAGGCACCGCCCTGTTGACGGAGACCCCGAGCGGCGTGGTGATCAACCTGGATCTGCACGACCTGCCGCCGGGTGCCCGCGCCATCCACATCCACAGCGTCGGCACCTGCGAGGATCCGGAGGAAGGATTCGTCGCCTCCGGTGGCCACCTGAACCCCGATGGCCGGCCCCACGGCCTCATGAACCCGGATGGCCCCGACGCCGGTGATCTCCCCAACATCGTGGTGGGCGCCGACGGCCGGGTCACGGTGGAGCTCTTTTCCCACTTGGTCTCGCTCCATGGTGCCGAGGGTCGGGCAACGATCCTGGATGAAGACGGCGCCGCCTTCGTGATCCACGAGAACCGGGACGACCACATCACGCAGCCCATCGGCGGAGCCGGTCCGCGCATCGCCTGTGGGGTGATCCGGGCGGTGGACTGAGCCGCTGCATCGACCGATGAAAAGGCAGCCTGCCCGTCACCATACAGGTGGTGGGCAGGCTGCTTTCGTTCAGGATGGTGGCGTCCCGGCCCTCCGCTCTAGAGGCTGATCGACCCTTCCGAGCCGGAGCGGCCGTGGGCCGCCGCCTCCATCCCGCCTGCCACCTGCCTCCATGATTCTCACCGTTGACCTGGCGATCATCCTGCTGAGCGCGGCCCTCTTCGGGCTCGCGGCCAGACAGACGAGGCAGCCCACCATCATCGGCTACATCCTCGCCGGAGTCGTAATCGGGCCGGCGGTCCTGGGGCTCGTGGAGGTGGGGACGCTCACGGAGACGATCTCCGAGCTGGGGCTGGCCTTCCTCCTCTTCCTGCTGGGCATCAAGATGCGGCTGGAGGAGGTCCGGGACATCCTGGTCCCCGTGGTCAAGATCTCCATCCCCCAGATGCTCCTGGTCGCCCTGGCCGGTGGCGGGATCGCCCTGGCGCTGGGCTTCGGTGGGGTCGAGGCGCTGATCATCGCCCTGGCGGTGATGTACAGCTCCACGGCGGTGGTCATCAAGATGTTGAATGACAAGGACGAAGCCACATCGCTTCACGGCAAGATCGATGTGGGTATCCTCCTGGTTCAGGACATCGTCGTCGTGATCCTCCTGGCCGTGCTTGCGGCCGGGCGTCCCGAGAGCCTCGGTGAGGTGGCCGTGACGCTGGGGGTGGTCCTGGGGCTCGTGGCGCTGATCAGCGTGGCGGCGCTGCTGGCCTCCCGCTTCGTCCTACCGAGCCTCTTCCGCCGGATTGCCGGAAACCGCGACGTCTTCTTCCTGATCTCGATCTCGTGGGCCTTCATCTTCGTCCTCGTCTCATCGGAGATCAACGTCCTGCTTGCTCCCTTCGGGATCGAGGCGTACCTCTCCATCGAGATGGGGGCCTTCCTGGCGGGGCTGGCCATCGCTCAGTTGCCGTACAGCAAGGAGCTGCAGGAACGGGTCAATCCGCTCACCGACCTCTTCGTCATGGTCTTCTTCGTGACGGTGGCGCTGGATCTGGAGGCGAGCGAACTGCTCTTCTACTGGAAGGAGGCGCTCGCAACCGTGGTCCTCCTCATGCCGCTCAAGTTCCTCATCTTCTTTGTGCTCCTCCGGTGGCAGAAGTTCGATGTGGAGACGACCTTCCTCGGCAGCATCACCATGATCCAGGTGAGCGAGTTCGGGATCATCCTGGGTGTGGCGGCCTTCGCCGGCGGCTTCGTGGGAGAAGAGGTGCTCGGCTACCTCACCCTCATCGCCCTTCTCACCATGTCCCTCTCGGTGTACTTCATCGAGTACAACCACGCCCTGTACCGCCGATTCGCGCCCTTCCTTGAGCGATTCGATGTCGAGGGCGCCTTCGAAGGGGGGAAGCGGGAATACGACGGTCACGCCGTGCTCATCGGGTATGACCAGGTCACTCGGAACGCCCTCCCCCTCTTGGCGGAGCACTTTGAGGATGTGGTGGTCGTGGACCGACAGGCCGACCACATCAAGACCCTGGAGTCCGAAGGCTACACCGCCATCTACGGGGATTTTCGGAATGCTACGATCCGGAAGAGCGCCGGGCTGAAGCGGGCTGCCTTCGTCCTCTCCTCATCGGTGGAGCTGGATGTGAACCGGGCGCTCCTCCGGGAGGTCTCGCCCGATGCCGTGGTCTTCGTGGAAGCGGAGCAGGTCGACGCTGCCCGGGAGCTCTACGAGCAGGGTGCCCACTGCGTGATCATGAGCACCCGCCTGGCCGGAGACCGGCTGGCCGCGTACCTGAAGACCTATTTGCAGGACCCCGACGTACTCAAACGAGTGGCCAAGGCGGATGAGGAGCTCCTGCGCGATCTGGCGGCCATCCCCTCCATCCACGAACGCATGGTGGGAGGGCTCGATGGCTGATCTGCTCTCGACCGTCGCCATCCTCTTCATCGTGGCGGGCCCCTTCCTCCTGGTGGCGAACCGCTTCAGGCTTCCCACCGTTCCCCTCCTCATCGTGGCCGGGATCTTCGCGGGCGTGTTCGTCGACGAGGAGCTGACGCTGGAGCTGGCCCAGTACGGCATCGCACTCCTCGTCTTCTGGTTCGGGGTGAAGATCGAGCTCAGCACCGTGCGAACGGTTCTGTCGGACAGCGAGATCGCGACCCTGGCGCAGATCCTCGTGGTGGGTTCTTTGGGGGTCGGGTTGGGGTTGGTACTGGGTGTGCCCTTCCAGGAGTCCCTCTATCTGGGGATCGCCGCCGCCCTGTCCTCGACCATTGTTGGCGTCTTCCTGTTGCAGAGGGAAATCCAGCGGAACCTGGTCCGAGGGCGACTGGCTGAGTCCATCCACTTCGTCCAGGACCTGATCGCGGTCATTCTCCTGTTGGTCCTGGGCGCCGGCGCATTTGAGCTCGATCCCATCGCCACCCAGCTCGGATACGGCGTCCTCTTCTTCATCGCCGCGATCCTGGTGAACCGGTATGTATTCGACCTCCTGGGGCGGCTGGCGGGGAATTCGTCCGAACTCATGATCGTCGGGTCCGTCTCGATCCTCGTCCTGTTCATCGGGACGGCGAGGCTGGTCGACGTATCCATCGTAGTGGGGGCCTTCGCCGCCGGCCTCGCCATCCGTCACGACCGGGAACAATACCTGGATCTCTTCAACGGGATCGAGTCTATTCGCGACTTCTTCGTCGCCATCTTCTTTCTAACCATTGGGGCGCTGGTTGCCGTTCCCACACTGGAAAAGCTGCTCCTGGTCGCCGGCCTCGTGGTCCTGACGGCGGTGGTGAAGCCCGCCATCACCACGGTTGTGTTGATCTTCCAGGGGTACGAAGCCCGCACGGCGACGCTAACGAGTCTGGGGATCGATCAGGTGAGCGAGTTCTCCCTCATCATCGCCATCCAGGCGCTCCTCCTGGGCGCCCTGGGTCAGACTGTATTTGACGCCATCATCATGGCGGCGGCCGTGACCATGATTACGTCCAGCCTGACGCAGCGCTTTGATGAACGGATCTACCTCTTCCTGGCCGACCGGAACCTGATTCGGGGCCGCCACGGCAGGGTCGATGCGCTCAGCCGTCTGCCGGACGACATCACGGACCATGTGATCATCGTTGGCTACGGCCGTCAGGGTCGGAAGCTCGTTGATGCGTGCGAGAATTTGGAACAGTCGTACGTCGTGGTGGAGAATGATCCGGAGATCCGGCCCCTGGTCCGGGAGGAGTGCGATGCCTTCGTCTTCGGCGACGCCATGGATCGGTACACATGGGAAAAAGCTCGGGCTGGGGCGGCACGGCTCATCCTCTCCACAGTCCCGTACGATCCCATCTCCCGGTTGATCCTGGAGTTGGGTGTCGAGGCAGATGTGATCCTGAACGCGTCGGATGTGGAGACGGCGCTCAAACTGATGGATGAAGGGGCGCACTATGTGGTCGTCGCCGACCTGCTGGCCGGAGAACAGCTCGTCACCTATACTTCAGCCATCCTCTCCGGGGAGATGACACCGGAGGAGCTGCGAGACGGACGGGTGGAGGCCCTCCGCTCTCGCCACGGCGGATGACCCGTTTTCCCCTACCCCCGAAAGGTTTGCCATGCGTTCTGCTCGCTCGATCTTCGCCCCGATGATTCTCGCCGCTCTCGCCGGCCTGGCCGCTTGCGCCGACGCCGGCGAGTCCGACCCCGCAGCCGACGTTCCGGCCGATGACCCGGCAGCCACCGAGGCCGAGCACGCCGAGATGGCCGAGGTCCAGCAGGCTACCGTGGAGTTCATCAATCTGGACGGCGATCCGGTGGGAACCGGCACGGTGACCGAGAGTCCGAACGGTGTCGTTATCAATCTGGACCTCTTCAACATGCCGCCGGGACCCCGGGCCATCCACATCCATAGCGTGGGTACCTGCGAGGATCCGGACGAAGGGTTCGTCGCCTCCGGTGGGCACCTGAACCCGGACGGCCGGGAGCACGGGCTCATGAATCCTGAGGGACCGGACGGCGGGGATCTGCCGAACATCGTGGTGCGGGACGACGGGACGCTTCAGGTGGAGCTCTTCTCGCACCTGGCCTCGCTCCACGGAGCCGACGGGCGGGCCCGGATTCTCGATGAGGACGGTGCGGCCCTCGTCATCCACGAGAACCCGGACGACCACATGACCCAGCCCATCGGCGGCGCCGGTCCCCGCATCGCCTGTGGGGTGATCCGGGCGGGTAGCTGAATCGGCCGCTGAGCCGGATCGGCCTGCGGGCCGATCCGGCCCAAGCCCTGGGGTGGCAACTGGAGGCTTGAGATGAATCAGGACCGGGAGCGCCTCCTCGCCGCCATTTCGGATCTCACCGGGCGCGCCGAGGCCCTCTTTCGCCGGCACACTCCGGAAGAGCTTCTGCGCAAACCGGCGCTGGACGCCTGGTCCGTGGCCCAGTGCATCGAGCACCTCACCACTTCTCTGCGCCTCTACCTCCCGGCCTTCGAGGCGACCCTCTCCGCCGGTGGTCCCCGGGGAAACGGCCCCTACCGGTACGGCCCCGTGGCCCGGCTATGGATCCGGCTCATTGAGCCCGGTGGCCCGAAGATGCCGGCCCCTCCCAAGATGCGGCCAAGAGGTGTGGGGAAGGATGAGGGTGGGAAGGCTGCCCCCGTCGATCCCTCCGTGACCCTCCAGGAGTTCAACGCGGCCCATGCCCGCCTGGTCGACCTGATCCGACTGTCCGATGGGCTTGACCTGGCGCGCATCCGGATGGCCTCGCCGGTGATCCCCATCCTCCGTTTCCCGGTGGGCGCGTGGTTCGAGACCTGTATTGCGCACGGACGCCGCCACATGGCCCAGGCGGAGCGGGTCTCGGCGGGGCTCGC
>SKJY01000103.1 GCA_007121775.1 Gemmatimonadota bacterium
CTTCGTGACGACTTGGAATCTGAACGGCACGCGCCACATCGTACTCATCTGCAACGGCGGTACCTGCGCGAAGGCCGGCGCTGACGATGTGACGCTGGCATTGCGAAAGGAGCTTTCCGAGCGGGGTTTGGACCCGGAGGTTCACACGGCGCGCACTCGCTGTCTCGGTCGATGCGAGGATGCGTGCAGTGTGTCCGTCCAACCGGAAAACGTTTGGTACGGTCGTGTGGACGAAGATGTGGTTCGGAAGATCGTGACAGAGCACCTGGAGAATGGACGTCCCGTGGGGAGTCACCTCACGTTCCGCCACCTGAACGGTGTTATGGAACAGGTCGGTGGCCACCAGCCGGGGGAGCCGAAACCGGGTGGCGAGGCCCGGGCCTGAACGGAAACTCCCAGGTCTAGGAGGTCCCATGTTATCACCGGAACCAACCGACGATTGGAGCAACCACGCCCAAGACTACCAGAGGCTCTTCGCACCGCTGACCGGCTACATCGGTCGGTCCATGGTGCGAGTGATCGAGCGACGTCTCCCGGCGAATCCAAGGATTCTGGACGTCGCCTGCGGTCCTGGGCACCTGGCCGTCGCCGTGGGCATCTCTCTGCTCGAGGCCGGCCAGGGCGGGGGGCGGGTGCTTGCGCTGGACCGATCCCCGGCCATGGTGGGGATGGTCGAGCAAGCAGTTGCCCGTGAAGGGCTGAAGCCGTTGGTGGACTGCGTGGCGGGGGACGGCGAGTTGCTGGAGTTCGAAGACCACACCTTCGACGCCGTCTTCTCCTGCTTCGGGATCTTTCTCTTCGCAGACCGGGCCGCGGGATGGCGGGAAGCCGCGCGAGTCCTCCGCCCCGGTGGCTACTTCGTAACCTCGGTCTGGCGGGGGCTGGAGGACAACGAACTCGCCCGGATCCAGGCGGAGGCCCTGCAGGCTTCCCTCCCGGCCCGCATCCGTGAGGCCAGGCCAGGCCCCGATTGGGAAGGACTGCTGACCCGGGAAGGGCTGAGCCAGGAAGTATCCGGCGAGGCGCCCTTCGTGGATCTGGAAGTCCGGGAACTCGCCGCGACCCTGGTTCTCGCCTCCCCCGCCGACCTGTGGAGAGGGATGCAAGGAAACCCCGTCACCGGCCGCCTCTTGCGGGAGTGCACCCCAGCGGAGTTCGCTCGGGTGGAGCGAGCCGTCCTGGCCCGGCTGGAGGACCAGGCGGGGGGAATGGACGCGCCTGTCTTCCTCCCGACCTCCTGCCACATTCTGAGCGCCCGGAGGGGTTGAGGGCCGGGGAAAGAGAGTCGGGAGTGGCGGGGCGGTCTGGAAAGATAGCCGTGGGGAGTCCGCGACGGGCGACGGGGGCTCCCCGGCATCAGAGCGGCGTCGCCGGGCTAGCCCCATCTGGCGTCACCGGGGCGCGCGGACCCGGAAGTTCAGCGGAGGCGACTCAAAGACCGTGGTTGGCCCCCTCAGGACGACAAAGCTTAGCCGGGAGGCGCCTTCCACCCTGCCATGAAGCCTACCCTGGATCGACGTTCCCGTCCACTCGGCCAGAGACTCGTCTTCCACCACGACCCGAATCGAATAGTCGGGGTGATCGGCCAGGGTGAACCAGCGCTCCACCGGAGGGACGTCGTGGTCATCGGCGGGGAGCTGGATCTCCGAGAAGAAGATGTCGTAGTCCGAGGTGCCCCCCCGGTCCACCACCAAGGAGCCGTGCCAGTGATCGCGATGGGAGTAGTGGAAGGTGACGCCGTCGACCTCGCCGAGGATGATCTCAGCGACCGACAGGCCGTCCACCGTGGGTTCGGTGGGTCCGTCCGAGCCGCACCCCCCCACCGCCAGAGAGAGCGCCGCCGCCGCAGCCATTCCGACGCGCCCTGCACTCCGGTTCCTTGGGACCGGGCTCGGGCCAGCGCCGAGGGGCTGGCGGGAGGGAGACCGAAACTGGGTAAACAGACCGGAAAGGCTCAGCAGGCGGTCGCGCAACGAGGTCATGGGAGGTCTCCAGGGGTGATCACTACGTCCAGCCAAGGCGTGACGAAGTCCGCGTGGTTGATGTGCCAGATCAGGAACCGGATCCGGGTTTCCCCCACCCCGAAGCTGCGCAGGATTCCGAATCCGTTGAGGGGCTCCCACTGCAGGATTGCGGGATCTTCCGCCTCCATCCGAAAGCTCAAATCCGGACGGTCCGAGATGTCGATGGGCTCACCACGAAAATCCAGGGCGGTTAGGAACAACTTCACCGGCTCGTCGTCCCGGAGATGGAGTGCCGACGGGGACCACGTGCGATTGAACTCCGTATGGAGGGCCTGCCCGCCCGCCCGATCCTCCACGATGAGGTCAGCGGCCTCGATGTGGGGCGAGACCACGGCGATGGGGTGCTCGCATGCGGTGAGAGCGATGACCAGAAGGGCGAGCCAGCCGGAACGCCGGATCATGGCCGCACCTCCATACCAATCCGCAGGTTACGCCCCGGTTGCGGCGCCACCTGCTTCGCTCGCCACAACGGGTCCCGCCAGCGGGTGTCCAGAAGGTTGTCCACCGAAACGGTGAGCCGTCCCCCTGGAATCCCCCATCCCTGTGGAAATCCCCACCCCCGGCTCTCAAGGTCGAGAGCCAACCGAGCCCCCAGTAGGACAGTCCCGGACGTAGGGCAGTAGGTGGAAGGCAGGACCGCCGCTTCACCGTTGACGACCTGGGGATCGCAGGTGGCCTCCGCCGCCGCCGGGGCGGCTGGCACGCGTCGCTGAGGTCCTCGGGCCTGAAGGTTCACGGCGAAGGTCCCCACCTCCGAGAGCCGGCGGAGTTCAGCCCGCAGCGTCGGAGGAGGCATCTCCGGGAGGGGAGATCCGTCGGCCGCCCGGGCGTGGAGGAGGTCTGCGGCGGTGGCCAACCCCCACCGGTCGGATAGCATGAGAAGAGAGCTGAGCTCCACGCCGAGGAGGCGGGCGTCTCCCTGCTCCGGGGCGAACACCACGTACCGACGGAGCCGGGGATCCCTCATGGGGAGCCCCGTGGCCTCATCGATCTGTGGTGCGAAGGTGATGTAGTCGTCGATCCACATCCCGAACACTGAGAGCTCCGCCCGACCCCGATCTCCCTGCCAACGGAGCACTCCATCGACGCCGATTCCCACCTCGGCCTCCAGCGAGGGGTCACCGATCTCGTATGAGTAACTCGCCAGATGGGGCCCCGCCGAGAAGAGTTCCTCGATGGTGGGTGCCCGAAACGCTCGGGCCGCCTGAACTCCTGCGTCCCACGCCGATCCCCAGCTCCGCTGGAGACCGAGAGCTCCGGTCACGGCCGTGAACCGTCGAGGGCGGATGTCCCGCACGAGCAGTGTCTCCGTCCGCTCCAGGGGCACCACCCCCTGACGGTCGACGCGAAGGCCGGTGACGAGCTTCGTGCTCCGCCCCACCTGGATCTGGTCTACGGCAAAGAGGGCCAGGCTGTGCTGGCGTGCCGGCCGTGTCCCAGTGAAGCTCCCCTCCGCCCGGCGATCGTGCCAGAACCCGCTGGCCCCCACCGCACCCTGGTGGCGCTCGCCCGAAAACCGGAGGACCAGCTCGCCGGACGAGGAGAGTTGGCCGAAGCGCGTCCCCACGAACCCCCCTTCCTCGAACTCCCACTGCTCGAAGCGAACCGCGTTGATTCCTCCACTGACGGATTCGAGAGGCCCATCACCCGGTACCTGCCACTCTCCCTGGGTGCGACCCGAGATGCGATCCACCTCCACATAGACCCCTCCCACATGGGACCCCGGCAGGGTCACGCCGTCGTAGGAACTGGGCACGCCGTAGCGGGACTGGTACCCACGAACGGCGGCACCCAGGAACCCGCCGTCCCGGACCAGGGAAAGCCCGGCGCCCCCGTCCAGGGCGGAAACGTCGGTGAAGGGAAGGAAGGACCCTCCCGGCGTCCGGGTGTCGCCTGCCCGCCGAACCCCTCCCCCGACTTGGAAGGCGAAGGTCCCGGTGCTCCCCCTCAGGTCACCGGAGAGGCTGCCGCCCCGATTCACCGACTCTCCGAAGGTGGAGATGCCCCACTCCAGGTCGGGCACAAGGGACCGGGGAACTTCGTATCGACGGACGTTCACCACGCCGCCCAGGGTGTTGGACCCGAAGGCGAGACCGGCGGGTCCTCGAATGACCTCCACATTCTCCACGGTGGAGGGCTCGATGGTCACGGCGTGATCCGGTGCCGTCGTGGACACGTCGCCCCCCCGCAGACCGTCTTCCAGGACCACGACCCGATCGCCGCTCAGACCCCGAATGATGGGTTGGGTCGCCATGGGACCGTTGGTGCGCACGTGGACCCCGGGCTCTTCGGCCACCATGGCCGCGACGCTCGTCGCCATGCGCTCGGCCAGATCGGAACGGGTGAGGAGGGCCGATGGCTGGAGGAGGGACGCCGTGCCGGTGACGGGAGACCGGACGACAAACCCTTCCAGGCGCAAGGGGTCTGCCGTGAGGGGAATCCGCAGCGGGTCCGCTCCGACCTGAACCTCCTCTTCCCAGGGGAGATAGCCCAACGATTCCACCCTGAGACGCACGGTCTGCGATGGGGCGAGGAGTTCGAACCGACCTCGAGCGTCCGTGCGGGTGGACGTCCCTTCGCCGTGGATGCTTACCTGGACTGCCGCCAGTGGATGCCCCTGGGCCCGATCGATGACCGTCCCATGGACCACCACCACCTGGGCGTGCAGGTCCTGGGCCAGGTGCACCGCTACCAGGCCAAAGCAGAAGGAGGCCACAATCGCGAACTGGAGGTGAGCGAGAGGGGGAAACATCGCGTGATGGGATGGTCCGGTGTCTCCCGCTGTCGAACTGGACGGCTCGACGCCGCTGGGCTACCGGATTCGCTTTCAAGTGTGCGATCGAAACACCCAGCGGTCCGGGCCCCCGGTGTGATCGGGGACCCGGAGCTGGGGAGCTCTATCTCAGGACTAACTCGTTGGGTGGCTCCAGCCTCCCGGAGCCCTTCCTACTCCATCTCCCAGGGGCCTTCCTACTCCATCTCCCAGAGGCCGTCGGTCCGGGGACCGAGGATGGCGAGGCGGGAAGGGCTTCCGCCCACATTGATCCGGCGATCGACCTGTCCGCTGGCGAGGTTCACCAGAACGACCTCTCCGGTGGAGGGGCTTGCCACGGCGGCAAGGTTCTCCACTACGGAGACCTGATGCGTGGTGGCGCCGGATTCGGGGATGGTGGGAACGACGCCGGCCACTTGGCGCTGGAGCTGTCCGGAGCCGTTGAAGATGTAGAGCGTACCGTCCCGTCCTAACAGGACCGCCTGTCCCTGCTGCGGCTCAACGGCCCGGAAGTGGTCGATGGTTCCACCCGGGAGCTCGGGGAGCGGTGTCAGGCCTCCGGTCGAGACATCGACAAGGGCCAGGACCCGGCGAGACGGCTGCTGTCCCGGAGGCGAAGAAAACTGGCCGATGATGAAGGGCGCACCGGTGGCGGACCAGGCATTCCGGAGACCCAGGCCCTCCATCTCACCCTCGGGAGTCACCTTCAACGCCTCCACGGAGGACCCGGAGGGCCGCACCAGGACCAGACCATCCACGCACCCGAACACGGCCACGTCTCCGGCCGAGGAATTCCCGTGCATCCGCGGGCAGTCGGGAACGGTGGCCACCACGTTTCCATCGCGGTCTCTCACCTCCACGGAGGTCGGCAGGATCTCACCCTCCGGGTGACGAGGAGCCACGGCGAAGAAGGGCTGCCCATTGACGATCAGCGTCGCCGATCCACTGTGATGCGGGCCTCCCGTCGGAACCTCGAAGGCGACCCGGGGCGAGCCGTCGAAGAAGTCCTGCTCGTTCAGCCAAGCCGCGTTGCCCGACCCGTCGAAGAAGACCGAGATCCAATCCCCGTTCACATTTGCGTGGGTGGGCCAGCCGTCCGTCAGTTCGAATCCCAGGAGTGACGGAGACTCCACGTGGGCACGACCGTTGTGTGTCCAGATCCCGCCGTCCACGAACTGCACGCGATCCTGCGGCCGCTACTGAAGCACTCCGAAGCGTCCCGAAGAGCTCGCGTATACGTAGGTGGCGGGCCCATGGAGGGAGAAGGTTTCGACCGTTTCGTCGTTCTCGAGGGCCAGAAGCCCTGCCGTGGCACTCTCGGAATCGGCGAAGAGGATCTGCTGGATCTCCTGGGAGGTGACGAGGACCTCGTCATCATCGGGCAGGAGAGGGTCGGTGGGCGAGTCGGAACAGGCAGCGAGGATGACCGCAGCCACGGCCACGAAGAGAACCAGACGGAATCGGTGAAGGGGAGACTCGATCATGGTGGGTCGTCAAGAAAAAGAGGAGAGGCGGGACTGCTAACAGGAATTCATTATCAATTATGGGCTGGGCAGGGTCAAGGGGGCATTGGTATGGATCCGATCCTTATGTGACGAGTGGCGCCCGGTCGAGGCGGGCCTGTGTCACGGTGACCGGTCGGAGGGGTCTCGCGTCCAGGTCTCCCTTACCGCGGCCTTGGCAAACGACGGGAAGGCAGGATCACAGACCTGGAGGGCGATGGAAGCTTGGAGCGCGTCAACCACGGGATCGGACGGCGCCGTTACCGGTCCAATCTCGCGGAGATACTGGAGTTCAAGGCGCACCATGGGTGAAATAGGGACGCTTGCCAGGGGAGTTCTCCTGTAGCGTACAGTACGCATCAAACAACACGTAGGCGTTCGCCTCACTACAAGGAGCCGCTGAGGCTCGATTCAACCCTCATGTGCCCGCCCCGGCCTCCTCTTCCACCGGTCGGTACGTGGTCCGCAGCGTGATCCGCCGCTCCACACCGTTGATGGCCCAGTTCTCCTGATAGACGGTTCCGTCGTCGCGCCGATGGTAGTCGATGCCGGAGCGCCCGCCGTCCGGACCCTCGATCTCGATGCGGTAGAGGCCTGGCTCGGGAACGGAGCCGCGGTAGTGGAGGGGGACATCGTCGGCCCGGAACGACCAGGACTCATAGGCGCCCGCCTCCGGGTCCCAGCGCTGCATGGCGTGGGCCTCCCAGAGGCGCCCGTCCGGGTGGTCCCCGTGGAACTCCACCTTCATCCAGGCGCCGTCGAAGACCCAGCGGTAGCTCAGGCGCCCCTCCGCCGTGCGTCCGTCCGGAAACTCGCTGGTGGTGATCCACTCGCCCACCAGGAAGGCGATGGCCTCGTGCTCAGGGGAGAGGGTGGGGGTCGCGATGGGAGGAGGGGCAGGAGCCCCAGCGGTGGTCTGGGCCGTTACAAGGGCAGGCCCCCCGGTCAGGCCGACCGCGCTCAGAAGGAGGACGCCGAGCAGGGGAAGAAGGGATCGCTTCATGGGGCGAACCTCGATTCATCGTCCATTCCTCCCACCTGACACCCGGCCTCCGGGTCGTAGGGGCGGGAGCCGGGGCGGCGGGCATGGATGTCGTCGATGACGGGGTGGAGAGCGTCCAGTGCATCGGGGGCCGTATCCTGCGCCGCCTCGAAGAGCTCACGCTCTTCCCAGCGGATGTGGTCGTGGAGGGTCCGGCCTACCCGGTCCACGAAGGTCTGGTCCTCGGCGGCTCCGGGCGCGGCGGCCTCACCGGCCAGGGTACGGAGTTGGGCGTGCTCCGCCACAAGACGAC
>SKJY01000206.1 GCA_007121775.1 Gemmatimonadota bacterium
CTCCCCCCTGCACCCACCCGGAACGAACGCCCGCCTGGGCACTCCTTCCGCCCGGAAGGATCGTCCGGTCCGGCAGTTTCGGCCGCTCACCCACAAAGACCTCTTTTCCATTTTTCGAGAGCCGTAAAACCCCTGGTTGTGACCGGATAACATAAATCCAGGGTTTGTTTTACGAACTCATCTGGCTTCAGGGCACAAGACCCCATTTTACCATTTCTACGCCTGGAACAACCCTTGCGAAAAGGAGTGCCGAGTTCGTAGCCCCTTTCGCAGGAGTTGACCCATGCTAAGTCGCCTTCTCGGCCCCGGAACGACGGTGCCCAACCTGAAACAGGGGTTGGACCGCACCTCCGCCGATCTCCGCGAGGTCACCCACAGGATCGCCAACGCCGGCACACCGGGCTTCCAGGAGATCCTGGATGCCCAGGGTTTGCCGGGGGCAGGGGTGAACCTGGAAGACGAGATGGTGAACCTGGCCGATGGGCAACTCCGCTTCGAGGCCGAGGCCCAGATCCTCCAGAAGATCTACCACCAGATCCGCTCCAGCGTCGGGCCCGGCCGATGAGTGCCCTGGGTGAAGGACCGGGCGTGCGCGGTCTCCTGCGGGGACTCTCCGCGCCGGCATCGGGGCTCAAGGCCCAGAAGACCCGGATCGACACCATCGTCCTCAACCTGGCCAACGCCGGGACCACCGCCCCTCCGGGCGAGGTGCCCTTCCAGCGTCGCGTCGTGGAGTTCCAGGAAGGGACCCGGCCGGTCCGGACCCCGGGGCTCACGGCCCCCACCACCCCCATGGTCCCCGGCGACTGGGACGCTGCCCGCGCCACAGGGATCGACCGCGCCATGGGCGAAGAGGGGGTCCGGGTGGCGGGGATCTTCGAGGATGCCACCGAAGGGCCCCTCATCTACGATCCGGGCCACCCGGATGCGGATGAGCAAGGATATGTCCGCCTCTCCAACGTGGATCCGACCCAGGAGATGATCGAGCTCCTGGAGGCTCGGCGCCTCTTCGAGGCCAACGTCTCGGCCTTTGAGGCCATGAAGACGATCCTCCGTCGCTCCATCGACATCTGACGCCCAGGAGACCCCCGTGTCCATCCAGCCAAGCTCGCTCTCCGGGATCAATCCCCTCCAGCCACGCCCGGATCTCCGACCCGGTCGGGCCGCCATCCCGGACGGCGCACGCCTCCCCGACGCCGGGCGTCCGGCCGGGGACGCCGCTGTCCGGAGCGATTCGGTGGAGGTGTCCCGGGCGCAGGGCGCCGAGAGCGCCGATCCGCCCCAAGGAGTCGATCCCCAGCTCTGGTCGCTGCTCACCGCCGAGGAGCGAAGCTACTTCGCCCGGGCCCGGGAGCTGGGCCCCCTCACCTACGGCCGGCAGTCCGCCGCGACGTCCCAGACGTCCATTCGCGGCGCCCGCCTCGACGTGAGGGTCTGACCAATGGACGCGATCCGAGCCGCCGGCTCCATCCACAGCCAGGCCCTCCGGGCCATCCAGCAGGCCGCCGGTGGCGGTGCCGCCACGCCGCAGCCCGAGCCGGGCACCGGCTTCGCCGACACCCTCAAGCGGGTCATCGGCGATGTGTCCGAACTGCAGGTCGAATCCCAGAACGCCATCGACGCCTTCGTGCGGGGTGATCCGGTGGAGATCCATCAGGTCATGGCCGCGGTGGAAGAGGCGGGGATCGCGCTGGAACTCCTCATCGAGATCCGCAATCGCCTGACCGAGGCGTACCGGACCGTCATCCAGATGCAGAACTGAGGATCGAGCCGTGGCCATGAGAGAGATCGTCCAGCGGATCGAGGGGGAGACGGGAAACCGTAGCCTCCCCCTCATCGTGGTCGGCGTACTCACGGTGGCTCTGATCCTGGGGGTGACCCGCTGGGCCACAGCCCCCGAATGGGTCATGATCGTGGGGAACGAAGACCCGAACCAGGTGGGGCAGATGGCCCAGAGCCTGGACGACGAGGGGATCCAGTACCGCTTCGAGAGCCGGGGTTCCGGTCTCTCCGTCCGGGAAGCCGACCTGCCCCGGGCTCGGGTCACCCTGGCCCGGGATGGCGTAGCCCTTGGTGGTCGCCCCGGCTTCGAGCTTTTCGACGAGCCCAGCTGGGGGATGACCGACTTCACCCAGCGCATCAACTACCGTCGTGCGCTGGAGGGTGAACTGGAGCGTACCATCGGCCGGATGCGCAGCGTTGAGTACGCCCAGGTCCACCTGGGGCTCCAGGAATCAGCGCTCCTCCGGCGCTCCGGGCGGGCCGCCCACGCCTCGGTGGTGGTGGCCCTCCGGGGCGGAGCCCCCGCCGATCGGTCGCTGGTCACCGGGATCGCCTCCCTCGTCTCTGGGAGCGTGGATGGGCTTGAAGCCAAGGACGTCCGCATCATCGACGACACCGGTCGCCTCCTGAGCGACGAGGGGTTCGCCTCGGACGAGGACGCCCTCACTGACCGTCAACTGAGGGTACGGCGGGAGGTGGAACAGCATCTGGAGCAGAAGGTGGAAGACCTGTTGGTGGCGGTGGTGGGGGAGGGCAACCTCTCGGTGCGGGTCTCCGCCGATCTGGACTTCGACCAGGTCGACCGCACTACCCAGACCGTGGACGGTGAGCAGCCGGCCATCCTCCAGGACGACCAGTCGGAGATCGTACCGGGAGCGCCGGAGCAGGGAGCGGGGCAGTCGGCCCGGAGCACAACCTTCGAACCTAGCCGCAGCATTGAGACCCTCCAGCGCAGCGGGGCCCGGGTGGCCCGCCTCACGGCGGCGGTGGTGGTGGGGCATCACCTTGAACCCACCCCCGAGGGCGGCTTCAACCAGACGCCCAGAGAGGAGGTGGAGCTCGAGCGGATCGAGGCGCTGGTGGCGTTGGCGGTGGGGATCCAGCCTGAGCGCGGAGACGCCATCACTGTCACCAACATGCCCTTCCTCCCCTTCAGTCGGCCGCCGGTCGCCCCGGAAGAGCCCGCCCCCACCGGCGTCCTGGACATCCTCCGGGAGTTTCACCGGCCCATTCTGGGCCTGGTCGGGCTTCTCCTGGCCGCCGGTCTGGGGATGGCCATGATGAAGAAGGTGGGCAACGGAAGCCCGCAGGGCCGGGCTATCCCCGCCGGCGGCGCCTCCCCCAAGGCTCTCGGCGCCGGTGAGGAGTCTGGAGCCACCGCGGCAGAGGCCCAGGAACCGCCCAAGCCCAAGTCGCTGGACGTGCGCCAGGAGTCCCAGGCGCTTCCGCCCATGCCGGAAGCGCCCCGGGTCCAGGATCCCGAACTCACGGCCCGGGTGATCCGGTCGTGGATGAAGGAGGCCTGAGATGCCCGCGTCCTCCGTTGTCCCCGCAGGCGGAATCCCCGGTCAGGAGATCCCCGGCCCCCGGAAGGCCGCCATCCTCCTCATGGCGCTGGGCGATGACGTCTCGTCCAAGATCACCCGCCACCTCCCCCAGGAGGAGGTCGAGGCGCTCTCCTACGAGATCGCCCGCATGGACCGGGTCGATCCGGCCCTGGTGGAGAAGGTCCTGCAAGAGTGGGAAGAGACCGAACGGGCCGCCCACTTCGTGGCGGAGGGCGGGACCGACTTCGCTCGCCGAATCCTCACCAAGGCCTTCGGGAAGGATCGGGCCGAGCAGATCCTCAGCCGGATCCAGGTCCAGCTCTCCGAGACCCTCACCCTGGGGCCTCTCCAGAAGGCCGATCCCCAGCAGGTGGCCGGTCTCATCCGCAACGAGCACCCCCAGACCATGGCCCTCGTGCTGGCCCACCTGGACCCCCAGCAGGCCGGCCTCATCCTGAAGGAGCTGGACACCACGAAGGGCGCCGACATCCTCATCCGCATGGCGCTGGTCGACAAGGTCCTCCCGGAGGTGCTGCAGGTGGTGGAGCGGGTCCTCGGTGCCGGAGGCGAGGTCTCCCTCTCCCAGGGCGGCGCCACCCGCGGCGGACCCAACACGGTGGCCAGCGTCCTGAACGAGTTGGTGGGGGGCCTGGAGAAGGAGCTCCTGGAGCACATGTCCGAGGCCAATCCGGAGCTGGCCCAGGAGATCAAGGACCTGATGTTCGTCTTCGAGGACATCCTCAAGCTGGAAGAGGATGCGGTCACCCGGATCATGCGGGAGGTGGATGTCCGCGACATGGCAACGGCGCTCAAGGTGGCGTCGGAGCCGCTGAAGGAGAAGATGCTCGCCGTCATGACCACCCGCGCCCGGGACGCCCTCCTGGAAGAGATGGAGTTCATGGGCCCGGTGCGGATGCGGGAGGTCGAAGAGGCGCAGGGGAAGGTGGTGGCCACGATCCGGTCGCTGGAAGAAGCCGGAGAGATCGTCGTGTCGGGAGGCCGAGATGTCATGGTGGGATGAGACGGCACCGTCGTCACGGATCGTCCCCACCGGGGATGAGGTGGAGGCCTGGAGCTGGGCCGTGCTGGAGCGCACGTCCCGCGCCCGGCCCGACGCCGCCGCGTCCGTGGACGAAGAGGCCGTTCGCGCCGAGGGCCTCCGCCAGGAAAGCTTCGAGGAGGGCTACCGCCAGGGGCTGGAAGACGGCACCAGGGAGGTGGAGACCCTTCACGCCCAGGTAGTGGAGCTGGCCCGCATCGTCCAGCAGATGGAGGAGGCGGTCCGGGAGCGAGAGGCCGGAGTGGAGGAGCGGGTCCGGGTGCTGGCCCTCGCCGTCGGGCGAGTGCTCATGGAGCGGGAGATCCAGGCGGAACCGGTGGAGGTCACCCGGATCCTGCGGAGGGCCCTGGCCCACTTCCCCCCCGATGCCCCTCTGGAGATCCGCATGAACCCCCGGGACCTCTCGGCGCTGGTTCAGCCCGCCGAAGGCGAGGAGCAGGCACCCTCCATGGGCCCCGAATCAACCTTCCGCTGGCAAGCCGCGCCGGAGCTTGGTCCCGGCGAGATCATCATCGAGGCGCCGGACCGGATCCTGGATGGCCGCGTGATCCCCATCCTGGAGCGGATCTGGGAGGAGTGGCACTCCAATGACTGAGGCGACGATGGCGCCCCCTCCCGAGATCGTGGAACGCCTGAAGGAGGTTCCTCGCTTCCTGGTCCACGGCCGAGTCACCCGTGTCGTCGGACTCGTGGTGGAGGCTGTGGGGGTGGAAGGGGTGGTGGGCGACCTGTGCCGCATCCGCCCCCTGCGCGGCGGTGAGGTGGTGGTGGCCGAGATCGTGGGATTCCGCGGCGACAACGTCCTGCTCATGCCGCTGGGGCCGGTGGAAGGGCTTCGTCCCGGGCTGGCGGTGGAACGCCACGACCGGAGCTCCGGCGTCGCCTTCGGCCCCGAGCTCCTTGGCCGGGTCCTGGACGGGCTCGGACGGCCAATGGACGGACAGGGACCTCTGGTGGGCCTCCGCCGGGTCCCCATCGCCGGGGAGCCGCCGAACCCCCTCACCCGCCGCCCCATCGAGGAGGTCATGGGCACCGGCGTCCGGGTCATGGACGGCTTCCTCACCCTGGGGCGCGGCCAGCGCATGGGGATCTTCGCCGGGAGCGGCGTGGGGAAGAGTACCCTTCTCGGGATGATCGCCCGCCACGCCCAGGCCGACGTGAACGTCATCGCCCTCCTGGGCGAGCGGGGCCGAGAGGTGCGCGACTTCATCGAGCAGAGCCTGGGGCCTGAGGGGCTCGCCCGCTCTGTGGTGGTGGTGGCCACCGGCGACCAACCGGCGCTTGTCCGGGCCCGTGGTGCCCTTGTGGCCACCGCCATCGCCGAGGCATTCCGGGATGAGGGCAAGGAAGTACTTCTCATGGTGGACTCGGTGACCCGGGTGGCCATGGCGTGGCGGGAGATGGGGCTGGCGGTGGGTGAACCTCCCACGACCCGGGGCTACCCGCCCTCGGTCTTTGCCCGCCTTCCTCGCCTGCTGGAGCGGGCCGGGAACGGACCCACCGGCGGAATCACCGGCATCTACACCGTGCTGGTGGAAGGGGACGACTTCCAGGAGCCGGTGGCCGACCACGTCCGCGCCGTGGTGGATGGGCACGTGGTGCTGAGCCGGAAGCTGGCCTCGGCCGGCCACTACCCCGCCGTGGACGTGCTGGAGAGCACGAGCCGGGTCCGCGACCAGATCGTGGACCGGGATGTGATCCGGGCAGCCAATCGCCTCACCGGTCTCCTGGCCGCCTACCGCGAGAAGCAGGATCTCATCGCCGTGGGCGCCTATGAGGAAGGGGGTGATCCGCTCCTGGACCGGGCCGTCCGCTTCCGCGCACCTCTGGAGGCGCTCCTGACCCAGGAGATGGACCAGAGTAGCGAACCGGATGAGGTCTTCCGACGCATCCTCGAGCTGGACCGGGCGGTCCTGGAGGACGGGTGATGAAGGACTTCAAGTTCAACCTGGAACCCATCCTGGAAGACCGGGAACGGCGAGAGAAGGAGAAGGCCCGAGACCTGGCCATCGCCCGTCGTGAGATGGAGGAGGCCAGCCTCCTGCGGGAAGCGCTGGAAACCCGCCTCCAGGACGAACGGGCCTATGCCAGCGGCGTCCATGGCACCGAGACGGCAGGGATGCTCCGCAACCGCCGCGTGGTGGTGGAACAGCTCCGGGAGATGGTCAGCCGGGCTCTGGCACGGGAGACCCAGGCGGCGACGGAGCTCTCCCGGGAGAAGGCGGCCTTCCGCCGAGCCCATCAGGACCGGGAGGCGCTGGAGCGGCTTCGCGACCGGAGAAAAGAGGAGTGGCAGACCCGGAGTCGCCGCCAAGAGCAGGCGACGCTGGACGAGTCGGCCCGCGTACGTCATCTGCGCAACGACGCCTTGCGCCAAGAAGAGCACGGAGGCCGACCATGATCACTCCCCTTCCCTTCCTGTTGCCCGGTTCCTCGGGTGGAGCCGGGTCCGGTTCGTCCGTGGCCCCGGGGCTCGGCCCCATGGACCCCGGTGAATCCAGGGCCCGTCCCGTGGACGTGACCTCCCCGGAGGCCCTCCGGATGGGGCGCCCCCTCTCTCCGGAGCAGGACTTCCTGGCCCGCTTCCTCCTGGCCATGGAGAGCGCCGCCGCCGAGGGCGAGGTGGAGGGCTCCCGGGAGGGGTTCGGTCGAGGCTTCGCCGATAGCGACGGAGCGGATGGGGATGCCGCCGAGGGTGGCGGGGATGGGCTCCGTGCCCTGGCAGCGCTGGCCTTCCGCACCCTGGGCCGCCTCCCGGACGCGGCTCCGGCCGAAAAGGCCGCGGCTGACGAGGCCGGAGCGCCCGCCTTCGGCGCCCGGACACCGGGACCGGCTCTGGCCGCCGCCCTGGCAGACCCAGCTCGACCGAGTCGGAGCCTGGAGGGGGTGCACCCCGAGCTGATCCAGCGGATGGAGCGGGTGGTGGACCGGATGTGGAATGAGCACGGCCACCGGGTCGAGTTGGTGGAGGGCTACCGGACCCAGGCCCGCCAGGATCACCTCTACACCCAGGGCCGAAGCCGGCCCGGCCAGGTCGTGACCTGGACCCGGAACTCGGCTCACACCCGGGGCCATGCGGTGGATGTGAAGGTGAACGGGGGGTGGAGTGACCTCGAGGCCTTCAAGCGCCTCCAGGTCATCGCCAATGAGGAGGGCCTCCGGACCCTGGGGATGCGGGACGCGGGCCATATGGAGCTCCC
>SKJY01000129.1 GCA_007121775.1 Gemmatimonadota bacterium
CCCCCGCGGACAATCACCTTGAGCACCTCCTGCAGTGCGAAGGGTTTGACGATCCACGGGACCCCCGAGCCCTCCAGGACCCGAGCCGCCTCGGGCGAGGCGTGGTCTCCAGTCATGAAGAGCAGCCGCCCGGCTTCCCCCCTTCCCCGCCTCCTGAGCTCCCGAAGGAACTCGGGGCCCGAGAGCCCGGGCATCCGCAGGTCCGAGAGAATGCGATCAAAGGGGCGACCGGAAGAGGCAGCGTCGAGGCATTCGAGCGCCTCCCGGCCATCCACCGCCGTCACGACCTCGTGCCCTTTTCGGGAGAGAAGGCGCTCCAGCAGCTTTCGAATCGGCTCCTCGTCATCCACCACCAGGACGCGCAGCGGACCGTCCCGGGAAGGAGATGTAGGTGGGGTGGAGGAAGGGTCCTCAGACGCCTTCTCCGTGATCAGGGGGAGTGAGATCTCCACCTCCAACCCTTTCCCGGGCTCATTCCGAAGGTGCACCTCCCCCCCCGCCTCGGTGACCAGCTTCTGCACGAGGCTGAGCCCGAGCCCCATGCCTTCGCCGGGTTCCTTCGTGGTGAAGAAGGGATCGAAGACCCGGCTCACCAGGGGCTCCGGGATGCCCGGACCGGAGTCTGCCACTCGAATCATCCCCCGTCCGTCCTTCACCCCGGTACTGAGCTCCAGGTGGCGCGGCCCCTCTTCCACAGTCCGCAGGGCATGCTCGGCATTCGTCACCAGGTTGAGGAGAACCTGCTCCAGACTACTCGGCTCCATGGTCACTGGAAGACTCGCCGGGCCCAGCCCGGTACGAATCCGGATGTTTGACGTCCGAAAGGTGTACTCTCGGAGCCGAACGACGTGTCGGATCACCTCGTGGGCATCCACCCACTCCTCCGTCCCGGTCTCACCGGAGGAGGCGCCCCGTGCCAGGACGCGGAGGTCATCGACGATCCGGGTCATGCGGCCCGCCTCCCTCTGGATGAGCTCAAGGGTCTCCCGGAGATCCACATCGTCCTGGGCATCAAGTAGTAGTTGGCAGAAGCCCTGCACCGCCGCCAGTGGGTTGTTGAGCTCGTGGGCCACGCCCCCCACCAGCGTCCCCACGGTCGCCAGTCGCTCCGTCCGGCGGAGGCGCTCTTCCTGCTCGGCCACCTCGGTGATGTCCCGCTGAATGGACACAGCGCATGGGACCCCAACCACATCGACGCGGTGCACGTGGGTCCGGACCAGGCGGAAGGTCCCGTCCTTACGTCGGATTCGCACGGGCCGCCCCCGTACCGTTCCCGTCTCAAGGAGCTCCTGGGAGATTGGAATTCGTTCCTGCGGGTCGGCCCAGATCCCGAGCTCGAGGGAGGTGCGCCCCAGAAGCTCCTCCCGGGTCCACCCCACGATCTGCGCCCACGCCTCATTCACCTCCAGGAGCCGGCCCGTCCGGACCTCCGAAAGGAGGATCCCCACCGGAGACGCTTCGTGGATGATGGAGAGCCGCTCCGATGTTTCCCGGAGCGTCTTGAGGGTGCGGCTCCTCTGCAGAGAAAGGCCCGCCAGCGCGGCGCTTCTCTCCAGCAGACCGAGGGTGAACTCGTCGGGGAGACCCGGTTCGGCCCGGTAGACTGCCAGGGTTCCCATCACCTCACCCTCCGGGCTCTTCATGGGAAGGGACCAGCACGCCCGGAACCCATTCGATTCCCCGAGAGCCCGGTACTTCTCCCAGAGCGGATGGGTCGCCACATCCGCCACCAGGACCACCTTCCCGTGGTAGGCCGCACTCCCGCAGGACCCCTCCTCGGGCCCGATGGGGAGCCCATCGATCGCAGCCAGGTAGGCCGGATCCATGGAGGGAGCGAGTCCCGACCGGATCCGGTCGCCCTCCAAGTGGACGATGGACGCTCGGAGCGCAGGGACCTGATCCTCGATGAAGCGGATCAGCGCCAGGAGGATCTCGTCTTCCGGTCGGCCATCGGCGAGCCCGGTCAGCACCTCCCGCTCCGTGGCCAGAAGCCCCTCCAGGCGCCGACGCTCCCGCCGCTCCGTCTCGAGCTCCGCCCGGAGGCATGAGACCTCGTCGTTCACACTCACGGGTAGCGGGGCGCCGGGTGTAGCATGCCGGCAGCCGCGACGCAGGTGTCGTGCATTCCGTCTCCTCTTTACCGTGACGTCTCGAGGAAGGCGTGGTCGTCCGCGCTTCCCGGGCGAAGTCCGATCCAAGGGATCCCAGGTCAAGCCCACCGCAGGGCTCGGCTGGAGTATAGGGACCCAGTCTGGCATTCGCACCGGATGCGCGCCAGTCGACCCTAGACGTACCCGTTCACCATCACATGGCGATAGAGGCGCTTCAGTCCGTGCACCTTGAATTCCCACCAGAGACGGGTCTCCCGGGTGGACTGGTAGAGCCACTCATTCACAAGGCGGCCCTCGTAGTCGAACTCGAACATCATGCACCGCCCGTACCGGGTCAGGAGAGGACACCCGGAAGCCCCATCGTACCGCGCCGTGGGCGGCCGGTCGGCGAGGAAGTCCACCAGGTTCTGCACCACCACCGGGGCCTGCTTTCGGATCGTGGCCGCCGTCTTGGCCGCTCCGGTGGCGGCACAGTCTCCCACGCCGAAGACGTTGGGGAATCGAGGGTGTTGCAGGGTCTCCCGGTCAATCTCCAGTTGCCCCCCGATCCCGTCCCGGGTGAGGGGCCCCTCCCGCAGGGGAGCCGGTGTCCGGGCGTGGGGAACGGCGTGGAGAAGGTCGTAGCGACGACGCACCTCCCGGGTCTCGCCGTCCCCGAGCCGCTCCTCGAAGATGGCCAGCCGGTCGGAGGCAGAGACGGCTCGTAGGACCGAGCCGTAGTGGTTGTGCACCCCTCGCGCCTCCACCAGGGGCGTCACCGCCTCATCCACCCGGGGCACCTCCGGAAAGAGGGTGGGCCGGGACGTGTGGAAGTGCACCTCGATCCGGTCGCGTCGCCCCTCCCGACGCCAGAGGTCCTCCGAGAGCCAGGTGATCTTCTGCGGCGCTCCCCCGCACTTCACATACCCTGGCGGATAGGTGAACACGGCGGTGCCTTCCTCGAAGGCGGACGCGAGTCCCCAGTACTTCTCCCCTGACGACAGATCGTAGATGTGGGCGGCCCGCGGCGTCTCCAGCGCCTCCCGCAGCCCCTCCACAGCATCCACATGATTGATCACCCCCAGGGCCACCACGAGGACGTCGTAGGCCACCGTGTCGCCGCCTTCGAGCCGGACCCGGTTCCGCTCCGGCTCGAAGGCCAGCACCGAATCCCGGACCCAGCGCATCCCCGGGACCATGAGCTCCCCCTGGTCCCAGAGGACGTCGCTCCGGGAGTAGATTCCGGCTCCCACCAGGGTGTAGCCCGGCTGGTAATGGTGCGTTTCCCGGGGCTCGATGACGGTCACCTGAGCGTCGGGAACGGCCCGGAGGAGGCGTGCGGCCACCGTGAGCCCACCGACGCTCCCCCCCGCAACCACGATCTGCCGACGACGCACCGCCGCCTGGTCCGAGGAGGAGACGCGGAGGCTTCGCCGGTATCCCAGGAATCCGCCTCCGCCCGCCAGCGCGGCACCGCCCAGGCCGGCGCCCAGGAGGCTTACCGCCCGGCGGCGGGAGATGCCGGAGGATTCCGGATCCGCGGCGTGGCCCTCGGGCGGGGCGTCTGAATAGGAAGGAAGCTGGTCGTCTGGAGCCATGGTACGTCAGGGGAACAGGAGAGGATGGGGAGTTTCGAAGGACCTTCCGTCCATATTGTACGAACACCCGACCCAGCCGCCCGTTCAAGCCCTTGACGGTAGAGCCCCCCCCACCCGGAGTCCCTACTCCTCCTCCGGCGCCCCCCACCGCAACCGCCACTCGCAGAAGGCATCGCCCTCATGGACGCAGCGCACATGACGGACCCGAGGCTCCCCGCCATGGGCCAGCGCCAGCGCCTGTTGGAGCCCTCCGGTCTGACGGGCGCAGAAGAGGGGGTCCGAGGGGCCGAACTCCACCAGGCGCAGCACCGCCTCACCGTCCCGGTGCCGGACCACCTCCATCCGACCGCACCGGTAGTACAGCCGGAAGAGGGAGATGCGCTGGGTCAGGAACTCAAGGGGCGAGGTCTTCCCCACGATCCCGCCGTACTGATCCCGACCGGTGGATTCGATGGAGAAGGCGCCGGCCCGCTCCATCCACCCCTCCTGCCCCTGGAATTCCCGGTCCATGGCACGCCAGAGGCGAAAGATCGTATCCAGTGGAACCTCTTCAGCCCCCTCCAGGGTCACCGCCTTCCGGTCGTCCGAGGAGAGGGACGCCAGGGTCCGCTCCACCGTCTCGGGCCCGATCTCCTCCTCCAGGAAGGCCAGGCTAGCCTGGGCCACGGACCGGCGGGCGCTCCGGGTCTCGGTCCCCGGGCTCACGGATGCCCTCCCGGTGAGGCCGACGCGTCGGACGGAAAGAAGAAGTCCAGGATCCATGTCGAGGCGTCGGGGCCTCGCGGTTCGGTGAAGCTCCCGGCTTCGTCGCCTCCGGACCAGGCGTGGCCGAGCCGGCGAAGCTGGAGGATCCGCACCATGGGGGTGGCCGTTCCATCTACCGCATCCGGGCGCCCGACCCCCACCGGCATCTCCAATTCGAGGCGGCTATAGCCCCACTCCTCCCCGGTCATGGGCGAGAAATCACGAACCCCCGGAGGGACGCCCATCCGGGCCTCCACCAGACCGGCCCACTGCTCAAGGAACCACCCTGCGTTCACGGGGGCCACGATCTCATCCTCCTGCCCGTGGATCACCAGGAGCCGGGGCACCCCCCGTAGAGGGTCAGCGTCTGGGCCCGGGGGCTCTCCCCCGGCGGCCTCCAGTGCCCTCAGAGCTCGCTGGGCTAGGGCGTCCCGGTCCGGCTCCAACGTTCCGGTGAGGGCCGCTGTCGCCTCGGCCAGCCCTCGAGCGACGCCGTACCCCACCCCGGAGTGGCTCGCCACTCCCCGAACGAGCTCCGGATAGGTCAGGCCGAGGATCGTGGCCATGGCGCCCCCGGCCGAGATCCCGGCGGCGACCACACCTCCGGACGCCGAGCCCACCCCGAGCCCATACCGCTCCCCCACCTCCCGGATCATCCCGGCCAGGAGGGCCGGCTCTCCCACCTCCCTGCCCTGATGGTCCGGCTCGTACCAGTTCCAGCACCGCAAGGGGTGAGCGGCCGGGTCCTGCTCCGGGTAGAGGACGGCGATTCCGCGCCTCTCGGCCAACTCGTCCATCCGGGTTCCCCGGGCCAGATCCTCCGCGTCCTGGGTGCAGCCGTGGAGCATGACCAGGAGGGGGGCACCCTCCGCCGCCTCCGGAAGGAAGAGTCGGTACTCCAACTCCCCGTCGGGCCCGGTGTACCGGGCCCGGACCACCTCTCCATCCACTCCCTTCACGGCGGCCGGATCCTCCGCTGAGGCGAACTCCTCTACCCGGTGGTCACCGGGGGTCCCCCCGAAGGACCCGCCGCCCATGGCGACGAGCCCCCCGAGGGTCAGAACCATGCTGATCGTCATCTCCCTCTCCCGGTCACAGCCCCCACCGCACCCCCACCAGGAAGATGGACCCGATGGCGGGCATGTTCACCATCTGGATGTGGTCCTGGTTGAAGCCGCACGAGGTTTCCCCACCGGGGGTATCGCTCCCGCAGGCGAAGAGATTCTGGGCCGAGGCGGTGAGTTCGAAGGCCGACCCCGCCGGACGGTACCGCAGCGAAAGATCGAGCCCGGCGTGGGTGGGGATCGTCCCCCGGTTGATCCCGGAGGTGAACTGGTATCCGTTCACGTACCGGAGGGTGGCGCCGCCACCGAAGCCCCCGAAGTCCCGACCGTCCACCCCCAGCGTCCACTTCGTCCCCGGCGAGTTCAGCGCCGTGGCCTCCTGGGCCGGGCCCGCTTCGGCGGGATCGCTCGTGAGCTTGATGTGGGAAAAGGTGCCCCGTACGTCAACCCGAGGGCTGGCGATGAAGGTGGCGCCGAAGTCCATCCCCCGCACCGACGCCTCGCCCAGGTTCCAGTAGGTGAGGGGGATCTGGGGTCCGCCGTCCTCATCCACCACGGCCTCACCGGTGGAGGCCCAGAAGGCCGTCGTGGGCTCGGCGCTGAAGAGGCTCGCGCCGAAGGGATTGGCGAAGGTGGTGAGGGGGCTCAGGAAGTCGGTGTAGTCGCTCACGTACCCAGCCACATCCACCAGGAACCGGCTCCCCAGCACGCCCCGGTACCCGATCTCCCAGGTGTTGTTGGACTCAGGCACCAACGGGTCCAGCCGGCCCACCTCCGTGCCGTCCAGGCTCCGGATGATGAAGCCTTCCGTGTTGTGGAAGACGCCCACCAGCGGCACGAAGTTGGGGATCCAGAAGTTGGTCTGGAGGATGGTCGGTGACTTGAAGGCCCGGTTGAAGGTGAAACGAAGGGCCTGATCCGGCTGCGGCGACCAGATGAGGCCGGCCTTGGGGCTGAACTGGGTGTCGTAGTTGTCGTGCTCGTCGACCCGGGCCGCCACGACGAGGCGCAGATTCGAGGGGAGGGGCGTCTCGATCTGCCCGTAGACCCCGACCTGATTGATGGTCACATCCTCCCCGGTGAGGCGGTCGGTGAGCCACCGCCGGTCCGAGGAGACGGCGTCCCGGCGCGCCTGAAGCCCCCACGTCACCTGGGAGCCGAAGAGCGCGGGCAGCCTGAGGTTGTTCTGGACCTCGGCGGCCAGGATCCGACCGTCCGAGGGCCAGTCCGAGATCCGGCGGACCTGGTCATCGGTGAGCTCCGGGTTCGCCACCCGATTCGTGGAGAACCGGTTCAGCGCGTAGGAGTCGCCGGCCTGGGACTGGGCGCGGTATAGATTCACGAACCAGCTCGGACTCGTCAGGCGGACCTGCTGATAGTTGTAGGTCCACCCGTCGAACTGGTTTCGGCCCACATTGGTCTGCCCAACCCCGTCATTCATGCTGGCGCCGGCGCCAAACTCGAGCCGCCCCTCGTCGAAGTAGCGGACCAGCCCGGCCTGACCTCGGATCGCCCGATTCTCCCAGTTCACCCCGCTCTCGTCATCGAGGCCAGGGCTCCCTCCGGTCCCCATCTCCCAGATGGGCGCCTCCGGGGTCCCGTAGTTCAGGCGGTTCTCGAAATCGTCCACCCGGTGGAACTCGCCGGTCACCTTGTAGCCCCAATCTTCACTCAGCATGTCGGCCTGACGGGCCTGCACATTGAAGTAACTCCGAGACCCGCCGGTCATCATGGCCGAGGTGCCCGAAAAGTCCCGAGGGTCCTTTGACGTGAGGCTGATCACGCCACTGGAGGCGTCCGGGCCGTACAGGGCGGCGCCGGGCCCCACCAGCACCTCCACCCCCGCAAGGTCGATGAGGGGGATGGGGGTGAACTGACCCAGGGGGAGGCCGCTCTCCGGGAGCACGGCGATCCGGTTATCCTCGATCATGAGCATCCGGTTGTTGAACGACGAGTTGAAGCCCCGGGCGTTCACCGCCGCGCCGCTCACGCCGACCTGGA
>SKJY01000075.1 GCA_007121775.1 Gemmatimonadota bacterium
CTGGCCAACAACACCCGCTACGGGCTTGCGGCCTCGGTGTGGACCGAGAATGTGAACCTGGCGCTGGATGTGGCACCCCGGCTCGAGGCCGGGACGGTCTGGGTCAACTGCACCAACGTCTTCGACGCGGCCTCCGGGTTCGGGGGCGTTCGGGAGAGCGGCTTCGGGCGGGAGGGCGGCCGGGAGGGGCTCCTGGCCTATCTCCGGCCCCGGCCGCCGGCCGAGGCGGATGCCCGGGGAGAGACGGACGCCCACACCCCCGCCACCGAGGTCCGGATCTCCCCTGCCTTAAGGTCTTTGCCCGGTGGAAGTTCTGCCGCGGCGCCGGCCCCCGGGTCGGATGGTGAAACCGCACCGACTGAAGAGCCCCTCGGCCCAACCGGGTACGGCCTTGAGGGCTCATCCCCCACCCTGGACCGTACCCCCAAGCTCTACATCGGCCGCAAGCAGGCGCGCCCCGACGGCGGCACCAGCCTCGGTGTGGTGGCCAGAGACGGCGGTGCTCCTTTCGGTGTGGTGGGTCGGGGCAACCGGAAGGACATCCGGAACGCCGTGGAGGCGGCAGGGAAGGCCTTCCCCGGCTGGTCCGGCGCCACCGCCCACCTCCGGGCCCAGATCCTCCACTTCCTAGCCGAGAACCTGGCGGCCCGAGCGGAGGAGTTCGAAAGCCGTCTCCGGGAGGAGGCCGGGCTGGAGCCCGGCGCCGCGGCCCGGGAGGTGACTCTCTCCGTGGAGCGCCTCTTCACCTGGGGCGCCTGGGCCGACAAGGTGGATGGCCGGGTCCACGCCACCCCCTTCCGGAACGTGACACTGGCCATGGTGGAGCCGGTGGGGATCGTGGGGATCGCCGCGCCCGACTCCCACCCCCTCCTGGGGCTCGTCTCGGCGGTGGCCCCGGCCATCGCGCTGGGCAACACCGTGGTAGCGGTGCCGTCCCAGTCCTTCCCCCTTTCCGCCACCGATCTCTACCAGGTGCTGGACACCTCGGACCTCCCGGCTGGCGTGATGAACGTGGTCACGGGCCTGCGAAGCGAACTTGTCCCGGTTCTGGCCGACCACGACGGGGTGGACGCGGTCTGGAGCTTCGGTGACTCCGACGAGGCACGGGAGGTGGAACTCCGATCCGTCGGAAACCTAAAGCGCACCTGGGCCCCGGTGGGAGGCGCCGAGCCGCCGCTGGTCTGGAGCCGGCCCCGCCGCGCCCAGGACGAGCGCTTCATCGAGCACGCGACGCGGGTGAAGAACATATGGATCCCGTATGGGGCTTGAGGATGGGGATGATCGGGATAGGCCCGTGAAGAGGGTGGTCGCGATCGGGGCCTGAGGGGATTGATTGCCATGGGGGCCTGAGGGGGGTCACCGGGAGCGGGGCATGAGTGGGACCACCGGGATCGGTGATCTCATCCGGTGGAGGGACTCCGGAGCCCCCACCCTCACAGGATGAGAAAGAGAAGACCCGCCACAAGACAGACCACCACCACGGGAATGCCCGTGATGCGCATCACCTTTCCTTCCCGAGCCTCGAGACCCACGGATCCCGCCGCCATGGCGATGTTCGACAGGGAGATCATGTTGCCGACCCCGGCGCCGATGAGCTGCAGCCCCATGAAGCGGGCCACCGGCGATCCCAGGGCCTCGGCCGAGTCCACCTGAAGCCCGGCGAAGAGCAGGTTGCTAACGGTGGCGCTCCCGGTCATGAACGAGCCCATGGCCCCCAGGAACGGGCTGAAGATGACGAAGGCGCCGCCCAGGTAGTCGGCGAATCCCTGACCCAGAACCTCGGGGATCGAAGGCAGCCCGGCCTGGTTGACCTCGGACCAGAGCACCAGTTGGGTCAGGGCGATGATGAAGACCAGCACCACGGAGGCAAGACGGAGCCGCTGGTACGTGGCCGTTGCGGCATCCCGTAGCGTCTGGCGCGTCACCTTGAAGATCACAAGCGCCACGAGGAGCGCCAGCGCCAGATAGAAGTAGGGCGTGTAGAGGGGCGCCGCCTCCTGATCCAACTCCAGCGTTCGGAACTCCCCGAAGGAGAGGGTCATTCCCTCCAGGAGTTCCCGGAGGCCCGGGATCATCCGGGAGGCGATGAGGGCCACCACCATCACCGCGAAGGGCGCGAAGCTGCGCATGACCGCTGCGGGACCCGGCCTCTCCTCCTCCCCCTCCCCGCCTTCCGTTCCGTCCTGGGAGGGGAGAAGCAGGCCACGGTTCGCGGCCAGGGTGATGGCCAGAATCGCCGACGCACCACCGATGATGGCAGGCAGCTCCGGCCCCACCAGATACGCGGCGGCCAGGTACGGCAGGCTGAAGCTCAGCGCGGAGAAGACGGCGAAGGGAATGAACTCCCGAAAACGCCCCTTCTCCTCTCCCCTGGTGACAAGATAGGTGATGAAACAGGTCACCAGGATGGCCATCCCGGCATGAACCGCGGCCCCTTGGAAGACGGCGCTGGCCACCACATCGTCAGACAGGCCGAGACCGCGAAAGCCGATGATCACCGGGGTTCCGGCCGCACCGAATGGGACCGCGGTGCTGTTTCCGATGAGGGAGATGGCCACGGCCTTCGTGGGGCTGAAGCCGAAATGAACGAGCACCGGGGCGGCCAGCACGGCAGGGGTGCCGAAGCCGGCGATCCCTTCGATGAACCCCACGAGCCCCCACGCCAGGAGCATGGCCAGGACCCTCTTGTCGGAGGTGACCCCGGCCATGGAACGCTTGATGGTGTCCAAAGCCCCGGTCTCGATCATCACGTTCAGCACGAGCAGTGCGACCGCCACGATGAGGAACACCTCGGCGAACACCACGAGGGTATCCAGGAGACTGGCCACCAGTACGCTTCCCGAGATCTCCCAGACCCAGAACGCGATGCCCACGGTGATGGCGTAGCTGATGGGAGCCGCTTCGTAGGCGGGACGGCGCAGGCCGATCAGGAGTACGAAGAGGACGAGGAAGGGGGCAAGGGTAATGAAGAAGAGCGCCATTCAGCGATCCAATCCGTACATGGGGTTTTCAGACACGGCGGTGGCCGAATCACGCCCTTGCAAGGTTCCGGGGCTCGCCGGCGATGAAGCTCTCCACGTTGTCGCGGGTGGTTTGGAGGATCTGATTCAGGGCGTCACGGGTGTTGAAGGCGCTGTGGGGTGTGACAATGACGTTTCGCATCCGCAGGAGGAGGTGGTCGGCCAGGAGGTTGTCCAGCTTGTGCCGCTCCCGGAAAAAGGAGCGAAGGAGCTCTCCCTCTTCCCTGACGGTCGGCTCCTCTTCCAAAACATCGAGTCCCGCTGCGGCGATACGGCCATCGGAGAGCGCCTTCAGCATGGCCTCGGTGTCCACCACTGAGCCTCGTGCGGTGTTGATGAGGACCGAGCCCTTCTTGATCACGCTGAACTCGTCATGGGAGAGCATATTCTCCGTGGCCTCCGTGGCGGGAACGTGGAGCGAAACCACATCGGCGCGGGAGAGAAGATCCGGCAGGTCCACGTAGGTGAAGCCCACCTCCCGGGCCAGCTCGTTCTGCGGCTCCACATCGAAGGCGAGTACCTCCATGCCGAACCCGCGGGCGATTCGTGCGACGTTGGCGCCGATGTCACCGGTACCGACGACTCCCATGGTCCGACCATACAGGTTGAAGCCCGTGAGCCCCTGCTGGGAGAAGTCTCCCCTGCGGGTGCGGTCCACGGCTTCCACGATCTGGTGTGAAATGGCCAGGAGAAGCGCAAAGGTGTGCTCGGCCACGGCGTGCCCTCCGTAGGTCGGTACGTTGGACACGATGATATCCCGGTCGTCGCAAGCGCCGAGGTCAATGTGATCCACACCTGTGGAACGGGTGGCGATGAGCTTCAGCCCCTGGAAACGATCCAGCAGATCCGAATCAATGTGCGAGTAGATGAACACCGACAGGATGTCGGCGTCCGCCACCTCCTCAGCCGACTCCGCGTCGAGCTGGCCCTCACGAAAGATGACCTCGTGCTCCTCTTCCAGCTCTGAGAATGCTTGGCGTTCCCATTCCTCTATCTCGAAAATGGCAATCTTCATGCATACTCCCATGACGGCTATCTTGAAAACTCTTGATGGGTGTCGCTGCGGGCCCCATGGGTTCCGGGGCCCATGGGGCTCTATCCTGCACACTCCACGCCAGCGCCTGGAGCGTTGGCACGACGGGACCCTGGGGCGGCGGCGCCAGGACAGGCTCCGGAAGGTGGCCGTCTTGCCCCTGGGCGACGCGCCGGTACCACCCCTACTCCTCACTCTCAAGGGAGTTGGGGGTTAGACTCCAAACCTATGACTCAGCTACCCCTCCCTACTCCTCGCCCCATGCGCATCTTCATGGTGGGGGCCACCGGAACCATCGGGCGTGCCACGGTAAGGGCCCTGATTCGCCACGGCCACGACGTCGTGTGCTTCCGGCGCCCTCCCGGTCAGTCCGCGTCCAGTCCGGGCTCACCTGCCCTCCAGGAGGAGGCGGGAATCACCGTTCGCCGGGGCCATGTGACCGATCCTCTCTCCATCCAGCGGGACGGATTCCAGGGAGAACGGTTCGACGCCGTCGTCTCCTGCATGGCCTCGCGCACCGGGGCTCCGAAGGATGCCTGGGCCATCGACCATCAGGCCCATGTCCACCTGTTGGAGGCAGCCCAGGCGTCGGGGGTGACCCACTTCGTTCTCCTCTCGGCCATCTGTGTCCAGAAGCCCAAGCTCGCCTTCCAGCACGCCAAACTGGCCTTCGAGAGGCAGCTCATGGACTCGGGGCTCACCTGGTCCATCGTCCGTCCCACCGCCTTCTTCAAGTCGCTTTCAGGGCAGGTGGCCCGGGTCATGGCGGGGAAGCCGTTCCTCGTCTTCGGCGATGGGACCCTCACCGCCTGCAAGCCCATCAGCGACGACGATCTGGCCGAGTATCTGGCGGGATGTCTCATCGACGGAGACCGGCAGGAGCGGGTGCTCCCCATCGGCGGGCCCGGGGAAGCCATCACCCCACTGCATCAGGCGGAACACCTCTTCGCCCTGCTGGGGCGGGAGCCCAGGATCCGCCACGTGCCCCCCGCCCTCCTGGGTGGCATCGCCGGTGGATTGGGACTCCTGGCCCGGGTGATCCCACCCCTTGAGGCCCGAGCGGAATTCGCCCGGATCGGCCACTACTACGCAACCGAGTCCATGCTGCTTTGGGATGAGGAGGCCGGTCGCTACGACGCCGACGCCACCCCGTCCACCGGTTCCGAGACCCTGTTCGACTACTACGGAAAGCTCGTCCGGGACGAGGCCTCGGTAGAGCTGGGTGAGCACAAGGTCTTCTGACTCTTCCCGGAGCCGGGCGGTCTCGCCGGTGCTTCAGGATCGGCGGTTTACAAGGCTTCAGCCAGGGTGTCCACATGCGGTCCCGGGATCGAGCCAGGATCCACCTGGCCCTGGCTCACCAGGCTCAGAACACGCCGCGACAATTCTCCGCCAGGGTCACTGAGATGCGGTCCACCTCCCGAGCCCCTGCCGGCATCTCCGCATCGGTCAATCCAGGGAAGAAGAGCGCTGCCTTCCACTCTTCGAGGGTCGCCGTGAAGAAGGCGGAGGCCTCGGCATCGGCTTCGAAGACGATGACCTCGTAGGGTTCGTGAAGCGAGCCGCCGTAGCGTGTGATCACCTGCCACTCGCCATTCCGCTTGAATGACGTGTTGGTATGGTCTGACTGCGGGTAGAGCATGTTGTCCGTCGGGCGAAGAAGAACCCAGATATCCTCTTCGTGTCCTTCAGGATATACCCCCATGGTCAGCACCCGGCAAGGAACGGCCTCGCCGTCCAGGGGAGAGGTGATCTGAACCCGCTGGACCGGGTGATCCACCTGGAGCTTCCCTGCGGTGGCCGGGACCTCCAGTTGCCCCCGCTGGCTCACCACGCCATAGGCGAACCCCCCGTAAAGGAGGAGCCCAACCCCAAACACCGCCATAACGATCAGGATAGTGGGACTGGATAGGCCCCAACCTCTGGGCTCACTCTTCAGGAGCCCGACAATAGCAGGGACCACCAGAACCAAACCTGCGATGACAATGATGATTTCGAGAGTCATGGCAGAAGCTCGCTTTCATGGCGCCTAATGAAGGTCCCGGTTCATAAATAGGAACCCACAGTAGACATATCGTCACAACTGCATATCGGGAACCGGTTCCACCCGGCCTTCTGGCTCGGGAAAGGAGGAGCCGAGCCAGAAGGCCAAAGACCTCAAATAGCGTCCGAGATGGAGGTGAAGGTGAAGTCCCGCACCTTCAGGGGCGGCACCACGACCGCGGGAGTCAGCCCGGCTGACTCCCCGGAGGAGATCCGGACCGGGGCGCCCATCATCTCAATGTTGTTGAGCATGAAGATGGGTGTCTCGTTCCAGCGCAAATTCTTCACGGGATGGGTGATCCGCCCATTCTCAATGAGGAAGGTTCCGTCCCGGGTCAATCCGGTGAAGAGGATCGTCCGCGGGTCCACACTCCGAATGTACCAGAACCGAGTCAGTAGAAGCCCCCGTTCCGTAGAAGCGATCATCTCTTCAAGGGTATCGCTGCCTCCGGCCATGTACCAGCCGGATGGGAACCCGGTGGGCTCCCGGTCATTGTGCTGCGCCCAGTAGCGGTCGTAATTGAGTTCCTGGAGCGTTCCATCCCGAACCCAGATGGTGCGCCGGTTCGGAAGCCCGCTGTTGTTGAACGGGGTAGAATAGATGGACGGGTCTTCGGGGTCCGAGTGAATGTTCACCCGGGAGTCGATGAACTGCTCGCCAATCTTGTTCCCTCCGCCGGGTGCCGAAAAGAAAGACCGCCCCTCGTCAGCCGCCCGGGCCGCAAGCTGGTTCATCATCAGGTTGACCATGTTGCCCACTGCGGTGGGCTCCATGACCACGGTCCAGCGGCCCGGCTCCACATCCCGGGGCTCCCGGCTCTGAATCGCCTTCTGTACGGCGATGCTTCCCAGTTCACTCGTGTTCAGGTCGTTCCAGTCGTTGACACTCGTCCCGCTCCACCCCGACCCGGTTCCGTCTTCGGTCCGGACGGTGGTCGTGAAGTTGACGCGGGAATCCAGTCCGTAGGCAAACAGGCCCTCGGAGGTGGCAACGCACGTGGCCCCTGAGCGATGGACCAGGAACCCGGTGGAGATCAGGTCCTCAGCCACCGCCTGCTCAGTGACTTGGGCGATAGCCCTGGCTCGCTCCTCCGGCTCAAGTTCAGCTGTGCTTTCGTAGTAGGAGCCACGGGTGTTCGGATAGGTCTGCGACCCCATCTCACCCATATACTCCGGATCCTCTGGAGCTAACCGGGCCAACTCCTCCGAGGTTCGGACAACCTGCTCAAGCGACGCGTCGTCAAATCGGTTCGTGGTAGACGAAGCCACCCGCTGCCCGAACGCGCTCGTGACCGTCAGGTTCGAGTTTGTGATGTCACCGGACGTACTCATCTGGTTCCGGGCAAAACGGGTGTTTCCGTCCATGGCACTCGTCAGGTTCACACGGCAATGGTCGGCCTGTGAGAGGGAGAGAACCCTATCAGTGATTCGGCGGGCTTCTTCCTCGGACATGAAGGGCTGCTCGGCCATAGGTCAGACGCTCCGGGCGGTGTTGATGACGGTGACATTGCGATGACGGGTGGCAGGACACCCGTGGGTGATGGCATTGGACTGGGCGGGCTGGCCTTTTGCATCTCCGAAGGCTCCGCCCAGGAAGTAGGTGCTGGGCCCCCCGCACAGATCCATGGCATTCCAGAACTCGGGAGTCCGAATCTGATAGGCCACATCCCGAAGCATTCCGGTGACCCGACCATTCCGGATCTCGTAGAACACCTGTCCCCCGTACTGGGAGTTGTAGCGCTGCTGGTCGATGGAGAACGACCCGGACCCGTCGATCATGATGCCCCGATCGATTCCCTCCACAAGTTCATCCACACTTACGTCGCGATCCGGGTAGGGCTCCAAGTTGATGTTGGGCATCCGTTGGAATTGCACGTCAGCCCAGGATTGGGCGTAGGAGTTCCCATGGGAGCGGGTCTCACGGCCCTGGCTCCGATACCAGTCCTCAAGCCAAAGCGCCTGCTCCCGCGTCGTCTGAAGGTCATTCAGGAAGCCATCCTTGACGATGTGGTAGTCCTGCGGCCTAACACCCTCGTCATCCCACCCCACCGTGGAGAGGGCCCCGGGAGTGGAGCGTTCCCCAACCACATTCATGAATTCAGGGCCGTACCGAAACTGCCCGAGGAACTCCTCCAGCGGATAGATGAAGGACGTACCTGCATAGTTGGCTTCGAATCCCATGATCCGGTCCAACTCCGTCGGGTGGGCGATCGCTTCATGGATCGTCAGCCATAGGTGGGTCGGAAGGAGCACAAGATCATATTCGCCCGGGTCCACCGATCGAGCCGAAAGCTTCTGGACTGCCTCTTCGGCGAAGCGAGGTGCAAGCCGCACCATGTCCGAATCCACCACGTGTTCGTAGCCCAGCCCCATGGGTGCGATGTCCGTAGAACTCCGAGACTGGAAGTCCGAGTTGTCGTCCGAGACAGCCGTGACATTCATCGTTGGGTAGGTCCGGAAGATCGTCTGATCCGTAACCGTTCCTTCGGAATTCGCGTAGAACTTGTCCTCGCGGAGGAAGAACATGGAGGAATTCACAAAGCGGACCCCGGCAACACCCATTGCAGCCTCGTTTGCACCGAAGAGGTATTCCACCTTCTGCTCAATGGGGATGTCAAAGGGATCGGTGCGGATCGGACTCCGCCACACGCCATCGGGCTCCACTGGGGTGGGCGCGAGTTCCACGGGTTGTCTCTGCGCCGCCCGGTTCGCCCGGGCCTGGGCCACCGCCTGCCGTGCTACCCGGACCACCTCGTCAGGCGTGGCGCTGCCTGAGGCCGCAAAACCCCAGGTTCCGTCCACAAGAACCCGGACGCCAAAGCCCGAAGTCACATTGTCCGAGAGACCGGTCACACGACGCTCCCGAGTCTGGATCCCTTGATTGCGATTCGTGTTGATCCGGACGTCGGCGTAGTCTGCACCGGCGGACCGGGCGGCCTCCAAGGCTCGCATGGCAAGAGCCCGCCGGTCGGAGCGGCCAACCACAGGGCTGTACGCGGTCGGGGATAGGATTCCATGGAGGGCATCGGGATGACCCACCACAGAGAGCCCGGCGGCGGCCACCGCTGAGTGACGGAGGAATTCGCGTCTCTTCATCTTCTTTTCCCTATCTGGGGTGTGGTGTGAGGGGTTGAAGGGCCCATCCCCGTGCAGTGCCTCGAGCCTCTGTCACCGGAGGAATCCTTGGATCAACGTTTCCTGTGAGAAGGAGGCTCAAGCGCTCTCTTTGAACAATGTCGGCAGCCCACATAATCTGTCACGCAAGTAATCTCGTCAAACGTAATTGCCCCATGTCCTCGGATCGGTGGGCTCCCGGTCCGGTACACGATCCTCATGGGCGACCTGCCCATCTGCGCAGGATCCACTCTCCCGCAGCGACTCCGAAGAGGACGAGAAAGACAATGAAGGCAAAGGGCCAGCCTCCTCGCACTGGATCCAAAATCGTGTCGCCGACGGTCACCCCTCCGCCGGGTGAGGCGATAGCGAGGCGAGCCAGGCGACCCTCGGGGTCAGGACCGTGAACTCCAGTCTCCCGGATGACGACGCCCACACCCGGGTTGATGGGATTGTCCGCCTCATCGACGCCCTGGAGCCGGTACACCCCCGGTTCCAGGGCCACAAGGTGGATCTCTTGCAGGTGGAGCCCGCCTATCTGGAGCGGCGGAGGAAGGCGATGGTCGAGGAAAGCCCCTTCTTCCTCCGTCAGGACCCGCAGTTGAACAGGCACACGACCCCCATCCACGGTCAGTACGCGTAACCGGACCGCCTCTCCCACCCGGACATCTTCCCCCAGGACCTCGATGGCGGGATCCTGTCCACCTCCCCCGGTGAGCCAATCGGCCATTCCTCGCCAGAATGACCGGTGTCCCTCCACCGCGTCTCCCTCCATCCTCCATCGCCAACTCTCAGTAAGGTGAAGCACGGCCACGCGGCCCACCCCAAGGGATCCCAACGTCAATGGTGGAGTCCAAACCCCGTCCTCCGGGAAAGCGGGAAGCCGCAGCGGCGATGTCACATCCCGTGCCGGGAGCGGGGGGATCTCGGGCGGAAGTCGCCACTGCACCCCGTCCCCACCCGCCAAGCTTTCGGCCTCTGGGGGGGCACCGGATATGGGGGACTGACCCTCGATCTCCATCTGCACGGTCAGCCATTCAGCCGTGGCCTCTTCCATCCCGGCACCCCCGGCCATCAACAGTCCAACGCCCCTCTGACGCACGGCACCTTCCAACCCATCTCTCAGGACTCCTGCGACCTCAACGCCAGGAAAGACAATGATGAGGTCGTAGCCGGCGAGTTCGGACTCGACGGAGGGCAGTGGACCTGGATCCCGACCACGACCAACCCAGAGCTCCCTGCCCAGGTGGATCCATGCCTCTACATCCTCTCCGGCCTCCTCCAGTGCCCGGATCGCCAGACGGGCTTCGGAAGAGGGGGGTCCCGAAAGAACCAGGACCCGTAGAGCGCCAGCTTCCTCCACCCACCCACCCACCTCAGCCTCGATCGGCACCGGAAAGGCCTCCTCACCAACGGAGGACACCGCAAGGTGCCAGCTCGCAGGTCCGGACTCCCTGGGTTCGATGAGGAAAGCCCCATCGTCAGAACCCAGTGCGAGGCTGTCGGCCAAACCAGCCGGTCCGGTCAGAGTCATGAGCCGGAGATCAGCTTCAGAGGCACCCAGCGCCACTCCAAGAGAAGAGGGCCGCCCTACACGGAAGCGGGTCGGCGGTTCGAGCCTCAGGGGTGCCGGAGATCCGGAGACGCGGGCATGAATGGGGACCTCCGCGCTCCGGGAGAGGAGGTGGTCCCATGCGTTGGGTGATTCCACAATTGTCGAGAGATCGACCTGCATCGGATCCTGAGACCGATGCTCCCCCGGGACTCCCAGGATGAAGAGTCCCCCCAGAAGGACGAGGAGGAGGGCGCGTAGCCGCATGGCCCCCTCTGGTAATCTCCGCTGCGTTGGACGAGTCACCGGGTCAGGGCGTAGATGAGCAGGTTTACGCCGAACCGGGTGTTGTCAACGGCCAGGAAGCGCTTGTTAACGGCGTGATAGTTCCACTCTGAGGAGTAGTCCTTGTTCGAGTAGAGCAGCCCGATTCTCCCATTGATCCGAATCGCCTTGAGCTCGGGGTGAATGATCCCGTCACCCCAGCCCGAGAGCTCCATACTGGTGGTGGGAGGACCGTCGTCAAAGTGGAAGAAGGCCCGGTAGAGCTCATGGTCGTTGGGCAGTGGCTGAAGGGCGTCGTCTCCGAAAATCCGGGCCAACTCCTCCGTCACTGTCCGGTGGAAGGCACCATCGACATCGTGGTTGTGATCGTCCATGAAGACGAATCCTCCACGTTCGACGTAGGCCTTCAGGTTACGGGATTCGGCCTCGGAAAAGCGAACCGGAATGTGCCCGGTCAGGTAGAGGACCGGATACCGGAATATCTCGTAAGACGAGAGATCGACCACGACCCCTTCCGGAGCGACCGGGAAGTCCGTGTATTGGGCCAAGGAGTGGATGAGATTCTGGGGAACGAGGGGACCAGAATCCCAGTTGCCCGATTCGTACCTAAGGGTTGCAAAGACGAAGGGTTCTTCTGCCAAACCCCCATCGCGGTCCGGGGTCTCACTCCCGGACGGGGTGGATTCAGGCACGACCCGATCCCTCCCGGATACGAGTAAGGAGGAGGTGACGGAGGGGCTTCCGCGGACGGGTCTGTGCAGGCGCTCAGGTCGGTCGGCACGGGCGTCCAGGAGGCGAAGGACCCGCGCCAGTTCCCCAAGCGCTCCGTCCCGGTCTCCAACCCGTAGCCGCTCATCCGCCTCAACCACATGACTCCCGGCAGCAGAGGGGGTTTCACCATCCGTAAGGATGGCCACGGCAAGCTGGGACAGCTCGAGCGTCTCCCCCTCGTGTATCCGACCCATGGCGGCCTGGATCTGTCCAATCCACCTGTCCGCCCTGTCCACTCGCTCGGTGGAGCTCCGGGGGGCTGGGTCCACGTCATCCACCGAACCGGTCCCTCTGACCTCCGCCACATCCACCGGAGGTGCCGAGACCCGACCCCGTGCGAACACCCGTTCGTTCTCGCGCAGTGCCTGGAGTCCAGCTAGCGCCTCCTCCTGATGGGGTAGCGAGGCGTCGGGGGTGACCAGTTCGAGGCGGCGCGAGGATTCCCACATGGCGTTGTAGATGGCCAGCAGCGGCTCGTTGACCGAGAGGATCGGGTCTCCATCGTGGTGATGGTCGATCCAGTTCACCTCACCGAATCCGGTGGGAAGCTGACCCAGCCCTCCGATCGTGACGCTTCCCACATCCGTCCCTGCCTCTGACGGACTCATTGCGTCGTGGTCATGTCCATGGCTGTGCCCGTGAGCATGAGGGTGGTGGGGCGTCGACACCGTGGTATCCTGAGCAGAAACCGGACGGGCTGAGGGATCGAAGATGGAGGCAACTCCATACCGGGAACCCGGAGGGCTGCGCTCCTGGTGGTCGTGATCGTGGCCGTGATCGTGGCCGTGGTCATGATCGTGTGTGTGGTCGTGATCGTGGCCGTGGTCGTGATCGTCCGCATGCAGTAGATGGGCGATTTCGTGGGACGGGTCTCCATGCGAGTGGTCCCCGAGGTGCAGATCATTCGGCTGCATGGCCCCCGTGGCACGTGAGAAGACCTGCTCGCCGATCTGGCTGCGCAGTCGGAGTTGCTGCTGTGCAATGGCGCCAGACTCCCGTGCCAACTCGTCCGGCGTGAGCTCATCGGCCCGTTCCAGAAGCTCCTCGGTCATGATCAGGAGCATCCGCTGCGAGAGGATCGGTTCCTCGGCAAGCTCCAGGGGAAACCCGAGGAGCGCATCCACCTGCATCTCCTCACCCTCACGGATCACGCGGATTTGACGGGTTTGGGAGACACCGGTTCCGGGGCCGGTCACCTCATTGAAGTCCGAAGCGGTGGCCCTTAGGTGGAGGACCTCGCCGGGGCCGATCCCCAACTCTTCCAGATCCAAGGTGAGCCAGCCCTCGACCCCGTCCTCCGTCTCCTCCACGACCGTCCAGCCTTGGCTGTCTTCACGGAAATCGAAGGACTCGCCGCCGCCGCGCGTGTGGACCCAACTCAGTTGGAACTCATCGATCCCGAACGCATCCTGAGCTCGGGCATGGAAGGTCACGTGTCCCTCACCCCTGGCCAGGACCAGGTCTCGCACAGGCTCCAGAAGCTCAACCTCGGGAGGTCCGTCTCGGAGGACCTGGACAGGGAGGATCCGCTCCCGCCCGGTGCCGGGCGAGCTTCGCAGGAGGAGACCCCGGTCTCCTTCTCCCAGTACCCATTCGACTCGCCAGTTCTCTACCGGGATCAGGGGCTCAGGTTCTTGCCCCTCGCGGATGACCCGAGCATCCAGTTGGTCCTCGGCTCCAATGACCTGAACCCGGCTCCCCGCCAGGGCGGTAATTCCTTCGCTGGCCTTGAGTTCGAACGGGTCCAGGCCAGTGTAGGCGGGGGGATTTATTCGGAGAAGAAGTTCTGCGAATGGGTCCATGGACTCAAAAGCGTCTCCCCCTGCTTGAACCACGGAGGTTGGGCTCGGCCCGTGAAGCACTGGGGTCTCGTGGGCCGCCCATAGAGCGCCGGGACCGCCGGCGGTCAGCACCACGAACCCGGCGGAGCCCAGAAGGAGAGCCGCCCCCGCTTGCTGCGCACGAGTCAGAGAGGGTTCGAGCAAGCTGGATGGACCGAGGCCTTCCACCCGACCCTCACTCCGACGAGCGAGTTCGGAAGCGTACGGATGCTCCGGGTCGAGACGGAGAAGGGTCAATGCCAAGTGATCGTCCGCCCCCCCTTCGTCCACCCGCAGTGCTAGCGCTTCCAGGCTGGGGGCCCGGACAATGGCCCAGATGGCCGAAGCCCCGAAGATGAGACCAGCCAACACCGGGGGAACCCATCGGAGAACGACGGTCGTCGACGCAGGGAGAATCCCGGCGGCGAAGAGGAAGGCCAGGAGAAGGATCCCGCCCGCCAGCACCCCGAGACTTGCAGAAGCGCCTCGGACCAGGGTCCGGAGGCGCCAGCGGGTCCGGGTGGCCCGCAAGAGGCGGACCAGACGATCCCGTGCCGATGGGAATGAGGTTGGGGGGTTGGAGTCTACGTTCATAGGTCCAGGGTGGATTGGGACGACGCTCCTTCCCACAACATTCCAATCAACGATACTCCAAGAGAGGCTGCGGGGATCCTGGTCATGGAATCCGCCGGACTCTCAGGAACTCTACCAGCGCGAGGATGAAGGCAACCGCCAAGAGGAGCCGGGCCAGGGGTAGGCCCGCCTGCTCGTCCCGAATGAGCTCCGCCGGGACCGGGCCTACACCCTGAGCCGTCTCAAGGATCGAATGCCAGAGATCGGGAGCGCCTTCTTCCTGATCGTTTGAGACACGACGGACGCCACACCCCTCCCAGAGCAACGCATCCATCAAGATCAACAGGTCGCCGAGGATCGGGACCTCGCCGTTCACGGGCAGGGTGATCCGACAGGGCTCGTCCAGCCCCGGACCGGTGGCTGCCGCGGCCGGACGTCCTCCGCTGCGAAGGAGTGGAATCCGCGCATTCACGGGCGGCGATCCACCGAACGGACGGCCCGCACCTGGAATGGTGCGACCGTCGAGCAGGAGGTATTTCCCGTCCTCATTCGCCCCAGTGCCTTCCTCAGCCCCCAACCAGAGGGCCCCGAGCTCCTCGGACGCACCAACGATCAGCTCAACCTCCGGGCCTTCATCCCGAGTGGGCTCATACCCCCAAAGCTCCAAGGCTTCCCAGAAGGTAGACTCCAGATGCTCCGGAGCCACCAGTCGGATCGCTTTCCCGGTGGCATCCGCCGGGTCCTGACCCAACAACTCCCCTCCGTTGATGAGTTCGGCACCGATCCCTGCAGGCCAGATCTCCTCTCGCAGCAGGGCGGTGCCCGGATGCCAGGAAGACCAGCGAGCCCGGGTCAGGATGCGAGCCTGAATCAGCTCGACCCCCACAAGGCCACCCCCGACCAGGCGAAGCTGCCCCAGGAGGTCCACAAGACGGATATCTTCCCCAGGGCCCAGCTCAATGGGAGAAAGGGCCGTCCAGGCCTCTCCCTCGGGTAGCCGTGCCGGGGCGATGGATTCACTCGTCACCGATCCATCCGGATCACGCCCCACAAGAACAATGGCTAGAGTATGGTCTCCGACCATGTCGGAAAGCGCCGCTTCCACCTCGGACCAGACCCCAGCCATCCCTGGCCCCCGATCCACGATGAGGATCTCGCCGACTCCCTCGGCGGGACCAACCCACCTCATCCCGGAAAGAGCCGCCCCCAAAATCAGACAGAAGGCCATCCGGAGGATGAGTAGGGGGATGTGGTCGGGGAGTCTATGGGTTCGAATCCGGGTTCTCGTCTCTCTGGAGAGAAACCGGGCGGTGGGGAGTAGCCGCCGATCCCGCTCCTGCGGTCGAAGGAGGTGAAGAGCCAGGGGGAGGAGGGCCGCAAGGGCGCCGGCCCCCAGGAGTGCGGGACGGGCGATCTCGATCATCGCCGGCTCTCACCCCGGATCCACCCGCGCAGGAGGGGGAGAAGCGGATCGGTGGTGGTCGCCTCCCACCACTCAACCCCTCGCTCCTCGAGTTCTCGCGCCAAGTGACCGTAGTACCGCGCAAGCCGTTCGGCATAACCCACATCGCCGCGGGGCCGGCCGGGAACCGTCCGATCCGGATACTCGGGGTCTGCAAACAGCCCGTCCGCCTCCGAACCCCTTCCGAGCTCGTCAGGTGTCAGGATCCGGATCGCAGTCACATCGTCTCCCCGAGCACAGAGGTGGCCAGCTTCCCTCCAGAGCGCCTCGCCCCCGTCCTCCTCAAGGAAATCGGAAAGGATGATCACCCGGCCTCGAGGGAGCCCTCCGACTCGGTCCAGGATGGGGGCCAGGGGAGAAGGCTCCCCCGCTTCCAGCCCATGGAGCGTATGGAGGAGTGCGTGCCAGGCCTCCTTACCAGGGCGGGCAGACTGGAAGTAGAGGGGCGACCCATCCGGGCCTCCCGATACCACAAGTCCGGGAACATCTCCGGCTTCCCGCGCGAGGTGCCCCAACACCGCGACAAGGAGGGCTGCGAACCGGAGCTTGGTCAGTGGCCCCTCACCCTTCTTCGGTCGGACATCGATGCCTGCGAAACCCATGGATGGAGAACCATCCAGGACGAACATGGTTCGGAGGTTGGCGGCTTCCCTGTACCGGCGAACATGAAGCCGGTCTGTCCGGGCCAGGAGTCGCCAGTCCAGGTGCCGTAGGTCATCCCCCTGCTGGTAGGGGCGATGCCTCTCGAAGTCCTCGCCGAAGCCAACGAGGGTGGAGGGGTGGATTCCGGGCCCCAAGCCCCGGGCCACATGACGCCCCACCCACTCCAGATCCTCGATCCCATCCAGGAGTTCAGGGGGCAGTTCAGACTTCCCGGCCATCCTGATCAGGCGACCCGGCTCGCCGGTGCCGGGATCCGCTCCAGGAGGCGAGATACGAGATCATCCGGTGCCAAACCCTCGGCCTCAGCCCGGAAGGTGGGTAGGATGCGGTGGCGGAGTACCGCGGGTGCCACGGCCCGGAGGTCCTCGGCGGAAAGGTGCAACCGCCCGTGGATCAGTGCCCGGGCCTTCCCAGTCAAGACCAGCGCCTGACCGGCACGTGGACCGGCACCCCAGCGAAGCCAATCAGTCACCGACGCAACCTGCTCCGGCGTTCCCGGGCGTGTTCCTCGCACCAGCCGCACTGCGTAGGCTAGAATCGACGGGTCTGCCGGCACCTGGCGGGTAGCAAGCCTGAGAAGGTGAATTTCCTCAGCACCCAACACAGCATCAACTTGACCCTGAACCTTACCCGTTGTCGCTGCCAGGATCTGCTCCTCCTCCTCGGCTGACGGATAGGGGACCCGAATCTTCAGGAGGAAGCGGTCGAGCTGGGCCTCCGGCAAAGGATAGGTACCCTCCTGCTCCAGAGGGTTCTGGGTAGCCAGGACCAGGAAGGGAGAGGGCACGTGTCGCGTTTCACCGGACGCCGTGACACTCCCCTCCTGCATGGCTTCCAAGAGGGCCGCCTGGGTCTTGGGCGGCGCCCGGTTGATTTCGTCCGCCAGGAGGACATGGGTGAAGACAGGACCGTGAAGGAAGCGGAGGGCCCTGCCGCCAGTCGTGCGGTCCTCCTCAATGATCTCGGTCCCGGTGACATCACCGGGCATGAGATCCGGGGTGAACTGAATCCGGCGGAAGTCCAGCTCAAGACCCTGAGCCAGCGTCCGGACCAGAAGTGTCTTGGCCAGCCCGGGAACACCTTCCAGGAGTCCGTGCCCACCTGCAAGCAGGCAAAGGAGCACCTCTTCCACCACTGCGTCCTGTCCGATCACGACCCGACCGATCTGCTCGCGCAGGCCCGAAAGGCCTGAACTCAGTCGTGCCACCGTTTCTGGATTCGGGCTGCCGGATGCAGCAACCGAAGAATCGTTCGGAAATCTGGTGGGCATGGCAGGTGGGGTTAGTCAAAGTGCATGTGGAGGCCGGCTCAGAATCGACTCATGGCTGTCCGCACGCTAGGGTGCCGGGAGTCGAACCGAACCGGAACACCTTTCGATCCTACGAGACCACTCCGCCTGCCGCAATCACCACACCGCCGTCGTCAGAGGCCCTCTGACGACGGCGAAAGCCTCAGAAGCGGCACGGGAGCCGTCGCGGCAGCCCTGCCGGTGAACTCCGGCCGAGTCGCGAAAAAGTGCCCCGTTCCGCCATGGGTCCGCCCCCGCAATCGGTCCATCATGAGATCCGCGGCGCGGGAACCTTGCCCATCCAACAGTCGGATGTCGAATCCGGCTGGGTGCGGCACCCGGTGCCTGACGATGAATCCATGACAGATGGAGGGAGAGATGGCGAAGAGGGGCTGGAACGGCGAGGGCCGGACCAATGGGTTCGGCAGGGGGTTCGGCGACGATCCGCGATGGGACGGGTTGCCGGGGGATGAACTCCCCTGGGGCGACTGGGATGAGGAGATCGACCAGGGCGGTGACCATGGTACCGAAGACGAGCTCACCGGGCACGACCTGAGTGGCATGGACGCTCTGGATGCCCTCTTCCTGGACGAGTTCCTGGATGATGCCTCGGAACTCGGGTCACCGAGCGAAAGCTGGAACTGGATCTCACCCATCAACGTGGACGCTGAAGGACGGATCTTCCGGAAGACGCGGTTCCCCGTCTTCCTCGGCGGCCCGGCGGAGGCGGAGTGGATGTGGGTAGAGGTGCAGTCCCTGGAAGACCGGTCCGGAGTCCTTGCCAATCAGCCACTCTTTGTGCCGGATCTGACGGTCGGTGACGTGGTCCGGTTCGAGGTCATCCCGGAGGGACGTCCTCTGGCAGGGTGTGCCGAGGCGGTGGAATGGTGATCACCGTCACCCCCGGCTCGAACCCGTCGCTCATGGCCATGAGGGCGGCCGGTGCCTCGTCCAGGTAGATCCGGCGAGTCACCAACCGCTCGGGGCGAAGCTGCCCCTCACTGATCAGTGCCATCATCTCCGGGTAGCGGTGGGCCTGCATCCCGTGGCTTCCCAGCAGTTCCAATTCCCGGGCTATGACCCGGTCCATGGGGAGGGGAGTCCCGACCGCGCCGGCGGGGAGGAGGCCCACCTGCACGTGGCGCCCACGGATCCCGAGGCACGCCACCGAGTTCCATGCGGTGACGGGGCTCCCCAGGGCGTCCAGCGAAAGGGCCGCGCCCCCTCCTGTCCGCTCCAGGATCTCCGGCACCACATCCTGGCTCGCTCCGTCCACCAGCTCCACCGCTCCCGCCTCCCTGGCCAGGGCCCGCGCCTTGGGGGAGACGTCCACCGCAAGCACCCGGGCGCCTGCGGCGGAGGCCACCATGACGGCGGAGAGACCGACCCCGCCACACCCGTGGACCGCCACCCACTCCCCGGCCCGCACCCGCCCCTGGTCGATGACGGCCCGAAAGGCTGTGGCGAAGCGGCACCCCAGAGAGGCAGCGGTGGAGAAGGAGACGTCATCTGGGAGGCCAACCAGGTTCACATCGGCGTGGTCCACCGCCACCAAAGGGGCGAAGGACCCCCAGTTGCTGAACCCCGGCTGGGTCTGGTTCGGACAGACCTGCTGGTTCCCGGAGCCGCAGACCGAGCACCTTCCGCAGGCGCAGACGAAGGGAAGGGTCACCCGCTCTCCCCCACGCCAGCGGCTGACCTGGTTTCCAACCGCCACCACAACCCCAGAAAACTCATGCCCGGGAACGTGGGGGAGCCGAATGTCGGGATCGTGTCCCATCCAGCCGTGCCAATCGCTCCGACACAGCCCCGTGGCCCGGACCTCGATGACAACACCGTGGGGCTCCGGGGTGGGATCGGCGACGGTCTCCAGGCCAAGGGGTTCACCGAATGACGTGTAGTAGACTGCCTTCATGGGGAGCTTCGCCGGTTCAATGGATGGAGGTGGGCAGAGGGGAGCCTCCGGGACGGCACGAGTGTAGGGGGAGGCGTAGCAGGGCGCCAGCGCCTACCTTCCCAGCCGTCGTCGGAGGGTCCGGTCCGCGCGCGATGCCCCCCGCTTGGTTCAGGCCCGCGCCCATGGAGTGCAAAGGATCCTCACCTCGGCTCTGCAGTTCAGCCATCCCCGCCCCCGGCCCTCGCTCGTCATGCAACCGTCCATTTCCCGCAGACCTCGCCTCATTCGCCGCCTCCGGGCTGAACTACTCGTTCCGCTCCTGATCCTGGTGTGTGCCGCACCTGTCGCCGGCGAGGGATCGGCGTGGGTGGCGTCGGGCGAAGCCGCGAACCTCCGGGTCGCCGCGGAGAGGCTCTCCGGTGCCGATACCACCACGGCCTCCCCACCACCCCCATCCACGGATGTGGTGGTTATGACCGTCTACCCCCACGGCGACCATCTCCATGCCCGATCGCTGAAGTGGGTGACGAACCGGGACGGATACGACAACCAGCCTTCCTTCCTGGATGAGGAACGGCTCCTCTTCTCGTCCGCAATGGATGACGGAGCCACCGACATCCTCCGGTACTCGGCCTGGGATGAGGAGACCGAGGCCCTGACCACGACCCCGGAGAGCGAGTACTCGCCTCGACTCATGCCCTCCGGTGACGCCATCTCCGTGGTCCGGGTGGAGATGGACGGAGTGTCCCAGCACCTGGTTCGCTACCCCCTGGACGGGGGCCCGGCGGAGCGACTCCTCCCCGAGCTCGACGATATCGGCTACTACGCCTGGGTAGATGAACGCAGGGTGGCGCTCTTCCGTCTCGGAGACCCACCCTCCCTCCATATCGCCGACATCGTCACCGGAGAGGTGGAGGAGGTGGTTCGCGGGATCGGTCCGGTTCTCCAGTCGGTTCCAGGAGAGGCGGCGGTGAGCTTCGTCCAACGAGACGAAGAGGGAGACAGATGGGTGATCCGCCTCTGGGATGGTGCCACCGGGGAGATCCGGGAACTGGGCCGCACACCGGGCTCCGACCCCGATCACGTCTGGCTCTCGTCGGTCACGCTCCTGGCCCTCCACGACGGGGTGGTGTACCGCCAACTCCCCGACGCCTCCAGAGCCTGGCACCCCGTCCTGGAAGATCTCCGGGACCTCTTCGGATCCGTCACCCGCCTGGCGGTGAGTCCGTCGGGAACCCGGTGGGCGGTGGTGGTGGAGCACGGCGCAGGCTTGGAGGAGGAGCCTGAACCGGAACCCTCCCCTTCTCCCGGTCCCCTCCGCCTGACCCTCCTTCACACCAATGACGAACACTCCCAGCTCCTCCCGTTTCCCCTGGCTGATGACGCCCCGGATCGGGCCGGCTCAGCGGTGGGCGGCTTCGCCCGTCTAGCGGCGGCGGTAGAGGCGGTCCGGGCAGAGGCCGACCCTCAGCTCCGCCCCGTTCTCCTGGTCTCGGCCGGTGACTTCCTAGGCGGCACGCCCTTCGGCTGGCTCGGGCTTCTGGGGCTGGCGCCGGAGCTCGATCTCATGGGCGCCATTGGGTACGACGCCGTGACCATCGGCAACCATGAGTTCGACTGGGGCCCGGAGCTCCTGGCCCGCTACCTGGCCCAGGCGGGATATCCGGACCCTGACGGGGAGTTTGGCCGGAGGGGAGGGGATGCCCTCCCGGCGCTGGTGGCCTCGAACCTCTCCACGCCACCGGGCGACCCGTTGGGCAGGGCCGGTCTCCGGCGAACCCATCTGGTGGAGTTGGAGAACGGCCTCCGGGTGGGGCTGCTGGGGCTACTGGGCCGAAACGCCGCGAGTCTGGCGCCCCTCATGCATCCCGTCACCCTGGAGTCGCCGGAAGCGTCGGCGCGCCGCGCCGTGGAGGAGTTGCGGGCCGGCGGCGCCCACCTGATCATTGCCCTCTCCCACTCCGGTGAATCGGAAGATCTGGCACTGGCGTCGGAAGTGGGAGGGATCGATGTGGTGGTGGGTGGTCACTTCCATACCGCGCTGACAGATCCCCTTCGCGAGGGGGCTACCTGGATCGTCCAGGCCGGCTCGAACCTGCGGTATCTGGGGCGAGTGGAGTTGGCTGTGTACCCCCGCGAGGGACGGGTGGAAGTGCTGAACTCGGAAGAAGCGCTCCCCTTCCTCGTCCCGCTGGGTCCATCGGTTCCCTCCTCGCGTGAGGTGGCGGACCGGATTCGCCTCTTTGGCGACTCGTTGAGTGCCTTTCTGGCCGGCTACACCGGGGGGATTGCAGAGGACTTCCGGGACCCGGCCCTCTTCGCCCAACACTCCCTGGGCCGGGCCCCACCCTTCTCGGAGACGGCGCTGGGTAACTTCGTGGCCGACGCCATGCGCCAGGCGGCCCAAGAGGCCACCGGTGAGGCGGTGGATTTCGCCTTCCAAGCCAACGGCGTGCTGCGTTCGGATCTGATCCCGGGGGAGGAACCTGGACGGGAGGGGGCCGTGACCGTCCTGGACCTGGCCGCGGTCTCGGGGCTGGGCGCGGGGCCCGACGGCACCCCAGGGTATCCCATCATCTCAGCGCGGCTCACCGGGGAAGAGATCTACCGGATCCTGGAGATCTCCACGCTGGTTCCCCAGCTCCGGGGCAACTCCCACTTTCTCCAAGTCTCAGGGCTCCGCTACGAGGTGGACCCCACCCGGGCCGTCCTATTCACCATCCCGGTTCGGGGAACGCCGGTGCCGTCGTTCCGGGCGGTGCGCCGGGCCTGGCAGATGCGCTCCGATGGAACGGAGGTGGAGATCCCCCGGGACGGCACCCTCTTCCACGTGGCCACAGACCATCATGTGGCCTCCTTCCTCCCCCAGGTGGGCGCCCTGGCGCCCCGGCTACTCATCGAACTGAAGGACCGAACGGGTCAGCCCCTGGCCCATCTGGACGACGCCGTGATCCGGGTCCATGACCGGGAACTGAAGGTGTGGGAGGCGATCCTTCGCTATGCCGCCTCTCTTCCCCGAGTGGACGGCCGCCCCACCCTCCCGGAAAGC
>SKJY01000296.1 GCA_007121775.1 Gemmatimonadota bacterium
CCCACTCCCAGGACGCGCTCTTCCCCGGGGCTCAGGCGCTGCCCGTAGTCACCGGCTCCCTGGACCGCTCCAGTGGGCATCCACTCCCGGCGGATGGCCGAGCGAGTCTCCTCTTCTGCCTGCGCCAGCTCCCGAAACTGTCGGAGGAAGGGATCCGCCGCCTGGGCCCGGGTCCAGAATTCCGGGAGGGGCAGTCGGAGGGTGTCTCCGGGCGCCCGGCAACTGGCGAGAAGGGAGGAGGGGCCGGCGGAAACATGGTCGGTGGCGGTGTGTTCCGGATGTTCGGCCGGCTGGGCCACCAGCGTCGGATTCGCCGTGGCGGAGACGATGAGTGTCAGCACCGCCGCGCAGGAAAGGGCGGTTCGGGGGAGAGCCATGGGGGCTTCGGGGGTTGCGGAAATGGGTTCCCAACCGTATCAGAAAAGACTATCAGAAGTGGTCGAACCCTGCCAGGAAGTCCGATGTCACTACCCCGCAGAACGGTTGCCCCCCTCCTCCCCGCTCTGGCCCTCGCCCTGTTGGCTCCGGCCCTTCCGGCCCAGACTCCGGTGCAGGTTCCGCCGGAGGCGAACCGGTTCTCCCCCCAGGTCCTGGACATCCCGTCGGTGGCCCAGGCGCTCGAGTGGCTCGAGGAGCACTTCGACGATCAGGTGGAGGAGTGGATCCGTATCAACGAGATTCCGGCGCCGTCCCGGATGGAAGAGGAGCGGGGCCGCTACGTGGCCTCCCTCATGGAGGCGGAGGGGCTCGAGGTGAGTGTGGACGGCATCGGCAACGTCATCGGTGTGCGGCGGGGCGTCGGGGACGGTCCCACCCTGGTCTTCGCCTCCCACATGGATACCGTCTTCCCCATGGGTACCGACGTCACGGTTCGGCGGGACGGCGATGTGCTCCGGGCCCCCGGGATCTGGGACAACTCGGCGGCGGTCGCCAATATGCTGGCAGTGGCCCGGGCCATGAACGCGGCGGGGATCCGGACCCGGGGCGACGTCATCTTCATCGGAACCGTGCAGGAAGAGATCGGCCTCAACGGGATGACGTACTGGCTGGAAGAGAATGAGGGGGTGGCCGATATGCTGGTGGCCATCGACGGGGGACTCGGCGCCATCTCCTACGGGGCGCTGGGGATCTACTGGACCATCTACCGGTTTCACGCTGAAGGGGCGCACACGAATCGGTCCGCAGGTCGTCCCCACCCGGTTCGGGCCCTGGCGGATGCGGTCCGGTACATCTATGAAATCGAGATCCCGGAAGGGCAGGGAGGCGCTGTCTTCAATGTGGGGATGCTCGATGGCGGCTCAATCTTCAACGCCATCCCGGAGCAGGCGTCCTTCAGCCTGGACCTCCGTTCGGTGAATCCCGTCCTCCTGGACTCCCTCAATGCCGAGATCGAGGCCCGGGTCGCTCGGGCAGCTGAGGCGCATGGGGTGGAGTGGAGCATGGAGATCGATAGCCGGAGTCAGGCCGGAGGCACGGAGGAGCAGCTCGCCGACCGCCGGATCCACCCCCTCGTGGTGACTGCCGAGTCCATCTACGGGCATCTGGAGTTGGGGAATACCCTCCGGGCATCCGGCTCCACCGACGCCAACGCCGGTGTGGTCCGGGGGGTTCCCTCCATCGCCGTGGGCCGGTCGCTGGGGGGTGACAATCACACCCTCTCCGAGTGGGCCGACATCCCCAGCGCCCTCCCGGCCACCCAGGCCGTGCTCCTCCTGACCGTCACGCTGGCGGAACTGGCCGACGGACCCGTATCCCAGTAGGACCCCGGGGGTCCAGCGTCGTCCCGCAACGGCACTCCCACCACCCCAATCCTGACCCCAACACGAGTCCGGCATGAGACGAATTCCGGGTTTGAACCTCCTGCAGCTTCCTCTGATCCTCACCCTCCTACTCCCTGCGCCTGGAGCACTGGCGGCCCAGTCCGCTGCCACCGAGCGCTACCTGGACCACGCCGAGTTGACCCGCGAGGTGCGGGCGCTGGCCAGTCGCCACTCCAACCTGATCTCTGTAGATGAACTGGTCCGGACGGACCAGGGCAGGGAGGTGTGGCGCCTCACGCTGGCGGCTCCCGGGGACCGGGATCCCGATTCCCGGCCCGCCCTCCTGGTGGTGGCGAACCTGGAGGGGAATCACCTGGTGGGGAGCAACGCAGCCCTCCATCTGGCTGAGCACCTGGCCTCCGGTTACGGGGAGGTGGAGGAGATCACCTCCCTCCTGGATCGACGGACGGTATACATCCTCCCCCGCATGAATCCGGACGGCGCCGAGCTCGTCTGGACCATGCCCGAGTACGAGATCCCGTACAAGCCCCACCCTTCGGCCCCGGATCAGGGCGGGTTGAACATCCGGGAGCTGGGCCGGGACCTGAGCGGGAACGGGCGGGTGCAACTCATGCGGGTCCCGGATCCCACCGGGAGCCTCATCCCCGACGCCGATGAGCCCCGACTCTCCCGGGAGGCGAACCGGGCTCGGGCTGAGCGGGGACTCTTCACCCTTCATGTGGAGGGGATCGACCCGGCCAATGCCGAGGCCTACGTGGCCATGGGCTCGGATGGGGTGAACCTGAACCGTAACTTCCCCCATGAATACCTCCCCTTCCAGCCCCACGTGGGCCCCCATCAGGTGAGTGAAGTGGAGACCCGGGCGCTGGCGGACTTCATGTTCGATCAGGTGAACATCGCCGCCGTCATCACCTTCTCACCCTACGACAACCTGCGGTCGGCTCCTCCGGCCCAGCGGACCCCTCCCCAGGGTGTGGCTCCGGGACCGCCGTCGGTTCCCACCAACATCCTGGGAGACGACCGGCCCTTCTACGAATACGTGGCAGAGCGCTTCACCGAGATCACCGGCCTCACCGGTGACGGGGAGGAGGGAGAGGCGGGCTCCTTCCCCCAGTACGCCTACTACCAGGTGGGGCTGCCGTCGTGGACCACGCCCGTCTGGACCCTCCCCGGTGAGGGGGGCAGCGGCGGAGGGGCGGGAGCGGCGCCGGGGGGCGCTTCCAGCGATCCGGTGGGGGCCTGGGCAGTGCAGACATCAGTGGAAGGACAGCCCCTGGATGCCACCCTGACGGTGACCCGGGAGGGTCAGGAGCTCTCGGGGGTGTTGGATAGCCCCGCTGGGTCCGTCCAGCTCTCCGGCAGCGGCCAGGCCGGTCGATTCCAGCTCTCCGGCGATGTGCCCCAGATGGGGACCATCTCGGTGAGCGGGACCGTGACCGGGAACGATGTATCCGGCTCGCTGGGGCTCGGTCCCATGGGAAGTGCCGCCTTTACAGGCACCCGAGCCGGATCAGCGGGTGCAGGTGCCGCGCCGGTCTCCCGGGCACGGGGCGCCACCCGGGACCACCGCTGGCTTGCCTACTTCGACGAGATGGGGATCGACGGGTTCACCGAGTGGACCCCGGCCGAGCACCCTGAACTGGGGCAGGTGGAGGTGGGAGGGTTCGTCCCCAACGCCCGGGTCAATCCACCGGAGGCGATGCTGGAGGATCTGGCGCGACGGCACTCGGAATTCGCCGTCTGGCTCGGACATCAGCTCCCGGAGGTGGAGATCGAAGAAGTGACGGTGGAGCCCCGGGGCGACCACGTCTACCAGATTTCCGCCACGGTGGTGAACGACCAGTACCTCCCCACCCACCTCCAGATGGGGGTGCGGATCCGGACGAACCGACCCATCACCGCCCGCCTCCTCCCCACCGACGGGATGGCCGTCCTCACCGGAAACATCCAGCAGCAGGTCCCCAGGATCCACGGGATGGGCGGCAGGCACACCTTCACGTGGCTGGTCCAGGCGGCGCCGGGAACCCGGATCCCCATGGAGCTCTTCGCCGAGCGCGCCGGCGGGCTCCAGTCCACTACCATCACCCTGCCGTGAGGGAGGCCCAGACCATGACCTCGATTCGAGCGATTCGCCGACATCCGGTCCGGAGCTCCTTCCTGACCGGCTTCATGATCCTCATACTGGCCGCCCTGGCGGCGCCGCTGGCGGCCCAGCCTTTCTCCCAACCGGACCGGGAGCCCCAGGTGAATATCCGCTGGGACCGGTATCACTCCTACGATGAGATGACGGAGATCCTGGAGCGGATGGTGGCCACCTGGCCCCAGTTCCTGACCCTGGAGAGCATCGGTCAGTCGTGGGAGGGGCGGGACATCTGGCTTGTCACCATCAACAACCCGGAGACGGGGTCCCACGACGAGAAGGCGGCCTTCTTTGCCGAGGCCAGCATCCACGGGAACGAGGTACAGGCCACCGAGGTGAACCTGTACCTGATCTGGTTCCTCATGGAGAACTACGACCACCTCCCCAAGGTCCGGGAACTGGTGGACCAGCGGACCTTCTACATCCTCCCCCTTCTGAACCCGGATGCCCGGGAGGTCTTCTTCACCCGGGGCGGACCCAGCCGGACCGGAAACCGCCCCTTCGATGTGGACGGGGATGGCCGGGCCAATGAGGATCCGCCGGAGGATCTGACGGGGAACCGGGAGATCCTGCAGATGCGGAAGTACGTTCCCGGCGAGGGAACCCACATCGAATCTCCCGTGGATCCCCGCCTCATGATCCCGGCGCCTCCCGGGACCCGGGGGGACTACATCATGCTGGGGTCGGAAGGCACAGATCTCGATGGCGACGGGCGCCGCAACGAGGACGGCTTCGGCGGCTACGACATGAACCGGGACTTCCCGGTGGGTTGGCAGCCCTCCCACATCCAGGGCGGAGCGTACCGCTATCCCTTCTCCAACCCCGAAACCCGGGCCATGGGCGAGTTCCTGAAGAGCCGGCCCAACGTGGCCGCCACCCAGTCGTGGCACAACTTCGGGGGAATGATCCTCCGGGGACCCGGTTCCCAGTATTACCGGGGTACGGGTAACTACCCGGCCCGGGACCTCCGGGCCTTCGATTACCTGGGGGAGCGCGGGGAGCTGATCCTGCCCTATTACCGGTACTGGACCATCTGGGCCGATCTGTACACGGTGTACGGCGGGACCCTGGATTGGGCCTACGACGCCCTGGGGGCAGTCGGGTTCACCAATGAACTCTGGTCCCTGGAACAGCTCTACCAGGGCCACTGGCAGGACGACGGGCCGGTCCCCAACGAGATGAGGCAACTCTTCTTCAACGACCGTGTTGGGATGGGCGCCTGGTTCCACGATTGGGAGGAGTACGACCATCCTGAGTTGGGGAGGGTGGAGATCGGAGGGTGGAGCAAGTGGTTCAACCGGACCACCCCGCCCTTCATGCTCCAGGAGTTGCTCCACCGGAACACCATGTTCGCCCTCTTCCACGCCGACGAGATGCCCCTACTGGAGTTCGATGAGCCGAGGGTGGAGCGGATCGCCGGGAACACCTTCCGCGTGACGGCCCGGATCCGCAATCACCGGGCCATCCCCAGCCGCCTGCAGGTGGCGGAGATGAACCAGGTGGGAGACCCGGATCTCTTCCGGATCTCCGGCGGCAACCTCACCGTGCAGGCGGGGGGCTTCACCAGTGGAGAGCTCGGCAACGAACTCCGCCCGGTGGAGCGGAACCCCCAGGAGATCCATGTGGCCGACGGGGTCATGGGTCATTCGGATGTGTCGGTTACCTGGATCGTGAGCGGGAGCGGTACGGCCACCATCGAGTACAGCAGCATGAAGGGTGGGGTGCACCGGACTTCGGTGCAGCTCAGGTAGAAGGCCGACTCGGAGCGCTCCCGGATAGGGGTCCGGGAGGCCGGGGCGGAGTCATTGGAGGGCGTCCGGAGTCATTCCGGGCGCCCTTTTGCCTGTGTGGTCGATGGGGGGAATCGGAAAACGACGATAAGGGTCGGGATGGACGCAGCAGGGCGCTGGGCATTATGGTCCCCTTAGTTACACGCCGGCACCCTGGGTGGTGGTGCGGACCAGCAGCGAACAACCGGGAGCGGTGCATCGCTTGAAGATCCTCTACGCTGAAGACGATCCGGTAGCCGCCGAACTGGTGCGGTCGGGCTTGCGGGCCCATGGCTGGGCAGTGCAGGTTGCCCGGGACTCCATGCAGGCCAGCATGTTTGCGGCCAAGGGGGACTTCGACCTCATCCTTCTGGATCTCCAGATGCCCGGCGGTGGCGGGTACGTGAATCTGAAGCGGTTGGGTCTCTCCATCCGAACTGCCGATATCCCCGTCATCGTGATCAGCGGCACCGATGACGAACGGGCCCCGGAGAAGTCCCGCCGCTTGGGGGCACGGGCCTTCATCCGGAAACCGGTGGATCTGGATGACCTGGTGGCCACCATCCGGTCCACCATGGGGCTCCCGGAGCCGGACACGGCTGGGGGCTCCGGCGGGTAGCTCCCGAAGCGGCGAGCTGCCGGATCCTTCGGGGAGAGCCCAGGATTCACTGGGGGAGGAGGCGCCCGGCGAGAACTCCCCGGCCTACCGCCTCAGTTCATCCAGGACCGAGGTGCCCACCGCGTCCCGGGGTGCAGGGAGGCCCACCAAATCCGCCAGGGTCGGTGCCATGACGGTGGTGGGTCGCTGCCGGATCCGCTTCGTCGAGAAGCCGGCCCCCTCGGCGCAGAACACGGTGAACATGTCGGGCTCGTCCGGTGGGAATCCGTGGCTCCCCCAGATCCCCGCCGCCTCCACCGCTTCGCCCCGATGGCGCCAGGACCAGCGGTAGCCGGGCGCCGTTCCGAAGTACAGGTCGCCACCGGCGGCGCCTCCCAGCCCGAACTCCGGGTTCTCCTCCGGGGTGAAGGTCCGGGTTACCACCGGCTCTCCGTTCGGCCCGCGCACCGCCTCCAGCGCCCTCCGGGCCTCCGCCACCACCGCCGGTACATCCTCCAGGGGAACGATTCCCTCCCGGAATTCGGTGGAGTTCACCGTGATCCAGTAGCCGTTGGGCGACACGGCCCGGGTGCGGGTCAGGTCGATTTCCCCTTCCTCATCCAGGACCAGCAGGCCCGCGTCGATGAGCGCCCGGTTCGGGAGGAACTGATACCAGCTGGTTCGCATTCCGTGGTCGCCCATGAGAAAGAAAGGAGCGTCCACCTCCCGGGCCAGATCCCGCACATGCTGCACCCGGCGGTCCACCAGGTGCCAGAGGCGGGCCCGGAACGCCCCCACCTCCCGCGCCAGCGCCGGATCGAAGTCCGGCCACGCTTCATTCAGGTACCCGAGAAGCTGATGGTCTGCCGTATCACCCAGCGGGAAGTAGTCCAGGAAGAGAACCGGATCTCCGTGTCGCCACATCCACTCGGCTCCCCGCTCCCACTGCCGGGTCATGAGCTCAGCCGTCTCCAGCACCCGGTTCTCGGCCGTGCCGTCGCCGCCCTCCATGAGCGTTGGGCCGAAAGCGCCATTCCCATAGAGCGAAAGGGCGCTATTCCCCACCCACCCTCGCACCGCGTCCTCGTAGGCCGCCTGGGTCTCGGGGGTGTTGCCCTCCACCACCTGGAGCGACGGCTGGAAGAGGAGGAAGTCCTCGCCGTCG
>SKJY01000037.1 GCA_007121775.1 Gemmatimonadota bacterium
AGGGAGCCGTCGGCCCGCAGCTCAGAGGTGAGGATCCCAGGCGCGCTCCCCCGCCCCACCACCACCGCCCCGGCGCCGTCGGCGAAGATGGTCACCGTCTTCTTGTCGCCCCGGTCCACGTACTTGGTCATGGCGTAGACCGCCACCACCAGAATGCGCCGGAGCCGCGGATCGGCATCCAGGTACTTGGCCGCCAGATCCAGGGCCACTGCGAAGCCGGCGCAGGCGGCGTTCAGATCGAAGGCGCCAGTGGTGTAGGGGAGTCCCAGCCGGCCGTGGAGCACCGACGCAGTGGCGGGAGAGACATACTCCGGCGTGTCGGTTGAGACCACCAGCAGGTCCACCTCCGCCGGCACCATTCCCGCCGACTGGAGGGCACGACGAGCGGCCCCCTCCGCCAGGTCTGCAGCAGACTCGTGGGGAGCACACCAGCGGCGTTCCCGGATGCCCAGGGTACCGGAGACGAACTCGTCGATGTCTTCCCCCAGAGAGGCCGAGAGTTCGGCATTGGTGACGACCCGATCCGGCACGAAGGACCCGGTTCCCAGGATGGTGGGGTGGCTCATATGGATCTCCTCGCCGTGGTCTCCCGAACCACCAACTCCACACCCAGCGCCTTTCCGGTTAGGGCGCCGGTGTCCCGGCCGTCCAGCGTGAGGAGCAGGAGGCGAGCGGCACGGGCCCCGAGCCCCCGAGCGGGAACCAGGATGGTGGTGAGTTCAGGCGTTACGTAGCGTGCCATTTCGATGTCGTCACACCCCACGACGGAGATGTGGCCAGGAACCTTCACCCCGGCCTGGGCGCAGGCCTTTAGAGCGCCGAGGGCCACCAGGTCATTGGCGCAGAAGACCCCTGTGGGACGGGGGTCCGTGGACAGCAGCCGGCGCATTCCGGCCTGTCCACCGGAGACTGTGGCGGAGGTGCGGACCAGATAGGCGGACGGGATGGTGCACCCCGCCTGACGGAGGGCCTGAACCCACCCCCGCTCCCGCATCCGAAAGGTGTGAGCAGGGGAAGCCGGCCCCAGGAACCCCAGGCGGGTATGGCCGAGCTCCAGCAGGTGCCGGGCGGCCTTCCGGCCTGCCGCGGCCGCATCGCTGGCCACACCGGGCAGGACGCCGGACGGTTCGTCCACGAGAACGAGGTTCAACCCCTCCCGGGTCTCGTCGGGGAGGGCATCGAGCCCCACCCCCGCCACGATCACCCCATCCACCTGTCGCTCCGCCAGCCGCATCACATGCTCCGCCGCAGGAATCTCCCGGGCATCACCCAGGAGCACACCGTAGTCCGCCTCCGCCGCCACCCGCTCAGCCCCACTCACCACCTCGGTGAAGAAGGGGTTGTCCAGATCGGACACCACGATCCCCAGGGCGAAGGAGCGCCGCTGTACGAGCCCTCGAGCCAGCAGGTTCGGGCGGTAGCCCAGCTCCCGGGCCGCCTCGAGCACCCGCTCCCGGGTCGCCTCTCCGATCCGGGCCCGGGGGTTTCCCGACAGGACCAGGGATACGGTGGACTGGGACACTCCGGCGTGGGCCGCCACATCGTGGCCCGTCACCCGTCCCCGGCGAGTCCCGGAAGACCCTGATCGACCCTTCGTCGCTGCGCTCATACGTATTAGCAAATACGGCGGTGCAATCTTCCTGTCAAGAAGCGGAATAAAGCGACGCGGCGGTGCCCTCCCGTATCAGCCGGCCCGATCCTTCAGGAGCACCCCGGCCGCCAGCTCACCGGAGACCAGACTGGGGGGCATCCCAGGCCCCGGCACGGTGAGCTGCCCGGCGAAGTAGAGCCCTTCCACCTTCGGAGAACGGAGGGGCGGCTTCAGGGGACCGGTCTGCCGTAGCGTGTTGGCCATGCCATAGGCGTTTCCCTTGAAGGCGTGGTAGTCGGCCACGAAGTCCCGCATGGCGTAGCTCCGCTTCAGGACCACCCGGTCCCGAAGGATCCTGCCCATGTGCGCCTCCAACCGGTCCATGACCTGGCTGTAGATCCGCTCCCGCTCGCCGTCGTCATCCTCGAGGCCGGGCGCCAGGGGCACCAGGATGAAGAGGTTGGCGTGCCCCGGTGGGGCCACGGAGGGATCCGTGGCTGAGGGCGTGCAAGCGTAGAAGAGGGGGGCATCGGGCCAGGCGGGGCGGCGGTAAACCGCCTCCATGTGGGTGTCCAGATCCCGATCGAAGAAGAGGGTGTGGTGAGGCAGTTCGTCCAGTTCTCCCTCGACCCCCAGATAGAAGAGGAGGCTCGACGGGCTCATGACCCGGGACTCCCAGTACCGGGGCAAGTACTGGCGGTGCTCTTCCGGGAGAAGCTCCTGCTCCACATGGTGATAGTCGGCGGAGGCCAGGACCGCATCTGCCGCCGTCTCCCCGGCGTCCGTGCGGACCCCCCTCACCTTCCCCCCTTCCGTCAGGATCCGCTCCACCGACTCGCCGTAGCGAAACTCCACGCCCCGGGCCTGGGCCACCGACACCATGGCTTCGATGATCCGGTGCATCCCGCCCATGGGGTACCAGGTGCCCAGGGCCATGTCGGCGTAGCTCATGAGGCTGTACATGGCCGAGGTATCTTCCGCGGAGGCCCCCAGGAAGAGGACGGGCCACTCCACCAGGCGCGCCAGGCGGGGCTCGGAGAAGGAAGAGCGGGCGTAGGAGGCCATGGAGCGAAGCATCCGGAGGCGGAAGAGTTCACCCAGGAGGCGGGCATCCACGAACTCTCCCAACGAGAGGCTCGGGCGAAGAAGGTAGTCCTGGGTGGCGGCGTCATAGACCTGGTGGGTCTGGTCGATGAAGCGGTCCAGGGCCTCGCCCCCACCCGGCTGCTCCCGCTCGAAGAAGGCGCGAAGCTGGGGAAGTCCAGCTGGCACATCCCAGTGATCTCCCTCGGGCCAGACCACCCGATAGGACGGATCCAGGCGACGTAGGTCGTAGAAGTCCTCCACCTCGTGCCCGAATCGCCGGAAGAAGCGCTCAAAGAGGTCGGGCATCCAGTACCAACTGGGCCCCATATCGAAGCGAAACCCGTCCTGCTCCCAGATCCGGGCCCGTCCGCCGGGACCATCGTGCCGCTCCACCACCGTCACCTGGCACCCTCCTTCCGCCAGGTGGCAGGCGGCGGAGAGTCCTGAGAATCCGGCTCCGATGACGATCACATGGCTCACGATGCCCCGTCCTTCCTGACGATGGATGCGCGTTGGCCCCGCCGACCATCTTGGGCCGACGGGGCCATGGGTTACGCAAGTTCACCTGAGCCGCAAATCCGTTCCTTCAGCGACCTTCCTGGCTTCGGGTCCGCCTGGGCATCCGCAGGTCAGGGACCTCAGAATCCTTTAGGGCGTCAGAACACCGTCGATGATGTGGATCACTCCATTCTCTGCCTCCACATCGGCAGTGATCACCTGGGCCCCGTTCACGAAGACGTTCCCGTCCTCCACGGTGACGGAGAGCATCTCGCCTCCGGCGGTCTCCAGCTCAGACCGATCCGCTACCTCTTCAGCAGAGAGGGTTCCCGGTACCACGTGGTACAGGAGCACTGCCGTCAACTGTTCCTCATCGGCCAGGAGGTCGGTCACGGCACCCTCGGGGAGTTCACCGAAGGCATCGTCGGTGGGTGCGAATACTGTGAAGGGTCCGTCGTGCTCGAGGGCCGGCCGCAGGTCGGCGGCCTCCAGGGCGGTGAGGAGGGTGTTGAACTCCCCGGCTTCACTGGCCACATCCACGATGTTGTTCGCGGGGGGCTCCACCTCCGTCACTTCCACCGGCTCCTCGGTGACGGGGGGTGGATCATCCGTCGGCATGGGCTCCGGGGCTTCACCGCACGCCACCGTGGCACCGGCCAGGACCAGGGCCGTCCCCAGGCCCAGGGCCCGCCACAGTACAGCGGAACGACGGGGGCGGGAGAGGTCCGGAGATTCGATGTCGGAATCGCTCGAGTTGGCATTTCTGGGACAGTGTCGGGTCATGCGCAGCTCCTTGTGGGGTGGATCCCGACTCCACGGTCAGTGCAGGATCGGGAACATTCATGAGTGTAGGCGAAATAGTCTTGCCGGGAATCGTACCTGCCGGCAGCGCTCGGAGAAATCAACGAGTCAGACGTGCATCACCGACGCCGACGGTGATTTCCGACGAACATATCGTGTTTCTATGTCGTCGTATTGTGTTTGTTCCGTATGATTTCGTAGCCCGCATACTGAACGTGTGCATCCGTCACCCTGATGCGAGGCCTGAAGCATGTCATTCTTCGTCCGAAAAGCCTTCCGGTTCGGTCCTCTTCGCTTGAATCTTTCGAAGAGCGGGATCGGGGTGTCGGCCGGGATCAAGGGGGCCCGCCTGGGTCTCGACAGCCGGGGACGCCCCTACGTGGCCGGCGGCCGCCACGGCCTGTACTACCGGGAATACATCAAGACCCCGGGCGGAACTCGGTCCGGCGGGCCAGGTCTGCCCGGTGGTCCGCCGGGTGGCAGGTCGGGATCCACGCCCTCCTCCGGCCGGCGTCAGGTCACCCTCTGGGAACCCACCGGTGCTACCTTCGCCTCGGAGACCGACCACTCAGCGGAACCGCCCATCCCTGCTCCATCCCCCCCTGCCTCCCCCGCCCTCCCTTGGGTAGCCGGAGCGCTGGCGGGGCTCCTGCTCCTGGTCTTCCTGGACGGTTTGGGGATGCTCCTGGGACTCACCATTCTTGTGGCCGCCGGAGCAGGCGGACTGCGGGCCATCATCCGAGTCCGACGGAAAGAGCGGTGGCTCGAGGAGCTCCAGGCGATGGTGGCCGCCGGACGCTGGGACCCGGACCTGGCGCGGAGAATCCGAGCGGAGCTGGGGGTCTCCCCCGGAACGCCTCCGCCTCCCGGGTTGAAGCGGGAGCTGGAAGGGATCTACCGAGAGGCGTGCGGCATCCTGGCCGAGGGGACCCAGGTGGACGAGGACGAGTGGGAACTCATCCAGGGGCTGGAAGAGCTCCTGGGTGGACCGACACCTGAGACCCGGGCCGTCCGAGCCGACGCGCTCCGGGGCCTGGTGGCCATTCTGGCCACCGATCACCGGATCACCGATGAGGAGTGGGAGATCCTGGACCGGGTCCGAGATGGCCTCCGTCTGGACCACGCCGACCTTGAGGAGGACCTGGATCTGGTGATCCGTCTCCGGGAGATGGAGCGGATTCGCCAGGGCGAACTCCCCGAGGTGGAATCACCCATCCCCCTCCGGCGGGGTGAGACAGCCCATCTCACCGCCGACGGCAGGCTCTTGCGGGACCGACAGTTGCGACGGTTTCAGCGCGGTGGTGTTGCCCACGTGGTGCGCGGGTGGGTGGTGGAGCGGGAGGGCCCACTGGTGGTCACCGATCGTCGCCTCCTCCTCCTGGACGGGGGAGCATACGAGATCCCCCTGAGGGAGATACTGGACCTGGAGGTGGACCTGGACGAGAATCTGATTCAGATCGTCCGGGACGGCCGGGCGAACCCCATCGTCTTCACCACCCCCGATGCTCTGATGGCCGGCGCGATCCTGGCCAGACTCTCGGAGACCAGGTAATGCCCCTCGCCGCCCTTGCCGCACTGCTTCTCTCCCTGCCTCTCGCCCTCGCCGGCGGGTCCCTGGCCGACTCCGCCCGGGATGAGGGGACCGGGTCCTGGTTCCCCCTCGCAGAAGCTGAGGTGACCCTCTGGTACTTCTGGCGAGAAGGCTGCCCCTTCTGCGATCAGGCCGAGCCCTGGGTCGAGGCCCTGGATCGTCGTTTCGAAGGTCTGACGGTGGAGAAGGTGGGCGTAACCCGGGACCCCATGGCCCAGGCGGTCTTTGTCCGGATGATGGAGGAGCGGGGCCAGAGGGCGTCGGCCGTACCCACCTTCATTCTGGAGGAGGAGGTGTGGGTGGGGTTCTCCGCCCCCTTGGCGGCCGACATCGAGAACGCGGTGGCCGCGCGCCTCGGAGTGGAAGATCGGCGGGATGATGCCGGTGCGTCGGTTCTGGACCTGGGCCCGCTGGGTCAGATCAATGTGGCTCAGCAGCCCATGGTGGCGGCCACGGCCCTCATCGCCTTCGTGGATGGCTTCAACCCCTGTTCCCTCTGGGTCCTGGGGGTACTCCTGGCCATGATCATGGGGACGGGATCCCGGCGCCGCATCGCTGCCGTGGGGCTCACCTTTCTCCTGGTGACGGCCAGCATCTACGGAGCCTTCATCGCCGGGGTCTTCGCCGCGATGGCGGTGCTGGAACGGATCGCCTGGATCCAGGTGGCGGTGGCCATCCTGGCCCTTGGCTTCGGACTCGTGAATGTAAAGGACTTCCTGGCGTGGAAGCGGGGCCCGTCTCTGACCATCCCGGACCGGTTCAAGCCGCGCATCTACCGGGGAGGGCGGAGGATCCGCGAGGAACGATCCCTTCCCGCCACCCTGGCCATCACCGTGGCCCTGGCCGCAGGCGTAGCCATGGTGGAACTCCCCTGCACCGCCGGGTTTCCGGTGATCTGGACCTCCCTGGTGACGGAAGCCGGGATCCACGGCACTGGATTCCTGAGCCTCCTGCTCCTCTACGTGGGGATCTACCTCTCGGTAGAGATCGCCATCCTCATCGGGGCGGTGGTGACCCTCAAGGCCACCCGGCTTCAGGAGCGGCAGGGCCGAGTACTTAAGCTCTTCGGCGGGATGCTCATGATTGCGCTTGCTGGAGTCCTGCTGGTGGACCCCAGCCTCATGGAGAGCCTCACCGGTTCGCTGGCGGTGGTGGCGGGGGCAACGGTCTTGTCGCTTCTGGCCCTGCTGCTGGACCGCCGCCGGGGGCAAGCGGCCTAGTCCCTGGACAGCAGGCACACCTGCAGGCCTGCGCCCTTCCCCCGGAAAGCGGATCAGTCGGGGGAAGGAGCGCGACCTGGGAGGACGGCCTAGCGGCGACCGGCCGCTGACATTCCCCGACTCAGCGCCTCGGCCGTGCCGGGGGTGATGCCGCCGGCGCCACCTACCGTCACGAAACGGAAGCCCTGGCGGATCCGCTCCTCCACATTCCCGGCGCCAGTGGTGAGGCCGCAGGGGACATTATGGGCCAGGCAACTGGCCAACACCGTCTGGATCGCCTCTTCCACATCCGGGTGGCCAGTCTGGTCCCCAAACCCCATCTGTGTGGCCAGATCCAACGGCCCGATGAAGATGGCGCCCACCCCGGGCACGGTGATGATCTCCTCGATGTTCTCCACGGCCTGGGGCGTCTCGATCTGGATTGCGGCCAAAAGCTCCCCTTCCGGGTTCAGGGGCCACACATCGGCACGCCGGAAGTACTCACCACCGGAGATCCCCCAGAACCAGGTGGCCACCCCCGGGGAGCGCCCCCGCCATCCGTGGGGCTCGGCGATGTCGGAGCCCCGGGGCCTGGGGTAGCGCATGGAGGCTACGGCGTGGATCGCTTCCTCCCGGTTGTTGATGAAGGGGAACATGATCCCGAAGGCTCCCATGTCCAGCGCCTGCTTCACGATGAAGTCGAGCATCTCCCTGCCGTTCTGGGGCACCCGGACGATGGGCGTGGTGGCCATCTGGAGGTGACCGTTACGAACGATGGCTGCCCTGTCCGTCATCCCCAGTAGGAAGGCCTGCAGGGTCTCCGAGCTCCATGGACCGTGCTCCATATCGATGAGCACGAAGTCCAGTCCCGAGTTGGCCAGCGACCGGGCATTGGCCAGGGAGAAGTCGCCGTTGAAGATGCCGAAGGTGGCCTCCCCACGGTCCAGGGTCTCAATGGTCCGGTTCAGGCGGATGTCCTGGGTCTGGGCCTGGGCCTGAGCCGTGGGGATGGCCACCGCAAGTGCGGCCAGGGGGATAAGGACAAGACGCGAAAAGACAGTCGCTTGGCGCATGGCGGATCGCTCCGGACTGGGGTGGGGGCCGGTTGGGGGCGGCGCTTCCCGGACCCCACCGGCGGACATGTTGGACGAGCTCTGCTTGTGGCATGCGAGCCCGACGGGCGCAGGAGAGACTACGCCTTGAGAGCGTTCCCACGCCAGCCCTGGCCATGGGTTGCCGCCCCGGAGGGGGTTCCTTACCATTGGCCGGGGTTGTTCCATGGTCCCCGCGAGGCCGGTTCCGGCCCAGCCCGTCCGCGCGCACCAGGTGCATCACCCCCCGCCCCCAATTTCCCCAGAGGACTCCATGACCCGACGCCTCATTACCGGTACTGTCTCGGCTCTCCTGGTTGCGGCTCCCTTCTTCCTCGCCGGATGCGGCGATATCGGCACCACGGCCGAGGCCGGTTCGGCCGGGACCTCCATGGCTGCCGTGGCTCCGGCCGGCACCTACGGCAACCACGCCCTTCCTGGCGAGCCGGTGATCCCCATGGAAACGCTCCTCGAAGACTATGCCCACCTCGCCGAGACGACGCGGGCCAACCCGGACGTGACCTACTACGTCCGGTATCTCGAGGGCGGTGAAGCCCACTATGGCATTCTCGAGGGCGAAACCATACGGCAGCTCTCGTCCCATTACTTCGATGACCCGTCGCCCACAGGGCGCACGGCAAATCTCATGGACGTGAGGTTGCTTTCACCGCTGGACCCGGACCGGGTGTCCAAGACCCTCGGGGTGGCGGTGAATACCATGCGGCCCCAATTGGCCGATCTGCCCGAGGAGGCCCACCCGCGCTGGTTCGCCAAGCTCCCCAACACCATCGTCGGTACCGGAGAAGGGATCGAGCTTCCTGAGGAGGCAGGAAACCTCAACTACGAGGCCGAGTTGGTCCTGGTCATCGGTCGGCCTGCCCGGCACGTCTCGGTGGAGGAGGCCCCGAACTACATCTGGGGAGTGACGGCCGGGAACGACATGAGTGAGAACAGCTGGTACGGGGAGGGGGCCGGGCGAGAAGGTCCCACCCGTCTCATCTCCAAGGGGACGGAAAGCTGGGGCCCCATGGGTCCAGCCATTGCCGTGGGGCTCGACTACTCCGACGTGCGGATCATCCACCGCCTGAATGGTGAGGTGACCCAGGACGGAACCGCGTCGCAACTGGTGCAGACTCCGGCGGAGTTGGTCTCCTACCTGAGTCGGTACATGACCCTTCTACCGGGAGACATCATCTGGACCGGGACCGTGCTCTTCGAGGAGGGCGCCCGCCGGGCCATGCAGGTGGGCGACGAAATCACGGTGGAGGTGGAGGGAATCGGGATCGTCCGGAATCAGATCGTACCCATGGGCGGGACCCGCTGGGAGGATCGCTGGTGACGCCGGAGCGGTTCCGTCGTCTTCTACACGTTCTGGATCGCCGCCAACCGGACCTCACCGTTCTCATGGAGCGGGTGCACAAGGAACACAACCTCTCGGCCATCGCCCGTAATTGTGATGCTGTGGGGGTCCTGGAGCTCCATGCCGTAGTACCGAACCACGGGCTGCGCCTCCACCGCGACACGTCAGGGGGGACCGGGAAGTGGATGGAACTCCATCAGCACCAATCTGTCCTCGAGGCCATGGGGACCCTGAAGGATCGGGGATTCCAGGTGGTGGCGGCCCATCCCGACCATCGGGCGGTGGACTACCGGGAAGTGGATTACACCCGGCCTACCGTGATCCTGGTAGGGGCTGAACTCTTTGGTGTCAGCGATGAGGCAGTGGCGGCTGCCGACGTGACCGCCACCATCCCCATGGTGGGGATGGTGCGGTCCCTGAACGTCTCGGTGGCGACCTCCCTCTTTCTCTTCGAAGCTCTCCGGCAGCGAGAGGGTCGGGGAATGTACGACGCCCCCCGCCTTTCTCCGGAACGCCACCGGGAAACCCTCTTCCGGTGGGCCTACCCGGACCACGCCCGACGCTACCGGGAGGCCGGACTTCCCGCTCCCGAGTTGGGCCCGGACGGGGAACTCCCCGACGATCTCTTCCGGGGCTGAGGCGTCTTCGGGGACGAGGCAGTGCCCGGGGGGCCGCTGGAGAGGTTGGTCAGGGATTCAGCCGGTGGATGGTCCAGGCCGCCGACGGGATATCAGCGCCGGCCGGCCCCTCCGTATCCGCCAAACGGCGGTAGACGAAGCGGTCGTGGAGCCGACTCTCCCTACCCTGCCAGAACTCTATCTCCACAGGGCGCAGGAGAATGCCTCCCCAGTGCGGCGGGCGTGGAATCTCGCCCTCACCGTACTCCTCCTCCAATTCCCGGAACCGGCGCTCCAACTCCGTTCGGCTCTCGAGCTCCCGGCTCTGATGGGACGCCCAGGCTCCGATCCGACTCCCCCTGGGGCGGCTGGCGAAGTATTCATCCGACTCCTCCTCAGGAACGTTCTCGCAGATCCCCCGGACCCGAACCTGTCGGGCCAGAGCATCCCAGTAGAAGGTCAGACTCGCCCGTGGGTCGGCGGCGAGAGCGAGACCTTTGGCCGATTCCCGATTCGTGTAGAAAACGAAGCCCCGCTCATCCACATCCTTCAGGAGAACGATCCTGGAGTCGGGAAACCCCTCGGGGTCCACCGTAGAGAGAGCCATGGCGTTGGGGTAGTCCATGCGGGATTCCTGGACCGCCTCCGCCATCCACGTTCGGAAGAGGCTCAATGGCTCCGGGGGTAAGGCCTCACGCTCCAGCGTGGGTTCGGGCCCGACAGGCCAGGGGGGACGATGGTGAGACAGGTTGGATTCGGACATCAGAAGCGTTCCTCCCGGGAGAGGCGGAAGAGTCGACGAGCGTTCTCGGACATGACCAGCGCCAGATCATCCTCGCTGAGGCTTCCGGCCAGGGCCGCCTTGAGGGCTCGATAGTGATCGTAGTGGCCCCGGCCGTAGTAGGTGGCGTCGGTGCCGAAGAGGACCCGTTCGGGTCCAACGCGCCGGAGCCCCTCAAGGACGGCCTCCACCGGGGCCTGCGCCGTCTCCAGGTAGAGATCCGCATCTCCCTGAGCCACCGCCTCCTCCACCGCCTGGATGGAGGGCTCGTGGGGCCCCCCGAATCCCATGTGGTAAAGGACCACCGGAACGTCCGGGTGGCGCCGCGCCAGACGGTGGATGCGCTCCGCCGAGGCTTCCTCAACCGAGCCGTCACAATGGAAAACAACAGGGATGCCGTGCTCCGCAGCCACCTCCAGGTACGGATCCACCCGTGGGTCGTCAGCGGGAAAGGCATTCATCTCCGGATGCATCTTGATCCCTACGAAGACCCGGGACGTCCAGGGGTGCCCAGGCGGGAGCCGCAGACGCTCCTCCAGGAAGGTGGCCAGACAGGCCGCCGAGCCGCCGCTACAGGGTCGGGCCCACAAGAGACCCCGGAGCCGATCCGGGTGCCGCCGCACCGCGTGGGCGGCGGCCCGGTTCGCCGCGGCCTCCTGCAGGTCCCGGGTCTTCCCCGGCACAGCCGCGCCATCGATGTTGGAAATAAGCGCCAGAGCAACTCCCCCACGGTCCAACTCGGAGAGGAGCGTATCCTCACCCAAATCGTACCCGATGAATTCACCCACATGGGCATGGCAGTCGATGGTGGCCAGCGTGGTGCTCACCATGTTGGATCTTCCTCCCCGGGTAGACAGGCCAAGGGCAGGAGTCGGGCGTCTTTCCCTTGCAGGGAAGGTGGCCCGGCTCCCGGTGTCGTGGTTCGTCTGTTCACCCCCGACCCCGAGGTGGAGTTCCTGCCGATGACGCACGTCCCAATGAGACTTCCGCGTAGTGGCTTCTGTGGGAGGGGCGGGCTTTGAAGCGATTCTCGCCGGGCGGCCCCGGGATCTGGCGCGGATTCGAACTCATCTTCCACCCCTGGCTCAGGCGGAAGCTGCACCGGATTCACCTGGCCGGACTGCCCCCCGCCGGGACCTCCCTGAACCCCACCCGGCCGCTGATCCTGGTGGCAAACCATGTGAGCTGGTTCGACGGATTCCTCCTACGGGAGGTGCAACGGAGGGTTCGGCCCCAGGCCCTCTTCCACACTGTGATGCTGGAGTCTGAGCTTCGGGCGAACCCGGTCCTCAAGGCGCTGGGAGGTCTGGGCTTCGATCCGGAGCGCCCCATGGGACTGCGGAGCGTGGTTCGAGATCTGGCGGGGCGCGCGGACCGCACCCCCGGGGCCGCAGCCCCAGTGGTGGCTTTCTTCCCCCAGGGACGCATCTACCCCTCCTTCCGGGAGCCACTGGGGTTCCGTCCGGGCGTCCGGCTCCTGATGCGGGGGCTGGCTCCCTGCACGGTTCTGGGTGTGGGTATGCACTTGGAGCCGGGAAATACGGTAGCGCCCCAGGCCTTCCTGCACGTCACTCCCCCCCTCGTCGTGGGATCGGCGAAGGAAGCCCCTTCTCCGGCGACGCTGGAGGCTGAGGTCTCCGCCGCCCTCCTGCGGATCCATGACCACCTGGGGATTCACGGAGAGGAGGCCGGGGATGCGTGGCCGCCAACCCCATCCGACGAGGTGGAGCGTGGCTGACCGTCCCTACCCCGCTTGCCGTCCCAGCTGGTGCCGGAGCGAATCTTCCAGATCCGGGAACAGGAAGCGGTACCCGGTTCCCCGGGCCCGCTCCGGAATGGCCCGCTGGCCGGTGAGGAGGAGTTCATCCCCCATCTCACCGAGAGCGGCCCGGATGGCCAGCGCAGGTGCCGGAAGCAGGGTGGGCCTGGAAAGAACCCGTCCCAGAACGGTGGTGAAGGCTTCGTTGGGCACCGGATTGGGGGCGGTGGCATTGACGGGGCCACGGAGTTCCCGAGTGCGGATGAGGTGGAGGATCAGCCCGACCTCATCGTCCAGATCGATCCAGGGCATGTACTGCCGCCCCGAGCCCAACCTTCCACCGAGCCCGAGCCGGAAGGGGAGTTGCACCGTATTCAGCATCCCTCCCTCCGGTGAGAGCACGATTCCGCTGCGGAGGAAGAGGGTCCGGATCCCCACGGCCCGGGCCGCGTGGGTGGCCTTCTCCCAGGCCCGGCATACGTCCGCCAGGAACCCCTTCCCCGGAGGAGCGTCCTCGGTGAGCACCTCCTCCCCCCCATCGCCGTAGAAGTGAACACCGGAAGCCGAGATGAATGTGGCCGGCGGGGTACGGAGTTCGGACAGCACCCGAGACAGGAGTTCGGTCCCCTGCACCCGGCTCTCCCGGATGGAACGCTTCTTGGAAGCCGTCCAACGAACGCTGGCGATGTTCTCACCGGCCAGATGAATCACCGCATCCATCCCCTCAAGGGCCGATCCGTCCAACTCGCCCCTGGCCGGATCCCACTGGATCCAGTCGGACCTACCCTCGGCGCTCCCCCGTCCGATCCCCACCACCCGGTGTCCACCGGTTCGGAGAAAGGCCGTGAGGGCCGACCCCACCAGCCCGGTGGCGCCGGTCACGGCCACCGTCAGCGACCGGCCGCCGTAGCGGCGGTGAAGCTCCAGGTCATTCACCAGCCGGCGGGCCCGAAAGGCGAAAAGACGTCTCAGCGAAGACTCGATGAACGACCCGGAGAAGGTGCGCCCCAGGGAGCCCAGGGGGGCCTCCCAATCCACCACATCCTCAACGGCAGAGCGCCCCGCGCCCAGATCGTGGAACCGGTGTTCATGCCGCCAGCGGGAGAAAGGCCCCTTCACCTGCTCGTCCACGAAGAGCCGGTTCTCTTCGAAGGCCGTGTGCTTCACCTCCCAGGTGAGTTCGGCGACCCCCTTCCGGAGTCCCAGGACGACCCGGTTGCCCTCGGTAAGGCCCTCGTCCTGGTACCGGATGCGCACGTCTTCCCATGGTGGACTGAGTCGCTGAAAGGCCCCGGGGCGGGTATGCCACCGGAATACGTCCTCAACCGAGTGGTCGAGCTCGACACGATACGTGAATAAGGGCATACGCTGGGGGGTAGAAGAAGGGAGTAGAAGGGGTCAGTCCCGCCCATAACGCTCGAGATAGTCGTTGAGATCCACCTTCCGCCGGGTGGACTGGGAGGTCATGGATCGGACCTTGCCGAAGACCGACCGCTCGGGCCAGCCGCGGTCGTACCGGCCGAAGGTCCAGAAGACGCCGGAGGTGGAGTTGGGGTTCCGTCCGTCCAGACTCCAGCGATTGTTCATCTCCAGGGTCCGGGTGAGTGCCTCCGTGGGGTGGGGTGACCACTCCAGGATCTTCTTGGCCCAGAGCATGCGGAGGTAGTTGTGGATCACGCCTTCCTGGCGGAGCTGACGCTGGGCCGCGTTCCATAGCGGGTCAGCGGTCCGGGCTTCCTCGAGTTGGTCCCGGTCGTAGAGGTGGGGCCGCTCGTCGTCGGCATGTTCCAGGAGGGTCTGGCGCGCCCACTCCGGCAGAGAGTCCCAACTCTCGTGGTCCGGCTCACGCCATGCCGTCACGAAGCCCATCTCCCGCCACGTGGTGATCTGGTCCAGGAAGGCTTCGGCATCGGTGGAGAGACCCCACCACCCTTCGCGCTTCCCATGGGCCTTCTCAGGGATCCTGTCAGGGCTCCACCCCTCCCGGTCCAGGACCGCTTCCAGAACCTCATGGGCCGAGATATGACCCCAGTGGAGGTAGGGGGAGAGGCCGCTCCCATGATCCCGGTCCGGGTGGTTTCGGCCCTGGGCGTAGCCGGAAAGACCCTGGTCCAGGAACCGGGTGAGTCGCTCCCGTGCCGGACCCGTCCCCCCCTGCGCCGCCACCGCCATAACCTCCCGATCCAGGGGAAGTCGGCGACTGAGGCCCTCCGGATCGGCCAGTTCGTCGGGGGTGGCCGCCGGCCAGCGCTGAGCGATGGCCTCCGGAACGCCGGGGAAGACGGGGAGGGGATCCCCCTTCAGCGGCTGCTCGGTGGGACCGTCTCCCAGATGATCCGGGAGGGTCTTCTGGAGGTAGCGCCGGAAGGAGTAAGCGGTGGTGAAGGACCGGTCGGGCACCGCCAGTGGGAGGATCCCGTTGGAATCCAGCGCCTCCAGGCGCACCGGAAGCTTCCGACCCGCCGCCTCCACCATCCTGGGAAGGAAGAAGGACGGGAAATCGTCGGTCACCACCACCGCCGCCCGGTCCGCCAGGGCCTCCAGGAGTCCGCGACCATCGTCCAGATCCCGCTCCACGTAGGGATAGTACCCGGCCCGCCCCTCCCGCAGCCGGGCCTCGTGCTCCGCCATGCCCTGGATGCAGAAGTGGTGGAAGCGGGGAGATGCCCAGCGGTAGCCTGCTCGGAGCGCCTCCAGGATGAGGAGAGGGCGATCCAGATGCCGAGCCCACGCCACCGCCCGCTCCAGAGCGGCGTTACGGTCCAGGCGTCGCGTGGCGATCATCCAGTAGAGGACGAAGTCGCTCCCCTCCTTCACCGGGGCTTCGTTCACCGGACGGAGGCGCTGCCTGACGGAGGGTGGCGGATTAAGCATGGCCGGTGGTACCCAGGGGCCGCACCGGCGTTTCGTCCCTTGCCCAACCCGGTCGTCCGCTGCCCGACCCGGTCCAACAGAGGCTCCGCGAGGAAGGGGGCGTCCTTGCGAAGGCGATTACCCTCTGAGGAGCCGCTCCACCTCCCAGGCGATCCGGCTGCTGGACGGGGCCCCTGAGGAGCCGCTGCGCTCGGCTCCTCGCCGGAACGCCACCCGATCTTCCCGGCGCATGGGACCGTCCACCACCACCAGAACCGGGGGGGGAGGCCGCAGATCCGGGGCCGAACCGGCTCCCGCCAGCGCCGAGAGGAGGGAGAAGTGTTCGAGGCGGATGTTCCGGGTCCGGAGGACAACCAGATCCGTCTCGCTTCGGGAAAGCAGATCCAGGGCCGCTTCTCGGTCCGCCACACGGTGGACCACAACCCCATGCTCCCGGAAGAGGGCGGCGCACTCATCCCCCACCTCCCGCTCTTCCTGAAACAGCACAGCTGCCTGTCCGGCTGCCAGCCCGTTGCGACCGAGCACCCTGGGAAGCCGACCTTCCAGGCCATTCCACACTTCCATGTCCACGCGGAGAGTAGGTGCCGCAACCGCGCCTACCCCCGTCGCCTCCGAGTCTGGAATTCCGGTCAGGAGGATCAACGGCTCCCGGGTTTCCATCCGAGACTCGGAACCGACCGCCACGGCGGCCTCCTGGGAGCGAAGCTCTTCCAGCACCTCCCAGCCACTGGTCCCGGGGATGAGGAAATCCAGGATCGCCACATCGACGCCGCCGTCGCGAAGACCCGAGAGTGCCTCACTGGCATTGGTGGGGACGATCACATGGCACCCCAGGTCCCGGAGGTGTTCCGTCAGGGCGGAACGGAGATCGGGCCGGTGACTGACGACGGCCACCCCCCGGTCCAGGGGGACGAGGGACGGAAGCATCCCCGAACCGGATGTCCTTCCGTTCCCCACCCCGTTGGCCCTCCCCGCCCCTTCCTTCCTCGCCCCTTCGATCTCGGGCTTCCAGCGTCCGGCCGTTCCGGCGAACCGGCGCCCCTCGGCCCCGAACGACGAGGCCTCGGCATCTCCCGTCCACTGACCCTCCCGCAGAACGATGGAGAAGGTGGACCCCCTACCTTCGGTGCTCTCAACCACCAGCGAGAAACCCATCACCTGGCAAAGGGACCGGGATATGGTAAGCCCGAGCCCCGTTCCCCCGAACCGGCGAGCCGTGGTGCCATCCGCCTGCCGGAAGGCCTTGAAGATGTCTTCCAATCGGTCCTGGGGAATGCCAATCCCCGTATCCCGGACATGGATGGCCACAGGGGAGCCGTCCTCGGGATCCGCCTCCGCCTCCACCACCACGCTCCCTGCCTCGGTGAACTTGATGGCGTTCCCCACCAAGTTGATGAGGACCTGCTTGAGCTTTCCCGGATCCGCCAGGAAGGGGACAGGCGCCACCTCCCAGTGGAAGCGAAGCTCCAGGGGCCGGTCGTGGAGCTGGCCCTCCAGTTGGCGGATGACCGAGGGGATGAGTTCCCGGAGATCCACCTCCTCCAGGTCCAACTCCAACTTCCCGGATTCGATCTTGGAGAGATCCAGGATCTGGTTGATGAGGGTGAGGAGATGGTTCCCATTGGCCACGATCCGTTCCAGGAACTCCCGATCCCGGCTCGCCTCATCACCCTGGTGACGCTTGAGGAGGATATTGGCGAATCCGATCACCGAGTTCAGGGGGGTGCGGAGTTCGTGGCTCATGTTGGCCATGAAGAGGCTCTTGGCACGATTGGCCTCCTCGGCCTCCAGGCGGGCGAGCCGGAGTTCCTCCTCCGTCTGCCTGCGACGGGTGATGTCCTTGCTGAACACCACCACCCCCGGCGCCCCGTCAGGCCCCTCGGAGGGGTGGAAGAAGAGCTCCCAAGTCCGGAGTGCGCCATCCATCTCCTGGTCCCGGTTCACCGAAAACCGGTGCCCGGCCAGGGCCCGATCGTAGCAGTTCCGGATGAAGCGGACGAGGCTCGGTGGCGCCACCACCTCCGGTGAATCCCCAACCCTGGGAGCGCGCCCCGTCAGGGCTTCCATAGTGAGGGCGTAGGCGGAATTGAAGGCTTGAATGCGGTGGCGGTGATCTACCGCCCAGATGGCGTCACCTGTGCTCTCGAACACCGCGCTCAGGGTCGCCGCAGACCCGGACAATTCAAGGCCCGGAATCGCCTCCGGATCCAGGCAACCCGGTTCACACCAGCCACCAGGAGGGCGTGCGGCATCCAGCGTTCTCCGCCAGGCGGCGACGGTGGCGAGATCGGCAGGCGAACTCATGGGCGGAGGGAGCTCAGCGCTCCAGCCTTGAGTAGCTTGGGGTGATGGGACTCGCCACTCATTTCGCCTCCGGGAGCCAGGCCTCAATGGTATCGAACAGGACCTTCTCGTCCACGATGGGCTTGGTGATGTAGGCGTCGAAGCCCATCTCGAGGAATCGTTCCCGATCCCCGGTCATGGCATGGGCCGTCACCGCGATCACCGGGACGGAGGCGAGTTTGGACTCCTTCTTCATACGCTGGAGGACCTCGGTCCCATCCATCCCGGGGAGTGAGATGTCCAGGAGAACCAGCTCCGGCACGGAAGTCTGGAACCCCTCCAGCGCCAGGATTCCCGTTTCGTACTCGGTGATGGAATAGCGATCCCCCAGGAGTACCTGCAGAAGGAGGCGGTTGTCCGGATTGTCTTCCACCACGGCGATGTTGCGCACTGGCCTACCTCGGTCGGCTCACTCCGGGTCGGCTTCGGGTGGCAGCGCCCTCCCCAAAACCTCGGCGGTCTCTTCCCAGGATCGGCCGATGGTTGCCACAAGTTCAGTCAGCCCCTCCCGGCTCCCACCCTGACGGGCCGTCCTGGCTACCGCTTCCAGCTCCGCCGCCTGAGCGGAGAGGCGAACTGCGCCCACATTTCCCGACGAGGATTTGAGAGAGTGTGCCGTACGCTCCAGGACCTCCAGGTCACCGTCGGAGAGAGCCTGGATCAGGGTTTCCACACGCTGCGGTCCCAACTCCAGAAAGAGAGAGAGCATCCGACCCAGAAGGGCGTCGCCGCCCCACTCTCGGAGTCGGTCCAGCGCTGCATGCTCGAGAAGGGGGGTGTCGGGGCCTTTGACCGGCTCGCCGTTGGACCGCTCACCACCGGCATTCATGCCAGTACCCGCCGGGAGGCGCTGGCGGCGGACTGCAGTCGGTCCATGGCCGAGGCGAGACCGTCGTCGGCGCCGTAGAGTGCCGAGCCCGCCACCAGCACCTGGGCCCCGGCCTCCACCACCCGCGGGGCGGTCCGGACATCGATGCCGCCGTCCACCTGGATCAGGGGACGATCACGAACACCCCATGCGTCCAGCGCGGCCCCCAGGCGGAGGAGTTTCTCCACCGACGACTCGATGAAGCGCTGCCCCCCGAATCCGGGATTCACCGTCATGACGAGGATGAGATCCACCATCCCGGCCACCTCACGGAGAGTTTCCACCGGGGTGGAGGGGTTGATGGCCACCCCCGGCGACGCGCCCGCTTCCCTGATCCCCTCCACCACCCGGTGCAGATGGGGACAGGTTTCCTGGTGGACGGTGATCCGGTGGGCCCCGGCCCCGGCAAAGGCGGGGATGAGGCGCTCAGGCTCGACGATCATGAGGTGGACATCCACCGGGAGGGAGGTGGCCTGCCGCACGGCCGCCGTCACACCGGGCCCGATGGTGAGGTTGGGGACGAACCGTCCGTCCATGACGTCCACGTGGATCCAGTCGGCGCCGGCGTCCTCGGCCTCCTGCACCTGAGCGGCCAGGCGCCCGAAGTCAGCGGAGAGGATGGATGGGGCGATGAGTGCTCGTGGGTTGTTCATGCAGGCCTCCCGGCCGCTGGGATGAAGGTGACCTCCCCAGCGCGGTCTCCCGAGACCTGGGCTACCACCACGGCGTCGGCGAGGCCCAGGAAGAATCCGGTTTCCACCACCCCGGCCCTGTCTCTCAGTCGCGCCTCCACCGCTGCGGGATCGGGGATGGTGGATTCAAAATGGAGATCCACGATGGGGTTTCCGTTGTCCGTGAGAAAGGGTTCGCCGTCCTCACCTCGGCGAAGCTCCGGGGAGGCGCCCAGGGACCTGAAGTACGGGAGATGGGAGCGCCAGGCGAAGGAGACGACCTCCACGGGAAGTGGGGCCCGAGCGCCCAATCGGTGGACGGCCTTCCCCGCATCGGCGATGACGATGAATCGGCGGGCGGCCTGCACCACCATCTTCTCCCGGAGCAGTGCTCCACCAAGCCCCTTGATGAGATCCAGCTCCGGCGTGAATTCATCGGTCCCGTCCACGGCCAGATCCAGGGACTCCGCCTCTTCCAGCGCGATGAGGGGGATCCCCAGGGCGCCGGCGCGGGTCTCGGTGTCTCGGGAGGTGGCCACCCCGCGAATCCCGTCCAGGCGTCCCGCTGCGATGGCCTCGCCCAGGACGTCCAGGAAGTGCCGGATCGTGCTTCCAGTTCCCAGCCCCAGGATCATGCCGCTCCCCACCTCCTCCAGGGCCCTTGACGCGGCGGCGCGCTTGGCCTGCTCCACCGGAGATGTGGAGGGCTCTCCATGAGCCGCGGCGTGGACGGAAGTGGAGTCAACTGAGGGTCTGGTCATGGATTCGGCGTGGGGACCGGGGCCGGAGTGGTCCGGGAACGGAAGGGGGGAAGCACTCACGACGGCAGGGAATCCCCGCCGTCGTGCGTCCACCGCCCCGGCGGCCGGTCATGAACGGGTGTTTTCAAAGGTAATGCCACTCCCGGTTGACAGACGAGTCCACTCTCCTCCATCATGTCGTCATGCACGAGCACAATCTTGACTCCACCGAACCCCATCATCCCTCCTCGGATGACTGCGTCGGGACCAGGGCTAGGCCCTGGGCCCCGGTGAAGGTGTATGGGTGGTATACGGGCTTTACCTATGGCCTCCTCCGGAGGCCTTGGGACTTCTCGCGACACCGGCCGAACTGACCTTTAGCCACTCGCCAGACGCCCCAGGGGCCCCCGGACTACTCCGGGGGCCCCTTCTTTTTTCCCTCAGCACGGGCGGGAACGAATCCCGCAACCCGAACCCAACAGGAGCGCAGCCCAGATGATCATCGTGACCAGAATCGGCGTCACCGACGAAGAGGTGGACCAGATCCGGGAACGGGTGGAAGGGGCGGGACTCCGCACCCACATCTCCCGAGGCGAGACCCATACCATCATCGGGTGCATCGGAGAGGAGGAGCGACTGCAGCGCGTCCCCCTCCTGACCCTTCCAGGGGTGGAGTCGGTGCACCCGGTGATGAAGCCATTCAAGCTGGCCTCACGGGAGTTCTCGGCCGGGCCGTCCCGTGTGGCCGTTGGCGACACGGAGGTGGGGGGTGATGAGATCACGGTCATCGCCGGCCCGTGCTCGGTGGAAGGGGATGAGATGCTCCGAGCCACCGCCCGGGCCGTGGCCGCGGCGGGGGCCCGAGGGCTACGGGGCGGCGCCTTCAAGCCCAGGACCTCCCCCTACGCCTTCAACGGAATGGGGAGCCGGGGCCTGGAGATCCTGGCCCGGGCCCGAGCGGAGAGCGGCCTCCCCATCGTCACCGAGGTCATGGACACGCGCCATGTGGAGGAGGTGGCCGGACACGCTGACGTACTCCAGATCGGCGCCCGGAACATGCAGAATTTCGCCCTCCTCACCGAGGTGGGGCGTCTCCATCGCCCCGTGCTCCTGAAGCGGGGCATGTCCAGCACCATCCGGGACCTGCTCCTGGCCGCCGAGTACGTCATGAAGCAGGGGAACATGAACGTCATCCTCTGCGAGCGCGGGATCCGGACCTTTGAAACCGCCACCCGCAACACCTTCGATCTGGCGGCCATCCCGGTCCTGAAGCGGGAGACCCACCTCCCGGTGGTGGCGGACCCGAGTCACGCCGGGGGAAGGCGGGATCTGGTGGCACCCCTCTCCTTCGCCGCCATAGCGGCAGGGGCGGACGGCCTCATCGTCGAGGTGCATCCGGCCCCTGATGAAGCGCTCTCCGACGGCGACCAGTCGCTGGACTTCGCCGAGTTCTCCGACTTCATGGAGCGCCTCCGCCCCTTCGCCACGGCGGTGGGTCGGCGGCTGGCAGAGTCGGTGGAAGAAGACCCTGCGGTGGAAGAGCCCCGTCAGATGGTGATGACCAGCGCCACCGAGAGCCCGTAGTCCATCCGGCGGAGAGGCACCCGCACCGTCTCGTCGCTCCCGTTTCCTCCGGGAGCGACGAGGGGGATGGACTCCGACGGCGGCTCATTCTCAAGGAGGAGTTCCAGGGTGGTCTTGAGAGCCAGCCTGCTGGTGAGCGTCGTGGTAAGGGCCTGTTTCAGGTTGCCCCGGACCTCCGAGAACTCCCGTGCGTTCCCATCCACCACCCACCGGAACTCGATCTCGGTCTCCTCACCCAACTGCCGATCGTAGTCCATCGTCACCTGGAGACCGGCGAAGCTGCGATCGCGGGCGGGATCCGGGGTCACATCCCGTCGGACCGTGTAGGTGAGCCCTGTACCCACCTTCAACTCCCACACGTCCTCCTCGCCCCACTGGGCTCCGGCGCCGGCGGAGGTCACGGTCCGGTGGTTGAACCCGGCGAAGGTGTTCTGCTCCCACCCCACCCCGGAGAAGGCGAAGGTCCGGGGAGTGAGGGTCCGGTCGATCCGGGTCCGGAGGGAATACCGCTCCGCCGAACGCTCCGTATCCCGATCCTCCTCCACCCGGAAGTCGTCCGGGGTCCCTACGGCGCGTCGGGTGATGCGGGTGGCGTCGGTGCGAAGTGCAGTGGCTTCCACCCGAAGCTGGGTGCGGCTCCCGGTCCGACGGAGGGTATTTCGAAGGCCCAGGGTACTGGCGGCGGAGTTGCCTCCATCCAGGATGAAGGTGATCTCCGAAGCATTCCGCCAGCGCGGATTGTCCCGGCCTTCGCTGGACTGAGCGGCTGCCCATTCCGGTATGGCGAGACCCACCAGCAGAAGTAGAGCAGCGCCAGATGCGGCAACCAGGGAGGTGGATGTGGGACGCATGGAGAATTCAGGTGTCTCGGTGTCGGGGGAGAGAAAGGTAGCCGGCAGAACCGCATGGGCGGGGGCGCTCATTCCAGCCGCCGCCGAGCCTCCTCGATCTGGGCCAGAACGCTCTCCCGGGAGGTCCCGCCAGGGGTGGAGCGGGACTCCACCGAGGACTCCCACTGGAAGACCTGATGGAG
>SKJY01000194.1 GCA_007121775.1 Gemmatimonadota bacterium
TACATCTCCCGGGTGTGCCAGCGCCGCATCCGGCGCAGAACCGGGTCCGCTCCACTCTGCAGCGGCATGTGGAGATGGGGGGCCAGGCGACCATGGGATTCGGCCAGGAGGGAGAGGAGCCGGTCGTCCACCTCGGTGGCCTCGACGCTCCCCAGGCGGAAGCGGGTGCCCGGGACCGCGTTCAGCAGCCACTCGACCAACTCACCCAGGGAGGCCCGAGGCTCCAGATCCCGGCCGTAATGCCCGATGTGGATCCCGGTGAGGACGAGCTCGGCGTGGCTCCGGGCCAGGAGCCGGGCCTCGGCCACCACCTGGGCCATGGGGCGAGAGCGGCTTCGACCCCGGGCCAGGCGGGTCGCGCAGAAGGCGCACTTCCGGTCGCAGCCGTCCTGGATCTTGAGCCATCCCCGGGACGCGCCCACCCGCCGGAGCAGTAGTTCGGCACCCACCGGCTCCCGATCCATGGCGTCGAGCCCTCGCCGCCGGACACCCAGTTGGATCAGGGGAGGGGAAGGGAGGAAGGGTTCGGGGCCCTGGGAGGAGGACAGGGGCAGCGGAGAGCCGGGGGAATTCCAAGGAGTCGATCGTACCCCCGCCGCGTCCAGCACAGCCTCGGCCACGGCCACCGGATCGTGCCCCTGCACCACCCCGGCCGTCTCGTCCATGGCCCGGTACTCGGCAGCCCGGAGGGCGGCGGAGCACCCCACCACCACGATGCCCGCGTCCGGATCGTCGCGGCCGAGACGCCGGATGAGCCGACGGGCGTCGGCATCGGCCCGGTTCGTCACGGTGCAGGTGTTGAGGACGTGGACGCGCCGACTCCCTCCGGCCATGAGCCCGCCACCGCCCGGGTCCTCGGTCCCGGCGCCGCGGGCCTCCAACTCCTGGCGCATCCGTTCGGTGTCGTACTGGTTGGCCTTGCACCCGAAGGTGTGGTAGGCCACCTGTACCGGCACCGCCGGCACCGATCAGCCCCCGGAAAGGCGGAGTGAGAGGGTGGTCCGCCAGTAGTCCTCCGTCAGGAGGCCGGCGTCCCGGCTCCCCCGCTCCACCGTGAGGTCGAGGCGGGCGAGGGGCACGTCCTGAGCGTCAGCCAGATTGATCCCGAATCCACCGGAGAAGGCTCGCTCCTCGGAACTCTCCCCCTGAACGTGAAAGGGCAGCTGCTGCACCCGGTACCCGGCCCGGAGGGGAAACGCCCGCCCCCGTATGGTTCCCCGGGCCCACTCGACGCCGCCCCCGTACCCCCACACCAGATCCCGGGCAGCCCCACCCCCCAGGTCGGCGTCCACATCGGACCAATCGGCCCGGCTGATCCCCAGGGCCAGCCGTACGTCCGGCGCCAGGGTGAAGGTCCCTCCGGCCCGCAGCGTCAGGGGCATACTGTAGCTCCGACCCTCCCCTGCCGTTCCACGCACCGGGTCCAGGGTCATATCACCCATCCACTCCACCGCCGCCCCTACATGAAGCAGGTCGGAGGGGAACCAGTTCACCCCGGCCGCAAGGGTGGCGCCGGACACACGCCACTCCCCCACCTGCCGGAAGTTCTCAAGCCCCTCTTCCACAGGCCCGGTGGTCAATTCCCTGGTGAACCGTCGCTCGACCGATCCCACCAGCGATCCCACACCCGCGCCCACCGACACCTGCTCTCCGATCCGTGTCGCCCAGCCCAGTCGGGCCTGACCGATCCCACCCTGGGACTGATAGCGATCCACCGCGGGCACCGGGCCATCAGCCAACTCCACCGTCCGGTCGGCGGTGACAGCCCACTCCTGGTCCAGGAAGCTCCCGAATTGGGCGCTGAAGACGTGGCGTCCAAAGGGGTACGAGACCCCAACCAGGGGGAAGCGCGTGCCCCCCGCCTCCGGAGATCCTTCCACCTGACTCACCGAAGGCTGGAAGGTACCAGAGATCCCTGGGAGCCGGAGGCCGGCGGCGGCGGCAGGATCGGTCATGAGCATCTGCCACCCGGTGAGCCCCACCCCCACTCCGCCCAGCGCCCGGGCCCGGGCGTCCATGGGGTCGGTCTGGAGTCCGAGTCCCCCGAGATTGAAGACGGACTGGGCCGAGGCGGGCGCCCAGGCCCCCACGGCGAGAACCATGGCTGCGGCGGCGCCGACCATCATGGCGAAGCGGGTCATGGCAGGAGGTCCCCTTCGGAGAGGGTGAGGAGGAGCCGGAGGAAGGGCTCTCCCTCCTGACCGGGTCCCACCAGGCTTGCGAAGGTGAAGCCGGTTGGCTCGAAGGGTGAGAGGAGGGCTACGGTGTGGGGCACCTCACCGGCCTCTTCGTCCCGGAGCCCCAGCTCCTGGCTCAGAAGCGACTCCACGTAAAGCGTGATGGGAAGCTCCATACGGCGTCCCTCTCTCAGAAGGGAGGGCAACAGCTCCCTGGGCCGGGCCGGGATGGCCTGGCCAAGGGGAGAGCGGGGCACCCGGTCGCCGGCCAGCGCCGGTCGGGCATCGAGGCGGATGGTATCCCGAGGTGTGAAGGCGGCTGGCTCGGACGGCCTCCCCGTCAGGACGAGTCCCGCGTAGATGACCCGGTCCGGGGTCAGATCCAGGGGACAGAGGTCGCCGAGCTCCTCACACGCCCTAGAACCGGGCTCCAACCGGGTGGGAAGGTCGAAGCGGAGGTAAGCACGACGGGCCGGTGCACCGCCGATCCGGATCTCCTCCGGGGTGACGCCCGGCTCGGGGGAGTAGATGAAGGTGGACCCAGTGGTGTTGGCCGAGATGTTCACCACCGTGTCCGGGTTGATGGACGACCGGACATCGGCGACGAAGCGGGCCGAGCGGACATCCATGAGCACCCCGGGGGTGGCGCTGGAGATGCGGGCGGCGCGGCGGGCCGGGTTCACCTCCCGGGCCCATTCAGTGGCAGTGACGCTGTCCACGGCGAAGACCACCGTATCGCCCTCCTGAGGGTTCCATGAGGCTGCGCCCAGGCTCCGGACCGGCCCCCCCCCCGGCTCGCCCCACGGAACGACTCCTCCCAGGGTGTCCACGGCCAGTTCCCATCCGGCGGTGGGCACATCCCAGTTGGAGAGGATGGCGCCGGCCTCCAACTCCACGATCCCCTCAGGCACGGCCCGGAGGGTGTCCATGCTCACCACCAGACGCCCTCCGATGGGAACATAGGCGGTGTCGCCCACACTCTGGGTCTCACCGGGGGGGAAGACCTGGATGGTGGCCGGGAGGAAGCCGAACCGGAAGAGCGAGCGGGCCTGGAAGTCGTCCTGGTAATCCAGCGCTACATGCAGCGCCGGGACGTCGGCCCGGGACCCGAAGCCGGCGAACACCTCCATGGACTCGATGAACTCAGAGAAGGGGAGGATGACCTCCACCGTGCGGGCATTCACCGGGATGGAGTCTCCATCCTCAACGGTGGGCACGGCGTCGGTGCACCCGGAGACGACGAGTGCCACCACGAGGGCAGCGACCAGGGCGGACAGGCGAGGGCCCGACGTGGTGCGGACGCGGCCCCGGGAGCGGGGCTGGCGAGGTTGGAGTGTCACCCGTTCATCCTTTTGTGGTGGGACCGTGCGTTTCGGTGGAGGCCTGCGTCTCGGAGTCCGTCCTGGCCGCCGCCTCCGCTCCGGAGGGAAAGGACCCTGACGCGAAGCGGGCCGGGAGGAGTTGGTCGAGCCTCCACACCTGGCCGTTCCCGGGAACCCGGGAGTGGATCTCCAGGTCCGGTGCGAACTCGGCCAGGACCTGCCGGCACGCCCCGCAGGGCGGGGTGGCCACCTGGGCCCCGGTGACGATGGCGATACGTCGGAAGTTTCGATGCCCGGCCGCCACCGCCGCCGCCACCGCATTGCGCTCAGCGCAAACCGTGAGTCCGTAGGAAGCGTTCTCCACGTTGACCCCGGTGAAGACGCTTCCGTCATCCGTCTCCAACGCCGCGCCTACCCGGAAGCCGGAATAGGGGGCGTGAGCCTGTTCCCGTACCTCCCGGGCCCGGTCCAGAAGCCAGTCCACACCCGATGCGGTAGCCGCCGAGACCACCTCCCCGCTCGGGGTCCCAGATTCAGATGCTCCCCTCCGGACCGGCGGCAGCGCCGCTCCTGGCTCCGCCGAAGCTGCGGCATCCGACCCTTCGGGCCTCACGCCGCTCCCACCGGCCGAAACCAACCTCTGGTTTCCGTCATCCGAACCAAGCGCGCCACCCTCCACCTCCTCATCCCAGAGCCAGACCCGCGGTAGCCGCGGGGTGAATCCGGTGAGGATCTCGTAGTTGTTGGTCCCAACCAGCTCTGCCATGTCTTCCAGGGTGATGCGGTCATCGGTGGCCAGCGTGCCATGCCGGTCCTCGCCGTGGGCCTCATCATGCATCCGGTAACCGGGCGCCCGTTCCGGACCCACCCCCAGGACATCGGCGCCCAGGAGGGTCGCCACATGGCCGGGGCGGACGAACGGGAGATCCGTAATGTCTACCACAGTCATGTCCATGGAGATCCGTCCGATGATGGCGGCCCGGTGGCCTCCCAGGAGTACGTGCCCCGCGTTGGAGAGGGCCCGGCGCAGGCCGTCTCCGTATCCAATCCCCAGGGTGGCCCAGCGCTCCGTGCGGGTGGAGCGGTACGTGGCGCCGTAGCCTACTGTGGTCCCGGGGGGCACCTCCCGAACCAGGGTGACCCGGGCCCGGAGGGACACCGCCTCTTCCGGCTCCGGGAGGCCCGCCCCCGCCGATCCGCCGTAGACGAAGATTCCGGGCCGGACCCCACGGGGAGCCAGTTCGGGAAAGCGCAGGGCGCCCGCCGAGTTGCAGAGGTGGGCCGGGAGGTCGGGAAGCTGCCGCCGGATCCCGGTGAAGCGGCGGGCCTGCTCCTCGACCGAGGCGGGGTCGTTCTCGTCGGCGGAGTGGAAGTGGGTGAAGATGCCCTCCCAGGAGATGCGCCCTCCGGCCTCCGCCAGGATGGCCCGGATGCGGGGGATCCAGCGCTCGGACCGGCGCCAGTCCAACCCGGCCCGCCCCATCCCCGTGTCCACCTCCACCAGCACAGTCCCGGTGCGGTCCAGCCTCCGGGCCGCCCGGGCCAGCCGGTCCAGGAACTTCAGGCTCGACACACAGAAGGTGAGGCCCGCTTCGATCCCCGGGATCGCTTCGTCGGGCGCCGCCGGAGAGAACACGTAGATGGGCGCCGCCGGCTCCAGGGCCCGGAGCCGCTCCCCCTCCGCCACCGTAGCCACCCCCCACCCCGTGGGCTCCAGCGGCCGTAGGGCCCGCACCGCCTCGGTCATCCCGAGCCCGTAGGCATCGGCCTTCACCATGGGGATCACCGGGGAATCGCGGCCCGTCAGCGCACGCATCCGGGCCAGATTCCGGCGAAGGACGGTCGGTCGGATCTCGAGCCAGGCGCGGGAGTGGGGTTCAGTTGACATGGTCGCAGAAAGATGCGAGAAAATGAGCCTGGAGCAAGGCCGAGCGCCCCTTCTTCCCCCCCTGCCCCGCCCCGGCACCGTGTCCAGAACCCCCGCCGAACTCGCCGATGCCGGACCCTTTCCTCCTGTGGACGGGGTGCTGGATCGGGCCCTTGCGCTGGTGGAATACCTCCGGGCCCACTGCCCCTGGGACCGAAAGCAGACCGCCGAGTCCCTCATCCCCCACCTCCTGGAAGAAACCCACGAAACGGTGGATGCCATCCAGTCGGGGGATCCCCGGGCGCTCCGGGGAGAGCTCGGCGACCTCCTCCTGAATCTGGCCTTCCAGATCGTCGTGGCCGAGGAGGCGGAGCGGTTCCGCCGCCACGAGGTGATGCGGGAGCTGGAGGAGAAGATGATTCGGCGCCATCCCCACCTCTTCGGCCTGGGGGACCCGGAGAGCTGGGAGGCCATCAAGGCCCGGGAGAAGGGAGCGGCCAGGACCAGTGTGCTGGAGGGGCTTCCCCGGAGCCTCGACCCTCTCCTCCGGGCCTACCGCTTTCAACAGAAGGCCGCCGGGGTGGGCTTCGACTGGGAAACAGCCCGAGGCGCGTTGGAGAAGCTTCGGGAAGAGGTGGAGGAGGTGGCCGACGAATTGGAGGAAGGGAGTCCGGACCGTCTGGCGGAGGAGATGGGTGACCTTCTCTTCTCGGTGGTCAATGTGGCTCGCCTGGCCGGCGTGCACCCGGTGACGGCCCTCCGCCGGGCCAACCGGAAGTTCGAAGGACGGTTCCAGGCGCTGGAGACGCTGGCCCGGGAGCGAGGCGTGGCCATGCCCGGCGCCTCGTTGGAAGAGCTGGATCGGCTCTGGGATGAGGTGAAGCAGGGGGAAAGAGTCAGTACCCCGCCTCCCTGTCCACCAGGTTCCGCAGGGGACGCCCCTCCAGAAACCGGCTGAGGTTCTCCACGATCAGCGCCGTCTCCCGCCGCCAGAACCCCCGGCTCACCGCCGAGACGTGGGGGGTGAGGAGCACGTTGGGAAGGGACCAGAGGGGCGAATCCTCAGGGAGGGGCTCCGTTCGGAAGACGTCGAGCCCCGCTCCCCGGATCCGCCCTTCCCGGAGCACCTCCACCAGCGCGTCTTCATCCACGATCTTTCCGCGGGAGACGTTCACGAAGATGGCACCGGGGCGAAGGCGACCGAGCCGCTCCCGGTCCAGCATCCCCCGAGTGGCCGGGGTGTCGGGCACTGAGACCACCACCGTATCGCTCTCCGCCAGGAGACGGTCGAGTCCTCCGGTCTCCGGGAGGAACTCGACGCCGGCGTCGCCGGCCGCCTCGGACCCCCCGCGGGCTTGGGCGAGGCCGCCCGGCCGCCGCCGGTCGTCCCGGCCGCTGCCCCTGCGAAGCCCCAGCACCCGCGCTCCCAGCGCCGCCGCCCGCCATCCCACCTCCCGGCCGATGCCGCCGTACCCCAGGATTCCCACCGTGGACCCCGCCAGCTCCGTCACCGGGGTGTCCGCCGCCAGGAAGGGGTCCTGATCCCACCTCCCTTCCCCCTTCGCCGCCACGGCGAAATCCAGCCCGCGCATGAAGTGGAGGATCATGCCCAGCACGGTTTCGGCCATGGGCGGACCGTGGATCCCCGCCGAGTTGGTGAAGAGGACGGGACTCCGGCGCATGGCGTCGTGGAGTGAACTCCCCACTCCGGCGGCGCCGCTGTGGACCCACTCCAGCGTCCCGGCGCCGGCCTCCAGGATCTCCGGCGGCACCCCGTACCCCAGGTAGACCCGGGCCCCCTCTACCGCCTCCAGCACCTCCGGAACCGGCCCCCGTCCACCGTCGCCGGAGCCGTCAGCGGGGGCCTGGATCCGGGTGAGCTCCCATCCGGCGGGGAGTGCCTCCCGGACCCGCTCCACCGCCCAGTCGGGGACGGTCCAGATAGGGCGGCGATCGGCCAGATCCAGGACGATGCGGCTCACGGGGTCAGCCGCTTCATGAGGCGTGGGAAGGGGATCATCTCCCGGACGTGGGGCCGGCCGGTGATCCAGGCCACCGTGCGCTCCACCCCGAGGCCGAAGCCTGA
>SKJY01000305.1 GCA_007121775.1 Gemmatimonadota bacterium
CCGTACACCAATCGATCCACCCGGGCCAGAACCAGCGTGCCTGCGCACTGGGCGCAAGGCTCCAGCGTCACGTACAGCGTCGTCCCAGGGAGGCGGGCCGTACCCATCCGGGCACCGGCCCTGCGAAGTGCCACCACTTCGGCGTGTGCTGAGGGATCCGACTCACGGAGGGTCCGATTGCCGCCCTCCGCCAGGAGCCGTCCCTCCCTCACCACCACCGCTCCCACCGGTACCTCGCCCAGGACCGCCGCCTCCCGAGCTCGCTCAAGCGCCCGAGCCATCCATGCCCGGTCCCGGGGGCGGGCGGGCTCCACCCGGAGCGACCCCACCCAGCCGCCCCTTGAGAGGGGGAGGAGGGTCTCACCGGGAGCAGGTTCGCGCCCCCTTCCCGTGTCAGGGCTGAGGGGGTAGAGGGGGCCGACGGGAAAATCCAACACGCCTCCCATGACTCTGGTTTCGGGTAGAAGGGGCAATTCCTACACCCCATTCGCGCAGGCACCCACCAGCGGATCCTGGCTCATGGGCTGAGACTCCTGCCCTGAAGCCTTCAGCGCTTCTTTGTTGAGCCAGAGCAGAGCTCCGTGGCCCCGGGGGCCTCAGCCAGCGCTGGGCCAGCAGCCAGTGAGCCGCCTCTGTTGAACCGGAGCAGGTAACCGGTGGCTCCTGGGGTCTGCAGCCAGAATGCTGGGCCCGCAGCTAGTGGGCCGTGGCGCTCAGCGTGAGGGGGACGCCGTCGAGGCGGCGGTGGATGGCCACCACTCGCCCGGTGACCCGCAGACGGGTGGAGGGGTCAACCTTCAGGGGCCCGCTGCCGTCGGCGGGGAAGAGGGTCGGGATGCCATCCTTCCGGGAGAGACGGTAGAGCTGGGCTCCGTCACCATCGGCGGCGATGATGAGGGCACCACCGGCCGGGAGGGGAGTGGCGGGATCCGGGAGGGAATTGGCCGGTTCCACCAGAAGAAGGTCCCCCTCCTCCATCCCCAGGGCCGAGAACTCCGTGCCACGGGCCCGCACGAAGTAGCACCCCCTGGATCCGGCGATCCTCCGATCCAGGGAAAAGGTGGCCTCGATCCCGTCCGTGCGCCGCCGGGCATCCGGGTGGGGGAGCCCGGCGTAACAGGGGACCGACACCGTGTCGGGGTTCAGGTCCACCCCCAGGATCCGGACGCCCCTGGAACGGGACGGATCCCGCTCCAGGTACCCCTTCCGAGCCAGCGCCTTCAGGTGCTCAGAGACCGTCTTGGTGCTCTTGATCCCGAACTCCTCGCCAATCTCCCGAATAGACGGTTGGTACGTCCGGGTCCTCAGGTACCGTACCATATAGTCGAGGATGCGTTGCTCGAGGTCGTTCAGGACTGCGGGCATGGCGCATCTCCCAAATGGGCGTGGAGGAGGGACAACCCTTCCAGACTACCGAGGGGGTTTCAGGGGGTCAAGCGTTCCCTGCCACCTGTCTTCTGATCCACTGCACTCCCGCCGCCATCCGGGCCAGGGAGCGGTCGGGACCCATCGCCACCAGTACCTCGAAGATCCCGGGGCTCACCGCCTCGCCCACCAGCGCAACCCGCAGGGGATGGATGAGCTTGCCGGCGCCAATGCCCCGCTCCTCAGCCAACCCCCGCAACTCCTCCTCCAGACGCGCCTCGGTCCACTCGCCTGGCTCGAGCCCCTGAAGTCGTTCCCGAAGTGCCTCCAGGTGCCCCGCCGCCTCATCCGGTCGCTTGGCCCAGTGCTTCTTCACAGCCCCCGGATCGTAGACGATCTCCTCCACCAGATAGGGACGGAGCTTCATTGCCACATCATCCACGGAGCGGGCCCGCGTGATCAGGAGATCCAGGATTGCCCCGAACCCGGCCGGATCCGTCTCCATGGCGGCCTCTGCAGGCTCCCGGAGCCCGGCTTCCAGATGATCCAGAACCAACGAAGCCAGCGCCACCCCATCCATGCGGTTCAGGTGTTGGCCATTCAGCCACCGCAGCTTCTCCGCATCGAACACGGCGCTCTTCTTCACCACCCGGTCCAGGGAGAAGGCAGCCACCAGTTCGCTCCGGCTCATGACCTCCTGATCGGTGCCCGGCGACCAGCCCAACAGCGCCAGGAAGTTCACCATGGCCTCCGGGAGGATCCCCTGGCCCTCGTAATCCCCCACCGCCGTGGCACCGTGGCGCTTGGAGAGCCGCTTCCCGTCGGGACCCAGGATCAGCGGGAGGTGGGCGAACTCGGGCACGGGGTACCCCAGAGCCTCGTACAGGAGGATCTGCTTCGGAGTGTTGGAGAGGTGATCATCGCCGCGCATCACCAGCGTGATGTTCATGAAGGCGTCGTCCGACACCACCGCCAGGTTGTAGGTGGGGCTCCCGTCGGCCCGGAGGATCACCAGATCCTCGATGGCCTCCGCCGGGAAGCGGGTGCGTCCGTGGACCCGATCGTCGAACTCCACCACTCTGTGGTCCGGAACGAGGAAGCGAATGGCGTGTGGCTCCCCCGCCGCCGCCCTCTCCTCTGCTTCGCCGGGTGCCAGCGCCTCCGCCTGCCTGCGCGGGTAGCGGGTCGCCCCGTCCGGATCTTCCTCCCGAATCCGGGCCAGCTCTTCCGGAGCCGTGAAGTCCCGGTACGCCTTCCCCTCCGCCAGAAGTCGCAAGGCATCGGCCCGATGGCGCTCCACCCCCTCCCCCTGGAAGAAGGGCCCTTCATCCCAGTCCAGCCCGAGCCAGCTCATCCCTTCCAGGATGGCATCCACCATCTCCTGGGACGACCGATTCCGGTCCGTGTCTTCGATCCGGAGGAGGAAGCGGCCCCCCTCCCGACGGGCCAGCAGCCAGTTGAACAGAGCGGTGCGGGCACCACCCACATGAAGGTACCCGGTGGGCGAGGGAGCGAAGCGAACACGAATGCTCATGGGAAGGATGGTTGGAGGAAGGGTGGTTGGAGGAGGGATGAAGAGGAGGCGTGTGGAGGCGCGTGCCCCACTGGAGGCTCTCGTCGGAGGAGAGTCAGGATGATTCCCGCCCCAACTCCAATGAACGCTGATAGGCCGACCAGATTCCCCGGCTGATGACGGTGCGAAGCCCCCCCTTCTCCATATGGTAGAGGGCAGCGGCGGTGGTACCGCCCGGCGAGGTCACCTGATTTCGGAGTTCAGCCACATGTTTGTCCGATCCCGCGGCAAACTCGAGGGATCCCCGGAGCGTCTGGACCACCAACTGCTCAGACACCCTCCGGGGGAAGCCCATGTGGACCCCGGCATCGATGAGGGCCTCCACAAAGAGGAAGACATACCCGGGGCCGGATCCGCTCAGGGCCGTGGCCATGTCCAGGTAACGCTCGTCTTCCATGAAGATCTCCTGACCCAGCGCCGCCAGTATCTCCCGTGCCACATCCCGCTGGCCTTCTGACACCTGAGGGGTGGCCGTCCACACTGAGATCCCCTGCCCGATCTGGGCAGGCGTATTGGGCATGGCCCGGACCACAGCGGCGTGGGCGGCTTCGTCGCCGAGCCGTTCGATGGAGATCCCGGCCATGATGGAGATCAGGAGGTCCTCGGAGTGGAGGTGTCCCCGGATCTCCGGGAGTACCCGGGCCGCCGACTGGGGCTTGATGGAGAGGACCACCACCTGTCCCGCCTCGGCCGCCTCGCGGTTGTCAGCCGTGGTCCGGATCCCGTACCGCTCCGCAACCTCGGCCCGGCGGGGGGCCCAGGGATCGGCGGCGATGACCTGGTCCGGGCCTACCTGATCCCTGTCCAGGAGTCCCCGGATCATGGCCTCACCCATGATCCCGGCGCCGATGAAGGCAAGGGTCTTGTCTTGGAACACGTTGGTCCTGGGAATGAGGAGAAAAGCGCTGCCCGCCGGCAGTGGGGAAAGCCGCCCGTGTCCGCGGTCTACCGTCGGTATCGCGGCCGATTCCCCGAGATCCCGGCCCGTGGCCCATGGCCCATTTTGGGGGCTCGTTGCCGAAGCTCGCCCCAAGGACCCGGAAGTGGTGACCCGCCATTGAAATCGGGACTCGCCAGAGGCCTGGGGTGACCGCAGAAGTTAGAGGTGGGGCCACGCAGCTTCAAGGACCTCGCCTGATCCCTCTCGCCCCGCAGCATCCTTTAACCTTGTGGCGTTTTCACGCGTCGACCGATAGCATGCACCCCTCCAGGGAACCGAACGAAGCGTTGATCCTGAGGGGGGAGTGCCCTACCACCCGAACCCACCGCATGAGAGGGAGACGACGGTTATGTGGACCAGACGTGAATGGATTGGCCGGACCCTGGGAGCCGGGGCCCTGCTGGGACTCAACCCGGGGATCCTCCGGGCGCTGGATGGGATCACCACTGGACGGCGCGAACTCATCACCCGGGCCATCCCCGCCACCGGAGAGCGGATCCCCATCGTGGGACTTGGAAGCTCCGCCACCTTCGCCCAGATCGCCCGGGACGAGGATCGAGAGGCCATCCGCGGAGTCCTGAGCGCCCTGATCGAGGGGGGCGGAAGGGTCTTCGATACAGCGCCGAGCTACGGGGCATCCGAGGAGGTGGCCGGCGCCGAAGCCCAGGCGCTGGGGATCCAGGAAGAGCTCTTCTGGGCCACGAAGCTGAATGTGGCCCGGCAGGGTCCGGCGGACCCGGAAGCTGCCCGCGCCCAGGTGGAGACCTCTTTTGCCCGCATCGGCAAGCCTGTCATCGACCTCATCCAGGTCCACAACATGGGGGATCCACCGGCCCAACTCGGCATCCTCCGCGAGTACAAGCAGGAGGGACGGATCCGCTATCTGGGAATCACCACCACGTTTGAGCGCCAGTACGACGAGCTCATCGACGTGATGCGCAATGAGGAGCTGGACTTCATCGGCACCGACTACGCTGTGGACAACCGCTTCGCCGAGGAGGTGATCCTCCCGCTGGCCCAGGATCGGGGAATCGCCGTGCTGGTCTACGCACCTTTTGGGCGCACCCGCCTCTGGAACCGGGTGGCCGGGCGCGAAGTGCCGGAGTGGGCCGCCGAGTTCGGTGCCCATACCTGGGCCCAGTTTTTCCTCAAGTTCATCGCCGCCCATCCGGCAGTGACCGCCATCACCCCAGCCACCAGCCGCCCCGTGAACATGGCCGACAATATGGGAGCCGCCTACGGAGAGCTTCCCGACGCTGCCATGCGCCGGAGGATGGTGGAGCTGGTGGACTCCCTCCCCACCGCCTGATCCGGAGTCCTTGTGACCGCCGTCGTCCAACGGATCACCAATGTGCGCGCCGGGGAAGTCCCGGCGCTCCTGGCCTCCATGGCCTTCTTCTTCTGCGTCCTCACGGCCCTCATGGTGATCCGGCCGGCCCGAGAGGCGCTGGGGATGCAGAGCGGGCTGGACACGGTCCGGCTCCTCTTCATCGGGACGGCGGTGGTTACGCTGGCGGTGAACCCCATCTTCGGGTACCTGGTGTCCCGCTTCCGGCGGATCCGCTTCATCGCCGCCACCTACCTCTTTTTCGGGGCCAGCCTTCTGGTTTTCTGGGCGCTCCTGCAGTTCGCCCCGGAGGCCACCGGGGAGGTGTCAGGGCGGGTGTTCTACGTCTGGTTCAGCGTCTTCAACCTCTTCAGCACCATGGTGTTCTGGGCGCTGATGGTGGACCGGTTCTCGCTGGAGCAGTCCAAGCGCCTCTTCGGAATCGTGGCGGTGGGAGGGACGGCGGGTGCCATCTTCGGACCCTGGCTGGCCTGGACCTACGTCGAGGAGCTCGGAACCGCCAACCTCATCCTCATCGCGGTGGGCTTCCTGGCGCTGGCTGTGGTGATGGCGGCGCTAGTTGCACGCCTTCAGCCAGAGAGCCTCTCGGAAGTGGATCCCGACGATCCGGAAGCCCCACCTGTGGTACGGGAGGAAGAAGTCATCGGCGGAAGCGCTTGGGAAGGGTTCCGAGCGGTTGTCAGATCCCCCTACCTACTGGGGATCTGCGTCTTCGTCCTCATCATGGCCATCATGGCTACCTTCATCTACTTCACCCGCCTGCAGGTGGTGGCGCAGATGACGGACGAGATGGACCAGCGTACCGGGTTTTTCGCCCAGATCGACTTCTGGACCCAGGTGGCAACGCTGGTACTGCAGCTTTCGGTAACCGGGCAAATCATGCGGCGTCTCGGCGTGGGGGTAGCGCTGGTGCTCCTGCCCATCACAGTCAGCCTCGGGTTCATCGGCCTTGCCATCTCCGGCACCTTCGCCGCCCTGATTCTGCTCGAAGCATCATATCGGGCGGTGCAGCGGGGGATCACCCGGCCCGCCCGAGAAACCCTCTTCACCGTGGTGGGGAGGGAAGACAAGTACAAGTCCAAGGCGGTGGTGGACACCTTCGTGTACAGAACCGGCGACGTCGTGGGTGCCTGGACCGAAGGATTTCTCGGAAAGCTTGGCGGAGGCATCGCCGCCCTCACCCTAACTGTGATCCCCCTGGCGGCGGCGTGGGGCGTCCTGGGGCTCTGGCTGGCCAAGGAACAACACAGGAGGACACCACCGGCCCCCGGGCTTGAGGTCAGCGAGAAAGAGGTGACGGTCCCATGACTCCGGACGCACTGCGCCGGCTCCTTGTCCGGGATCTGGAGGTGGTAGGTCGGCAGGTTGCAGCCTACCCCAAGGACGAACTCCTTTGGGCTGAACTGCCTGGGCGACCAAACACCGGAGGTACCCTGGCCGTGCATGTGGCGGGAAACCTGGAGCACTATGTAGGAGCGGTGCTGGGAAACACAGGCTACTCCCGGGACCGGGACCGGGAACTTTCGGTCCGAGGTCTCACTCGGGCCGAAGTTCTAGCCGAGGTGGATCGTGCCGCGGCAACCGTCTCGGCGGTCCTGGGCCGGCTCCCGGCCGAAGCGCTGGATTCACCCTACCCGGAGCTTCTCAGGGAACGGCGCCTCCGCACCGGAGACTTCCTCCTCCACACGGCCATGCATTTGGCCTACCATCTGGGTCAACTGGACTTCCACCGGCGTCAGGTAGTCCCCGGTGCCGGGGCACTTCCCTCCCCGTCCTACGATGTGCTGGAAGCTTCAGCCGAGTCTCCCGGATAAGCCGCATTCAATTGCCACAGGATCTCCTCCAGACTCCCCCGTCCCAACATCAAATCGAGAACCGCCCCCCAAAAACCGAACCCCGGTTCGGTTTTTGGATAATCAGAGTGGATCGGAGGGGATCAGAGGGGCCTGGAAGGTCCCCTCACCCATCCGCCCTCTACCCTCACATACCCTGGTGCCCCCCTACCCTCTTGTTCGTGGGCGCTGTTGGGAGGGCGACCGCAGACGCCGGGACCCCAACCGCCACGTCTGCCTTACCAACGGCATCCACCCACAAGACGGTAGGGGGGTCTTCAGGGGGTGGATGGGGTGAGGGCTGGGGTCTTGGGCGGTCGGTGAATCGCGCTCTGGTGGCTGGCGAGTTTCG
>SKJY01000005.1 GCA_007121775.1 Gemmatimonadota bacterium
GGCTTCACGGCGTCTGGCCTCCAACGGCTCCGGGTCGTCATCGGAAAGCCGGGCCGGGAATCCGGGGACTCCAGGCCCCTGGGTCACGTGGTGCCCGCCCATGGGGAGCCCGTGCCGGCCGGCGGTGATCCAGATGGGCTCAGCCGCCAGGGGGTCGTAGTGGAAGCCCCGAGTCCGATCCAGGACGGTGTGGGCGTCCCGGGGGAGGGCATGCTGCTGGTTGGCGGCGATGCCCGTCACATTCCCGTAAGCGCCGGTCCAGATGGTGGACATGGCGGCCGCCGTCACCGAGGGGAAGTGGGTCACGGCATGCTCGAGACATGCCCCGCCTTCCAGGACCTCCAAGATGGTGGGAACTGAGGCGGCGCCCAGGGTGGAGCGGAGGATCTCCTCATTCAGGGCATCCACCACGAGCCCCAGCGCCCGGGCCGGCGGCGCACCTTCCCCGGCCCGTCCCTCCACTGGAGTGGACGTGTCTCCACGCTCCCCGGTGCCCTCTTCCGCCACACACCCTGAGAGCGCCGAGAACAGCAGCAGGAAGGAGAGGACCGGGAGAGAGCTGGAACGGCGGAAGAGAGACGAGGGACGGCGAAGGAGGATGGGCATGGCCGAAGCAGTCAGGGGTTTGAAACCAGCTGGAGTGGAGCGGCAGGTGCGCAGGGCGGGGGGGGGTTGGCCCTGTGACCTGACCGTGACATCCGGTGCGGCGGCGGCGGGGTACCCGGCAGAGTAGCGAGAGGCCTTCCTCCCGCCCCGGTTGGATGGAGCCCCGACCACAAGCCCCGACCCTCCACAAGCCGCGACCCTCGGTACCCACCATGACGAAGAAGCTCACCACACACTTCCCGGAAGGCAACAGCGAGGATGTAACCCTCAACCCGTCTCCCAAGAACCACTTCCAGGAGCTCTTGGAGCGTCGGTTCTCAAGGCGGGAGATGGTACACGGGAGCGTGCGGGCTGCCTTCGCCGGGTTTCTGGCCACCGCAGGGCTGAAAGGGCTCGGAGTCGGTGGAGTCGTGGCCGGGTCGTCAGCGTTCGCCACACCTCTCGCCGCCGCCACTCGCGAGGTCACCCGGGAACGGGTCCGAGATCTACACCTGGGCTTCGAGCCGGTCCCCATCTACAACGGCGACGGGATCCGGGTGGCCAGGGGGTACAGTGCCCGCCCATTCCTGCCGGCGGGGACCCCCATCTGCGGGGACTACCCGCCGTATCGAGACGGAGGGTTGAATTCAGGAGCCGATCAGGAGTGCCAGGTGGGGCATCACCATGACGGGATGCACTTCTTCCCACTGGGAGAGGGGAGGGAGGCGAACCGGCACGGGCTCCTCTGTGTGAATCACGAATACGTGGACATCCAGAAGCTGCACGCCAGCGGCCCCACCGTGGTGGACGGTGTGCGCACGGTACCCGACGAGGTCCGAAAGGAGGTGGCAGCCCACGGCGTCTCCGTGGTGGAGATCCGGGAGACCGTTCACGGTGAGTGGGAGGTGGTCAGGGGGCGCTACAATCGCCGGATCACCGCCGCCACACCGGTGGAGATCCAGGGGCCGGTCCGGGGTTCGCCCCTGGTGCGGACCCGGTACAGCCCCGACGGAACGAGGGCCCGGGGAACGCTGAACAACTGCGCCCACGGCGTCACCCCTTGGAATACCTACCTGACCTGCGAGGAGAACTGGGCCTTCTACTTCGCGAATCGGGGCGATGCGCCCCGGGAACACACCCGCTACGGTGTCCCGGCCCATTCGTCCCGGTATGGGTGGGCCACGGTGCAGGATGTGGATGAGTACGCCCGCTTCGACGCCTCCCAGCAGGGTCCCGTCCCGGAAGAGGACTACCGGAATGAGCCCAACACCATGGGGTGGATCGTGGAGATCGATCCCTTCGATCCGGAAAGCACGCCTGTGAAGCGCACGAGTCTGGGCCGATTCGGGCACGAGGGGTGTGTGGCGGCTCCGGCAGTGGAGGGGCGCCCCCTCACCCTCTACATGGGAGACGACGCACCCAACGAGTACATCTACAAGTTCGTGACCAGAGATCCCTGGACACCCGGTGCCCGTGGTGATCTCCTGGACCACGGCGTCCTCTACGCCGCCCGGTTCCACGACGACGGGAGTGGCGAGTGGCTCGCCCTGGACGTGGATGACCCTGCCTTCCAGGCCGCCGCCCGCCGAGCCGGGGTGGAGTTCCGAGATCAGGCCGACGTGCTGGTGAACACCCGCCTTGCGGCGGACACGGTGGGAGCCACCCCCATGGACCGGGCCGAGTGGGGGGCCATCCACCCTGTGACAGGTGAAGTCTTCTTCACGCTCACCAACAATACCGAGCGGGGCGATACTGTCCCGGTGGACGCTGCCAACCCTCGCCCCCGCAATGCCTTCGGTCACATCGTTCGATGGAGGGAAGACGACGATCGGCATGAGGCTCTCCGGTTCCGCTGGGACCTCTTCGTCTTGGCCGGCCCACCGGAAGACAGCGAGGTCGTGGTGGCACCGGGCGCGCCCGCCCTGGACGAGACCAACATGTTCGCCAGCCCCGACGGCCTCTGGATCGACTATCGGGGGACGATGTGGATCGAGATGGACATGGGAACCAGCCAACAGGTGCGGGAGTTCGAGCGCTTCGGAAACAATGCCCTCCTTGCGGCGGATCCCGTGACGGGGGACATTCGACGTTTCCTCGTGGGGTGCCGTGGCCAGGAGGTGACGGGCTGTATCGCCACCCCGGACAACCGAACTCTCTTCATCAATCTTCAGCATCCCGGCGAGGGCTCGGAGGAGAACCCCATCCTCACCTCGCACTGGCCCGACGGAGGCAGCGCCCGACCCCGGTCTGCGGTGGTGGTGATCACCCGGAACGATGGAGGCGTCGTCGGGAGCTGATGGCCACGGATCCCCATGCGCCGACCCTCCCGCGGACACCTCCTCCTCTGGTTCTTCACCCTCGTCCTTCTCCTGGCCGGAGCCTGGGGGGCCGGAGCCCACTCTCCTACTGCCATAGGCGAAGCCTCGGCGTCCCTGGTCGCCGTGGAGGCCACAGGATTATCCGGTCCACCTGACACGCGCCCGGTTGGGCAGGTTGGCCCAGCGGCGGGGCAGGAGGGCTTGCTTCAGGCGCAGGAGCCCCTGGACACGCCCCTCTGGGATCGACTCCGGTCACTCCTGGGGCTCCTCCTCATCGGGGTGCTGGCCTGGGCCCTCTCCACGAACCGGAAGAAGATCCCGTGGCGAGTGGTGGGATGGGGGCTGGCGCTACAGCTGGGGTTTGCCGTCTTCATTCTCAAGACGCCCCTGGGCGCCGGACTTTTCAGGTGGCTGAATGACGTGGTCGTGGCGCTGTTGGGTTTCACCGTGGAGGGCGCCCGCTTCATCTTCGGCGATCTGGTCTTCAATACGGTGCCGGTGGGTGTGGGAGAGCCGGGGATGCCCATTCAGGAGACCACCGAGCTGGTGGCCAATACCGGGGCATTCTTCGCCTTCAACGTCCTACCCACCATCATCTTTTTCTCGTCCCTCATGAGCCTCCTGTATCACCTGGGGATCATGCAGATCCTGGTGAAGGGAGTGGCGTGGGTGATGCAACGCACCATGGGCACGTCCGGTGCCGAGACCCTCTCCGCCGCCGGGAACATCTTCGTGGGACAGACCGAGGCTCCCCTTCTGGTGAAGCCGTTCATCCGGAAGATGACGAACTCGGAGCTCATGGCCGTCATGACCGGCGGGTTCGCCACGGTGGCGGGAGGAGTCCTTGCCGCCTTCGTGGGGATGCTGGTGGTCTACTTTCCCGATATCGCCGGGCACCTCATCGCCGCCTCGGTGATGTCTGCGCCGGCGGCGCTGGTCATTGCCAAGATCATGGTCCCGGAGACCGAGACCCCGGAGACACAGACCCAGTTGGGGGTGGAGTTGGAGCAGCGCTACGTGAACTCCATCGAGGCGGCCTCCGGAGGAGCGGCTGAGGGACTCCAACTCGCCCTCAATGTTGGCGCCATGCTCCTGGCCTTCATCGCCCTCATCGCCATGTTCAACGCCGGGATCGGGTGGGCCGGGAGCTTCGTGGGACTCCCGGATCTCTCTCTGGAGGGAATCCTGGGGTGGGGGCTGGCGCCCCTGGCGTATCTCATGGGGGTGAGCTGGGCTGATGCACCCACTGTGGGGTCCCTCATGGGACTGAAGACGGTGGTGAATGAGTTCGTCGCGTACCTGCAGCTATCTGCAATCCTGGCAGGGGCTGAGGGCGGAGTCGGTGGGCTCGAGCCCCGCTCCATCATCATCGCCACCTACGCCCTCTCCGGGTTCGCCAACTTCTCGTCCATCGCCATCCAGATCGGCGGGATCGGCGGGATCGCCCCGGAGCGGAGGGGGGACCTGTCGCGACTCGGTCTTCGCGCCATGATCGCCGGATCCCTCGCCGCCTTCATGACCGCCACCATCGCCGGCATGCTCCTCTAAGGAACGAGAGCCCGGTAGGAAAGAGGCGAGAGAGGAGAAGGGAGGAGCTCACAGAGGTGGGCTTTGGGCTCCCTTTTGCCCTCCACGGCCCGTTTGCCATAGGTTCTTATCGCTGGCTCCTTCCCAGGGAGGGGCCGGGTCTTTCCATGGAGGCACTCGGGAACCGGGAGAGGGCGATGAAGGTGGACGGGAAGGGTTATCGCAGCATCTGGCTCGACACGGACGGATGGTCGGTGCGGATCATCGATCAGCGTCGTCTCCCCCACCGCTTCGAGGTGGTGCGCCTCACCTCGGTGGGCGAGGCGGCGGCGGCCATCGCGGGGATGCAGGTTCGGGGGGCTCCCCTCATCGGTGCCACCGCAGCGTATGGCCTGGCGCTGGCGCTCCGGGAGAGGCCCGATGACGAAGGCCTCCAGCAGGCGCTGACCCGCCTCCGGGCCACCCGGCCCACCGCCGTGAATCTGGAGTGGGCGCTAGGGCGGGTCGGCAGAGCGGTGCAGGAGGTGCCGGAACGGGAGCGGGCCACCACGGCCTACCGGGAAGCGGGCCTCATCGCCGATGAGGATGTGGAAGGGAACCGTGCCATGGGCGAACACGGGCTCCGGCTCATCCGCGAGGTGGCCAAGCGACGGGGTGGCGAACCGGTGCGGGTCCTCACCCACTGCAACGCCGGCTGGCTGGCCACCGTGGATGTGGGAACTGCCACGGCCCCCCTCTACCAGGCTCACCGGGAGGGGATTCCCCTTCATGTCTGGGTCGGCGAGACCCGCCCCCGGAATCAGGGCGGAGCCCTCACGGCGTGGGAACTGGGGCATGAAGGGATCCCTCACACCATAATCGTGGACAACGCAGGGGGGCACATCATGCAGAGGGGCGAGGTGGACCTGTGCATCGTGGGCGCCGACCGCACCACCGCCTCAGGCGATGTGGCGAACAAGATCGGCACGTATCTCAAGGCGCTGGCGGCCCATGATCTGGGAATTCCCTTCTACGTGGCCTCCCCCTCGTCCACCATCGATTGGACTCTGGATTCCGGTGGCCATATCCCCATTGAGGAGCGGGCGGCCCGGGAGGTCACACACCTCACCGGGGCCACAGCCTCCGGGGAGCTTGCCACCATTCAGGTGACGGCGCCGGGCTCCCCCGTGGGGAACCCGGCTTTCGATGTGACACCCGCCCGCCTCATCACCGGGCTCATCACCGAGCGAGGGGTGGCACCGGCCAGCCGAGAGGGCCTCGCCCGCCTCTTTCCCGATCAGGCAAACGCCCTGGTGGAGCCCGTCAGCGCTCCGGAGTGAAGCGGAGGTTCGTGGACATGGGCGCCGTGGGCCGCTGCATCACCAGCGCCGCCTTGTCGGAGGCGATGTGGCAGGCGTTGCAAGCCACCGTCAGGTCGTCGTAGGCGCGCTGGAAGGCGGCCAAATCCCCGGCATCCACTGCGTCCTCCAACGCCTCGATGGCCGGGTGGGTCATCTCTCCGATGAGTTCGGCCACCCGAACCTCCCGGTAGGTGGGGTGGAGTGCCTCGATCTCTTCCACCAACTCTTCCAACTCGTGCACCATATAGTCGGCCAGGGGCCAATTCTCCGCCTCTCCCGCGAACCAGAGGTTGGCATGCCGCACCCCCAGGTCCACCATGAGGGTGTGGAGCCCCGGGGTGAAGCGGTCTTCCAAGTCGGCCTGCACCTCCGCCAGCCGGGCATTCAGGGTGGCTTCGTCCACCGCCGGTTCACAGGCGGCCATCCCCACCATCAGGAGGGATGCGGGAACGAGGAACTTGAAGGAAGGAGACGTCATGATTTTTCTCCGGTAGGATGAGAGGGGAGATCCGTCGGTTCCGTCAGAACGCCGGGGCCAGGAGGACGGCATTCATGAAGAGGAGTTGGGTGCCTTCGGCGTAGCCCCGGAAATTCGGGTCTTCGGCGAAGGCCACCACGCGCCCCCGCCCCACCGGTTGACGGATGAGGAAGGCCTTGGAGGCTCGCTGCGGGCGGGCGCTCTCCCAGACCACTCCGCTGATCACCAGTTCATCCAGGGGCGCAAAGACGCCCACGTTGCGTCCGCGATCCAGCGAGACCGGGCTGAAGATGCGGCTGCCGGAGACCAGGACCGGCAACTCCGCTCCGGCACCGGCCGCGAGGACATCGGTGTCGTCCAGATGCACCCGGAGGAGAGCCCCGGAAATGGGTTCAGGTTGTTCCCGCTCCGGGGTCACTGCATCCAGGAGGTTGATGGGGGTTCCCGGCTCCCGGGCGGTGGAGGGAACCGACTCCCGGAGCTCGGCCCGGGTCGCCACCAGCCCTACCCCTTCCGAGGCTGCCCATCGGGTGGACTCGCCCATGGTGATGAGGGTCCCGCCCTCCCGGATCCAGTGGCGCAGGCGGTCCAGGGTCTGGCCCTCCAGAACGCCCCGATAGTCACCCTGGGGCATGACGATGACGCTGTACCGGGAGAGCTGGGCGCGTCCGAGCGATCCGGCCCGCACCGCCGTGACCGGGAGTCCGTAGCGTCGCTCCAGGACCCAGCGCGCCCACCCGGCAGACTGGCTGGAGGTCGGGGTATCCCAAAGGAGGAGGATCCGTCCTCCCGGGAGCCGCCGCATCTGATTGCTCCCCAGGGAGATCCCCCCATCCACGAAGCCGTCATCCACCGGTACCGGTTCAATTCCGTGGACATGGGCGAGGGCCGCCAGCGTGCGCCGGTCCTGGGAGGACAGTTCTGCCCTTCGGGCCAGGATCGTTCCCACCGGGAACGCCTCTCCATCCAATGAGAACGAACCACCAGCGGCGTTCAGGGGGACTCCCCGGGCCAGCGCCTGTCCCACCGCGGCGGCGGTCCGGCTCTCCCAGCGGAAGAGCCACCCCACCCGGGCCGCGGGGAGGTCGGCGGGAACGGCTGTCTCACAGGCGGCGACCTCCCGGAGTCCAAAAAGGCTGGGCCCGTCCAGTTCCACCCCGGTCCGAACCGGGTGGATCGTCTCCCGGGCGATGTCCAGCGGGCTCCGTACCGCTACGGACTCCACATTCCACAGAAGCGGGAGGCTCCAGGCGGTGAGGTCGTAGATCTGGGCCGGGAGGCGCTGGGCCCGGCGCTCTTCCTGGATCGCCAGGAAGTCCGGGTCCATGGGAGTCTCGGGATCCATGAGATTCCGGACCAGTCGTCCGGCAGGCTGGTCCATGGGCACGACCCAGGTGCCCCGGGGATACTCTCGCCCCTCCGCCTGGAAGGGTTCGGAGGCCACGTCCACCTGGATCCCGTTCTCCACCAGCACCTGAACCAGTCTGTGAGCCAGCCCCGGATCCCTGCCTGGAGGCAGAAGGTAGGCCCGGACCCCTGTCTGCCCCTCCCGCACCGCACTCTCCCGGAACGCCAGATAGCTCCTGAGGATGCGTTCCCGATGCTCGGCGGCGGTGAGGGCGGTCCGGAGCGCCGCCTGGAAGTTCCGCTCCGCGCCGTCGCTGTAGGTCAGGAGGGCGCCGTCGTCACGCTCCACCACCAGACCCCGGGGGGAAGCCTGCTCGAAGGTCTTGCCCAGGGCCCCGTGGGCGGTGGGCCAGGTGGCCCCGTATCCGGGGTAGGTTCCGTCGAAGATCTCCCGGATGAAGTAGGGCCAGCCCTGCTCGTCGAAGACCCGGGCGTTTTCACGACCGAAGAGGGCGAAGAGGGTGTCCTGGGTGGCGGTGGTGTGGGGATTCCCCGGGGCGGCTGAGGGGGGGAAGTAGTAGGTGCTATTGCTCCCCATCTCGTGGAGGTCGGCGACAACGTGGGGATTCCAGCGCAAGAGTTCGCGAACCCGATGGAGCGTCTCCACCTGGGTCAGGGCGAACCAGTCCCGGTTCAGGTCGAAGAGGTAGTGATTGGACCGGGAGCCGGGCCACGGGTGATCGCGCTCCGCGGCCAGGGGATCCGGGTCCGGCTCCAGCCCCATTCCCAGGGTGTTCTCCGCCAGGAAGCGGGCACGCCCATCCGGGTTCTGCAAGGGGTCGATGAGCACCACCGATTCGGCGAGGATCCGTTGCACCACTGGATCCTCCGACGCCGCCAGGAGGTGGTGAGCCAGCATGAGAGCCGACGCCACCGGGGTGACCTCGTTTCCATGGACGGCGTGGATGAGGGCGGTGACCACAGGGAGTTCCGTCACCAGGCGCTCCGCCTCCCCGTCGCTCAGCCCCCTGGGGTCGGCCAGGCGCGCCAACCCGGCCATGAGTTCTTCTTCCGACTCCCACCTGGACGGAGCGGTGATGGCCAGCATGACCAGGGGTCGCCCCTGCCATGACCGGCCATACCGGATCAGGCGGGCCCGGTCCGGTGCGGCCCCGGCCAGGGCCTCGAGGTATCGAACCACCTCGGATGGGCGTGTCAGACGTTCAGTGGGGTCGTGGCCCACCACCTCCCTGAGGGTGGGGATCCCCGGGTCGGAGTGGAGGGAGGAGGAGATGCTCTGGAGGGGAGCGGGTACCGGCGCATCTCCGGGACCAGCAGCCCGGAGCGGCGCCGCCATGAACAGGATCACCAGGAGGGTGCCCCCCAAGGCGAGGGTCCCGAGAGAGAGTGGGCCACCTCCACGGGGTCTAGAGACCCCTGCCCCTCTCCCATTCAGTACCCTCCTCGTCAATCTCCATGCGCCTTGCAGGAAGCCGGATCGTAAAGGTGGTGCCTTCCCCCGGTGTGCTCTCCACATTCACGCTTCCCCCGCTCTGGATGATGGTTCCATGGACCGCCGCGAGCCCCAACCCGGCTCCAGGCTCGTCCTTGGTGGTAAAGAACGGATCAAAGATCCTGTCCAGGGTGAGGGCGTCCATGCCCATGCCCTCGTCGCGGACCCGGAGAACCACCCGTGCCGGCTGACCTCCCGAGATGGCCGGCTCCACATCCGTCTCCACCACGATCTCACCGCCCTGGGGCATGGCGTCGGACGCATTGGCGATGAGCTGAAGGATGACCCCTTCGATCTGCTGGGCATCAGCGATCATGGGAGGTATCGACTCGCCGGCCCTGAAACCAAGCCGTATCCCAGGCGCCAGGTCAAGGCGGGCGGCAGAGACCACCGAGCCTACCAGCTCGTTCACATCCAGCGTCTCCGGCCGGAGGATCTGCCGGCGCGCCAGCGCGAGGAGTTGTCCCGTGAGCCGCGCCCCCCTCCTGGCCGCCTGACGGACCTGATCCAGATCGGACCTGGCATGGGGATCGGTGGGGGGGTCCATGAGGAGGAGTTCCGTCGCACCCAGGATGGAGGCGAGGGCGTTGTTGAAGTCGTGGGCGATCCCACCGGCCAGCCGGCCCAGGCTCTCCAGGTGCCGGGTTCGGGCCAGCTTCTCTTCCATTTCACGATGTGCGGTGAGGTCGGTCATGCCGCCTACCACCCGGATGACCCTCCCCGATAGGTCCTGAACCAGCCGAGCCCGGGCCAGCACCCAGGCCCAGCTCCCATCGGCTCGTCGAAACCGGTGTTCCCCCTTCCAGGTGGTTGCCCTTTCCCGGATCGCCTCTGTCAGCGACGCACGGACCTCCTCCAGGTCCTCGGGGTGCACCAGCGCCAGCCACGTCTCCATTTCGGAACCAACCTCGTCCTGCCGATACCCGAAGAGGGACTCCACGCCGTCATTCCACCATACCTCGTCGGTATCCGGGTTCCAGTCCCAGATGGCGTCGTTGGTGGCGGAGGCCAGGAGCCGGAATCGCTCTTCCTGGATGCGAAGCGACTCCCTCATCCGATGGATGGAGGTGACGTTCTGACAGATCCCATGCAGATGGAGCCCGGATCGCCCGACGGGACGCATGGCTTCGCCCAGGATCCGAAGTCTGAGCCTCTGGCCCCGCGCGGTCCGGGCCGGCGCCTCCACATCGAAGGAGGCCTCCTCTTCGAGACAACGCTCCAGGGCGGAGCGGACCAGGCGTCGGCCGGAGGGGAGGAAGAAGGAGAGGGCCTCGTCCAGGGAGGATGGATGGTCGTTTCCCAACTCCAGCAGGGAACACAGCTCCGGCGACCCGTGGAAGGCGCCGGTTGAGACATCCAGGGACCAGCTTCCTACCTTGGCCACGCGATGGGTAAGTCGGAGGAAGCAGTCCTGTCCGCAGGCCGGGAATTCGCTGTGGGCCGGTACCGAAGACAAGGCAAAACCTCCCCGGAGAGGGTGGGCCAGGGAAGGACAGGAACGCCTGGAGTGTCCTTCAAGAAGCTTGGACTAATTGTAAGGTAGTTTCCGACGCCGTCGTGGAAAAGTGAGCGTTGGGGGTGATCTGCCCCCGATGCTCTCACCTTCAGGATCCGAACACCGCCGTCCTGCACGGCGGTTTCGCCGAACCATAATGAGAGCTCGGGGACCTTCCATGGCCCATGACCGATTCGAGTCAGACCTCCGGATCCGGAGCTACACCGAGGCCGTTCGTGCCATGTCGGAGCAACGCTTCGACGCGGAGGTGCCGGTGGACCCTGAGTTGGATGACGAGATGACCCGTCTGGGCCATGCCCTCCAGGAACTGGCCCGGCAGTTGGACCGCAATCACCGGGAGATGCTGGAGTTGGCCCGGGTGACGGAGCGGGTGAACGCGGGCCTTCTCCTGGATCAGGTGCTTGACGGGATCTATGAAGCTTTCCGGGACCTGATCCCGTATGACCGGATCGGACTTGCTCTGCTGGATGAATCCGGAGAGCGAGTGGAGGCTCGGTGGGCCCGGAGCGACATCGGCGAGATGCGCCTGAAGAAGGGCTACTCAGCCCCCCTTGCCGGAAGCAGCCTGCAGGATATCCTCGACACGGGAGACCCCCGGGTCCTGAACGATCTTGAGGCCTACCTCCGAAAGAAGCCCGGGTCCCAGCCCACCCGGATGGTTCTCGCCGAAGGGGTCCGGTCATCTCTCACCTGTCCCCTCGTGGCCATGGGACGTCCCGTCGGCTTCCTCTTCTTCTCGAGTCTGGAGCCGGGAACCTATCGGGATGTCCATGTGGAGCTGTTCACCCGGCTGGCGGGCCAGATCTCCACCATCGTGGAGAAGAGCCGCCTCTACGAACGCCTGCTGGAGATGGATGAACTCAAGAACCGGTTCGTGGGGATGGCCGCCCACGACCTCCGGAGTCCGCTGAATTCGATCCTCGGCCTCCTCCTCCTCCTGGAGCGGGAACACTACGGTCCGGTGACCCCGGCGCAGCGCCAGATCCTGGACCGGATCCGGAAGGGGGGGCTCACTATGCTCACTCTGGTTGATGATATGCTGGGCGCCAGGGAAATCGAATCGGGACACCTCCGACTGGAGCCCGTCTCCATGAAGCTGGCGGAGGTGGTGGAAGAGGAGGTTGAGTCGCTTCATCCCTCTCTGGCCGCCAAGGAGTTGACGCTCCGCAGCGAGATCCCCGATCCGGATCTCCTGATCCATGCCGACCCCATCCGCATCGGCCAGGTCCTGGCCAATCTACTCTCCAATGCGGTGAAGTACTCTCCTCCGGGGGCCACAGCGGTTCTCACGGTGGAGCCCAGGCCCCGGGAGGTGGCGGTCCATATCCGGGACCAGGGCCCGGGAATCCCGGAGGAGGAGATGGAGATCCTCTTCACCGCCTTCGGTCGGACCAGCGTGCAGCCCACTGCCGGAGAGCGCAGCACGGGGCTGGGGCTGGCGATTGTCCGCAGGATCGTGGAGGCCCACGGGGGCCGTGTGGGGGTGGAGAGCCAGGTGGGCTCCGGCTCCACCTTCACCTTTGTCCTCCCCCGGGAGGGGGGCGGGGACGACCACGGCGGTGAGGAGCGAGCCGGGAAGATCCGGGCGGCGGGGGAGAGGTGGAGGCGTCAGCCGGGAGTGCCTCCGCCTCCTGAGGCATTCCCCTGAAACACCCTGCTGGCCAGGATGTCCGGCGCCTCCAGCGTCGACAGCGCCCTGGCGTCTACCGGTCCGGTGGATGTCTCGAAGAGCCGGTTGGCCTGCCGGAGGCGTGCCCGGTCCAGTGCATTCCGGATGGAGCGGGCATTGGCGAAGTGGGGCTGCGCCCGCCGTAGCCCGATGTAACGCTGGAGTGCTTCCGCCGCCTCGTCGGAGAGGCGGTAACTCTGCCTCGCCAGCATGGTTTCCGCGATCTCCAGGAGCTCCTCGTCGGAGTAATCCGGGAAGTCCACGTGATGGGCGATGCGGGAGCGGAACCCGGGATTGGCCGTGAAGAAGGTTTCCATGCGGTCCGCGTACCCCGCCAGGATCACCACCAGATCGTCACGCTGGTTCTCCATCACCTGCAGGAGGATCTCGATGGCCTCCTGCCCGTAGTCCCGCTCATTTTCGGCGCGGTACAGGTAGTAGGCCTCATCGATGAAGAGTACCCCGCCCATGGCCTTCTTCAGGATCTCCTTGGTCTTGGGCGCAGTGTGACCGATGTACTGCCCAACCAGATCATCCCGGGTCACAGACACCAGGTGACCTCGGCGGATGTATCCGAGTCGGTGGAGGAGATCGGCCATCTTCCCTGCTACCGTGGTCTTTCCGGTACCTGGGTTCCCGGTGAAGCTCATGTGGAGGGTGGGAGGCTCATGGGACAGTCCCAGCTCCCTTCGGGCCCGTTCCACCAGGAGGAGGGCGGCGATCTCCCGGATCCGGCGCTTCACCGGCACCAATCCCACCAACTCCCGGTCCAACTCCTCCAGGATCTCCTTGACTCCGGAGCTCTCGAAGGCCGAGCGGAGATCCACGGCCTCCGGGGGGGAGGAGTCCTCCCCCCCGGTCAGTTCGCCGTCAGTCATCCCCGTAGCGCTCCCCCGCCGGCTTCTCGGCGGCGTAGGATCGGGTGGAGTACCGCATCATCCGGCCGGCCATCTCCTGGCGCTCCAGGCGGAAGCCGGGCTCGTGGGCGGGGCGATTCACGATGAAGGAGAGTCGCATGGACTCCCACCCAGGCGAGGCATCGAAGGCGGACAGGCGGATGTATCGGTCGCCGTAGACCTTCCGGCACTCGGCCAGTTCCAGCATCACCCCGGCGGCGTCGGCCACGTCGAACATGGGGTGGCCCCACATCTCCCAGTATGTGTTCCGGGGGTGGGGCTCATCGGTGAATTCGATGTTCACCGCCCACCCCTGGTCCAGGCAGTACTGGACCTGTGCGGTGATCTGCTCGTCGGTGAGGTCGGGAAGGAAGGAGAAGGTTCCCTGTGTCAGTCGCATTGGCATGGCGTGGCTCCGGGTCAGAAGGACGGGGTGGCGGTGGGCACGAAGTCCGGCGTATCGGTGGAGGCGTAGTCGAAGGTGACGTCCTTCCACACATCCAGCGCCGCTTTCAGGGGGGTGGAGTGCCGGGCGGCGGCCCGGAGGATCTCGGGTCCTTCCTCCATGATGTCCTTCCCTTCGTTCCGGGCCAGGATCATGGCTTCCAGGGCGATGCGGTTGGCTTCGGCCCCAGCGGCGATGCCCATGGGATGGCCGATGGTGCCCCCTCCGAACTGGAGCACCACGTCCTCACCCAGGAGGTGGATGAGTTGGTGCATCTGGCCGGCGTGGATCCCCCCGGAGGCCACCGGCATGACCGGGAGGGTCGAGACCCAGTCCTGATCGAAGAAGAGGCCCCGCTCCAGATTCTGGGCGTTGTAGCGCTCCCGACAGATATCGTAGTAGCCCTTGGTGGCGGCGGGGTCACCCTCCAGCTTCCCCACGATGGTGCCGGCGTGGATGTGGTCGACGCCGGCCAGCCGCATCCACTTGGCGATGACCCGGAAGGAGACGCCGTGGGTCTTCTGACGGGTGTAGGTGGAGTGCCCTGCCCGGTGGAGGTGGAGGATCATGTCGTTCTTCCTGGCCCACTTGGACATGGACTGGATTGCCGTGTAGCCGATGACCAGGTCGATCATGATGATGGTGGAGCCCAGCTCCTTGGCGAACTCGGCGCGCTCGTACATGTCCTCCATGGTGGCGGCGGTGACGTTCAGGTATGTCCCCTTGATCTCGCCGGTGGCCGCCTGGGCCCGATTCACCGCTTCCATGCAGTAGAGGAATCGGTCCCGCCAGTGCATGAAGGGCTGGGAGTTGATGTTCTCGTCGTCCTTCGTAAAGTCCAGTCCGCCCTTCAGTGCCTCATAGACTACCCGGCCGTAGTTCCGTCCCGAGAGGCCCAGCTTAGGCTTCACCGTGGCGCCCAGGAGGGGGCGACCGAACTTGTCCAGCCGCTCCCGCTCCACCACGATGCCGGTGGGCGGGCCGTCGAAGGTCTTCACGTAGCCCACCGGGATTCGCATGTCTTCCAGGCGAAGCGCCCGGACCGGCTTGAATCCGAAGACATTCCCGATGATGGAGGCCGTGAGGTTGGCGATGGATCCCGGCTCGAAGAGATCCAGGTCGTAGGCGATGTAAGCGAAGTACTGACCCGGGGCGTTGGGGACCGGGTCGACACGGTAGCACTTGGCCCGGTACTTCTCGGCGGCGGTGAGGCGGTCCGTCCAGACCACCGTCCAGGTGGCCGTGGATGACTCTCCGGCTACGGCCGCCGCCGCTTCGATGGGGTCCACGCCCTCCTGGGGTGTGACACGGAAGAGGGCCAGCATATCCGTATCCTTGGGCTCGTAGTCCGGCACCCAATATCCCATCTTCCGGTATTCCAGTACTCCCGCCTTGTAGCGGTCCTTCCCGGTTACGGTCTCGGCTCCAGTGTCCATGTGTGGTCCATGCTCCTATGGTTGTGGGCGGGCTGAGGCTGCCCGCCTGATGGTTGCAATTCAGAGGTATGCCGGCAGGGGGTCAGGCAGTGGATTCAGACGAGGCGTCGTCTGCGCTCCACCAGGCGCATGATCATGGGGGTCAGAATCAGTTGCATGGCCAGATCCAGCTTCCCACCGGGTATGACGATGGAATTGGCCCGGGACATGAAGCTCCCGTCGATCATGGCCGCGAGGTAAGGGAAATCGATTCCCCGCGGGTCCCGGAAGCGGATCACCACAGCCGACTCATCTGCGGTTGGGATCCAGCGGGCGATGAACGGATTGGAGGTGTCCACCAGGGGAACCCGCTGGAAGTTCACGTCGGTGGCGGTGAACTGGGGGCAGATGTAGTGGACGTAGTCCGGCATCCGACGGAGAATGGTGTCCGTCACCGCTTCGGTGGAGTATCCGCGCTTCTCCCGGTCCCGGTGGATCTTCTGGATCCACTCCAGATTGATGACGGGCACCACACCGATCTTGAGGTCGGCGTGGCGAGCCACATTCACCTCATCGGTGACCAGGGCGCCATGGAGTCCCTCGTAGAACAGGACCTCTGAGGTGGGAGGGAGGTCGGTCCACTCGGTGAAGTGGCCCGGTGGGACGCCCCAGCACTCGGCCTCGGCATCGGAGTGGACGTAGTGGCGGGTGCGCCCGGTTCCAGTCTCGGCGTAGCTCCGAAAGGTCTCTTCCAGTTCGGCGAAGAGGTTGGCCTCGGGGCCGAAGTGGCTGAAGTGTCGGTTCCCCTCCGCTTCCGCCTGCTTCATCACCTCCCGCATGGCGGCGCGGTCATACCGGTGGAAGGCGTCCCCTTCGATGTAGGCGGCATCTACGCCTTCCCTCCGGAAGATCCGCTCGAAGGTGTGGCGAACAGTGGTGGTACCGGCGCCGGAGGAGCCGGTGACGGAGATGATGGGATGTCGTTCGGACATGTCTTCCCAGGGTGGAGGGATGGACGTGGAGACCGAGTTGGGGGGGGCTGTGAGGCGCGTATGTCGAGCCCCTGCCTCGTCTGGCCGTCAGGGGAGGAAGAGCCCGCGGCGACCGAAGAGGGGGGCCTCATCCTCGGCGTAACGGTTACGACTTGCCTGGAAGGCAGCCAGGAGATTGGCGGAGCCAAATACCAATCCGGACCCCCGATCGGCGGGGGGCAGGGGTTGGTCCAGAAGTTCGGAGGACCCGTCGCATGCCCGCCCACCTGCCGCTTCCATGATCCACGCCACCGGTGCGGCCTCGGCCAGGAGCCGGTGGCCCCCGGCGGCGGGTTCACCCACAGGGTGGGGACGGAGATAGAGTCCGCCCTCCTGAACGATGCGGTATGCTTCCGCGCTCAGGCAGCGTATTCTACGGATGTCGGGGGGAACTCCGTACGGAAGGGTGGCGTCCACGAAATTCGCCGCCCCGAAGGAGATGGCCGCTGGGCTCCAGCGGCGGCACTCTTCGGCTTTGAAGGCGAATCGGTTCTTTCGTTCGGGAACCCGGATGCTTGGACGCGCCGGATGGAACTCCCCGGTGGCAGGATCCATCCGGAGCAGGTGGGCTTCTCCCTTCAGGGCCAGAACGAGGCCGGTGTGGGCACCGTACACGGCCACACCGGCTGCTGTGAGCGCCGTGCGCAGGGAGCCCTGGTGACCAGGCCGCCAGATCCCGAAGATCGACCCGACGGGGCCGGCATCCCGGGGACGAGCCCGTCCATGCCTCCACTCCAGGGGTACCAGGGTCAGCCCAAGGGAGTCCGCGTCGCCCTGGACGTCCAGGGCCGGAGGCTGATCCAGTCGGATAGGAGTGGAGTCGGCCAACGGTCTGAGGGCGGCCTGGAAGTCCCCGGCCACCCGCTCCGGGAGGTGCTTGTCTTCCGGGTGGAGCGCCACGGTTCGGGAGGCAGCCACGACCCCGGAGAGGAGGGCCTGGAGGAGGGCGGTGGAGTCGAGTTGCTCACCGTCCCCTCGGCCCTGCTCCCTGAGAAGGGCCAGCGGGTTCCCGGCCAGTGGCGTTTGCGAGGGGCCACTGGACGAGTCGGGAGTGGCGCTGGGGGGATCGTGATCTCTGGTCACGGGCGTCTCGTCCTGTGGAGATGGGAGTGCGGGGGGGCGGTTGGAACCGGGCTTTCGAATTGTGCTCCCGGGAGGCAGGGAGACAAGTCGGGCACCAGCGGTTCCAAAAGGGGCATGCATGGGAAGATGGTCACAGGAGCATGTGAAGAAAAGGGAAAATGAATTCAGATCATGAAAGAAAATCTTAACATCCGCATGGATCGGGTGACGCTCCGTCAACTCCGAGGGCTCGTGGCGGTGGAGCAGGCGGGCACCATCACCGGTGGTGCCGACGCCTTGGGGCTTACCCCCCCTGCCGTGAGCATGCAGATCCGCCAACTGGAAGAGACGCTGGGGATGCCCCTGGCGGAACGGACGGCGGGAGGGTTCATTCTGAACGATGCGGGAAAAGAGGTGCTGGACACCTCCCGACGCATCGAGGCGGCGCTTCGGGAGTGCGGAGAGGCGCTGGAGGCTCTCCGCCACAAGGAGGGGGGGCGCGTGGTGGTGGGCGGGGTGAGCACGGCCAAGTACTTCCTCCCCCAGGCGGTGGCGGCCTTCGCCTCGGAGTGGCCCGGGGTATCCGTTCGCCTGGAGATCGGGAACCGAGATGAGATCATGGCCAAGCTCCGTGCCTACGAGATTGACCTGGCGGTGACGGGCCGTCCCCCTCTGGATATTCCCATCCGGCGGGCTCCCATCGGTGAGCATCCCTATGTGATCGTGGGATCTCCCCGCCACCGCCTCGTCTCCCGGGGCTCCATCCCCTTCTCCGCGCTTCGTTCCGAGACCTTCATCATGCGGGAGAAGGGATCCGGCACCCGGACCCTGGCGGCCCGGCTCATCGGTGCCGCCGGTTTCCCACCGCGGGTGGGTATGGAGATAGGGAGCAACGAGAGCATCAAGCAGGCGGTCATGGCGGGGTTGGGCATCGCCGTGATCTCGGCTCACACTGTAGCCACCGAGGTCAGGGACGGGCGGCTGGTCATCCTCTCCATCCGAGGGCTACCGGTGATCAAGCAGTGGTACGTCACAAGCCGGGAAGACAAGCGCCTTCTTCCCCCGGCCCAGGCCTTCTGGGAGTTCCTGGCAAGCCGAGGCAAGGGGCTTCTGCCGGTGATTCCGGAGTTGGAGGCCAGGAGCAAGGCAGGGTGAAGTACTCCGGCGGCCGGATTCCCCGGCGTCGGATCATTCTTCAAGCGGTCCCACAGGGAGGTGTGCCATGAAGGTAGAGAACCATCGACTCGTGCTGGACAACGGTGAACCAGTCCGCTTCGAGGCCACCCCCAACCAGGGCGGTGCACTCAAGCCCCGATTCCTGGTGATGCACTACACCGCCGGCCGGGATGCGGAGAGTTCCATCCGCTGGCTTACCCGCCCGGACGCCCGAGCATCGGCCCATCTGGTGATCGGCCGGGACGGAGCGGTGACCCAGCTCGTCCCCTTTGACCGAGTGGCCTGGCATGCGGGTCCCAGCCGCTGGGATGGCGTAAGGGGGCTGAATCAGCACTCCATTGGCATCGAACTGGACAACGCCGGGTTACTGGAACGCAAAGGCGATCGGTGGCGAGCCTGGTTCGGGAATGCGTACCCGGAGGAGGAGGTCATGGAGGCTCGCCACCGCCATGGTGACCGGGTCTGCGGTTGGCACATTTTCACCCCGGAGCAGCTCGATGTGGCATTGGAGGCTTCCCGGGTCATCATCCAGGCGTACGGGATTTCAGAACTCCTGGGCCACGACGACATCTCACCGGGCCGGAAGCTGGATCCCGGTCCGGCCTTCCCCATGGCTCCATTCCGTGCGAAGCTATTCGGTCGGGCGGAGGACGAGGCTCCCACCTACGCCACCACCGTGAACTTGAATATTCGCCGGGGGCCCGGCACCCATCACGAGAGGCTGGAAGTGGGACCGCTCCCACAAGGGACCTTGCTTGAGGTTCTCCGGGAAGATGGCTCGTGGCGGCTCGTCAACGTACGAGGTGAGGTCCAGGGGCAGCGTGACGTCCAGGGCTGGGTGCACGGCGACTACATCCGACGGTCCGACTGACGCATCCCCGGCTGGAGGGGATGCGCTGGGCACGGCCCTCTACAACCCGCATCCTCCGGGTGCGTGCCTTTCCATGAGTTTTGACGACGTTGATCGGTCCATCGCTACCTTCATGGACCGATGGGGCACATGGTCCCTCCGGGTTTCCCTGGGGATCATCTTCATCTGGTTCGGCATCCTGAAGCCGCTGGGGATCTCTCCCGCGGAGCCCCTGGTGCTGGCCACGGTGGAGTGGCTCCCGGTGCTGGAGCCTCGGGGCTGGCTGATCCTCATCGGTTGGTGGGAGGTGCTCATCGGAGCCTCATTCCTCTTCCATCGGACCCTCCGATTGGCCATCGGGCTCCTGGTCCTTCAACTGGGAGGGACCTTCCTGCCTCTGGTGGCCATGCCGGATGTGGCCTTCCAGGCCGGCCGGGTTCCCTGGGCCCCAACCATGGAGGGGCAGTACATCATCAAGAATCTCCTCATCGTCTCCGCCGCCCTGGTGGTGGGCGGTACGGTGAGGCGGAGGGAGGCCCGGCGTCAGGCGGGGTGAAACCCGGCGTCAGGGAGCCCAGGGCCGTGGGGTCTGGGTGCCGCCTTTCTGAGAGGACCGCCCCGACGACCGGGATCTCGATCGTCGGGGCGGAGGACGTAGGTGGCTACGGCGGCGAGATCAATCCAGGTGGAAGGTGTGGGATTCCCCTGGAGACAGGTTCGCCACTGTATCCCCTACTGCGACCCTGACGGCCGGAGAGGGACCGCGGTCCACCGAGACCTGGAAGATCTTCCTCTCCAGGTGAAGGGTGAGCCAGTTGCCCCGGTACCGCATCCGCATCCGGACGTCGGAGATCTCCTCGGGGAGGAGGGGATCGAAGCGGAGTCCCTCCTCTTCGATGACCATCCCGGTATGCCCTCGATGGATGATGTCCACCGTCCCGGCCATGGCCCCGAGGTGGATGCCCTCAGGTGTCGTTCCACCCTGGATGTCGTCTATGTCCGAGTGGAGCGCCTGCTGCCAGAAGCTCCACGCCTGTGACCGGTCCTTGCGTGCCAGTACCCAGGCGTGGACGATCTGACTTAGGGTGGAGCCGTGGGAGGTGCGGGCCATATAGTAGGCCACGGTCCGGTCGTAGGACTCCCTAGTCAACTGGTAGCCCAGGTATCCGAAGAGATCCTCCAACTCCTCGAATGAGAAGAGATAGAAGAGCATGAGGACGTCGGCCTGTTTACTCGCCTTGTAACAGTTGACGTCGTCCCCTTCCGCCTCCAGGATGCGGTCGAGACGGTGGATGTCGTCGTAGCGGCTTCTGTATCCGTCCCAGTCAAACTCCTCCAGCTTCGCATAGCCCTCGAATTGACTGACGATGCCGTCATCATGGAATGGGATGAGGAGCTTGCGGGCCATGTGCTTCCACTGGGAGATCTCCATCTCCGTAAGGGCAAGTTCCTGCTTGAGCCAGTCCGTTCGCTCCTCATCCAGTAGATCCAGCACCCGGAGGGCACACCGCAGGACCCATGAGGCCATGACATTGGTGTAGGCGTTGTTGGCGAGCCCCGGCTCTTCCCGGTTCGGGTCCTGGGTGTGGAATTCGTCCGGCCCCACCACGCCTTCGATGACATATCGCTCCCGGTGGGGATCCCATTCGGCCAGACTGGCCCAGAATCGAGCGATCTCCAGGATCATCTCGGCGCCCAAGGAGTCCATGAACTCCACATCGTCGGTGATCTTGAAGTAATTCCAGACGTTGTAGGCGATGGCGGCGTTGACGTGGCGCTGGCGGTGGGTGGTGTCGGGGACCCAACGGCCGGACTTGGGATTCAGGTGGAGCACCTGTGTCTCTTCCCGCCCGTCACTTCCACTCTGCCACGGATACATGGCACCCCGGAACCCAGCCTCCCGGGCCAGGAACCTGGCCTCCTGAAGGCGACGGTAGCGGTACATCAGAAGGCCCCTGGTCACTTCGGGGACGTGGAAGGCCAGGAGGGGAAAGATGAAGAGCTCGTCCCAGAAGATGTGGCCCCGATAGGCCTCTCCATGCCACCCACGGGCCGGGACCCCCGCGTCCCGGTCGATTGTGTGGAGGGACACCGATTGCAGGAGGTGGAAGATGTGAAGTCGGAGGATGAGCTGGGTCTGGACATCCCCGTTCTGGAGTTCGATATCGGCGATGTCCCAGATGTTCCGCCATCTCCGGACATGGGACTCAAGCAACTGGTCGAAGGTCCCGGCCCGACGGATATCCTGGCGGGCCGCCACCTCTGTCTCACTGATGTTCGAATCGGAGGAACTCCGAATCGAGACCACCTTCTCCACAGTGAGCGTCCGGCCCTCCCGGCACTGTACATGGAGCCGATGTGCCACCGCCTCGTCCATGAACTCCGCACTCCTGAGGGTCGGCGCCGGCGTCCCGTCCTCGGTCACTCGCGTTCTGGCGGCCTGGGTCATGCGCTTACGCGACTGGTTGGTCTGCACCGTCAGGTAGATGCCGTCGTCCCCCTCCACTCCCGACCCCAGGACTTCCAAGTGCTTACTGGATAGCTCCCGGTATCGAGCCACATTGTCGTTGATCACCGACCCGTCGAGCCCCGAACGGATCTCGATCTCCCCCTCCCAGTTCAGAGGCTTGAGGTTCCACTGGATGGCCGCCATGTGGGGGAGCACCATGTGGACGAATCGGCGGGAGGTCAGGATTGACTCCCGGCCCCCGGGGTCCCGGAACCGTACCTCCCGGGTCAGGACACCCTTTTCCACATCCAGCCGGAAGTCGAAATCCAGCACCTCGACCTGGTCAATGGCGAACCATTCGTCATCCCCGACCCGGAAGGTGAGAGAGAGCCAATTGGGCCAGTTCACCAGATCCTCATTGGTCAGGATCCGGCCCGAGACCTCAGTCTCCAGCCGGTTATAGCCTCCGGCCAGATAGGTGCCCGGGTAGTGGACCTCTCCCGCCGGTGATTCCTCAAAAGCGCCACGCGTGACGACATTTCCATTCCCGAGCGCGCACAATGCCTCTCGGAGCGACTGCTCCTCCGGCTCCCACTCCCGATAAGCCAGTTCCCAAGGGAGAACCTCACGATGCCGCGGGCCTCTGCGGGTGTCCGGTTCTCCCATGCGGTCCAGAATGGA
>SKJY01000196.1 GCA_007121775.1 Gemmatimonadota bacterium
ACGTGGACCGGGGCGACAAGAAGACGGTGACCATCTTCGCCGACGGCGCCGGGGCGGTGGTGGTGGGGCGGGGGAGCGCGCCTGGGATCCTCACCTCTGAGCTGCGGGCCGACGGCTCCCTTGCCGACGGGCTCGGCGTCTTCGCCGGCGCCACCGCCGAGCCCATCACCCCGGAGGTCCTGGAGGCCGGGGTGCGGAACCGGCTCAGATTCGTGAAGAAGTATCCGCCGGAGGTGAACCTGGAGGGCTGGCCCCGTCTGGTTCGGGATCTCCTCTCCGGCATCCACCGCCAGGTGGAGGAGGTGGACCTCTGGCTCTGGACCCAGGTGAACCTCTCCACCATCCGTCTGGTGATGGAGGCGTTGGGCCAGCCCATGGAGAAGACCCACACCGTCATGGGAGAGTGGGGCTACACCGGCTCCGCCTGCCTCCCCATGGCGCTGGACTCGGCGGTTCGGGCCGGGCGTCTCTCACCCGGCGACCTGGTGGTCCTCACCGGCTCAGGGGCCGGGCTTGCCATGGGGTCGGTTGCCCTTCTGTGGAACCCCGTGGAAGAGGAGGCGTCGTGACCCCCCACGACTCTCCCGCCCGTGCCCGGCACATCCCCGGGATCGGGTACTGGACCGCCAAAGCGGCCTTCCTCCATCCCCACCGTACGGCTCTGGTGACACCCTCACGCCGGTGGACCTACCGGGAGTTGGAGGAAGGGGTGGCCCGAGCTGCAGCCCTCCTCCAGGCTCGCGGGATCGGGGTGGGCGACCGGTTCGGGCTTCTCATGTGGAACGACCCGCGCTTCCTGGAACTCCTTTTCGCCGCGGGACGGGTGGGGGCGGTGGCGGTTCCCCTGAACTGGCGGCTGGCGGCGCCGGAGTTGGCCTTCCAGGTGGAAGACGCCGGGGTTGAGCTCCTCTTCGTTGGCCCGGAGCAGATGGAGTTGGGTCGGGAGGTGGCGCAGGTCACCGGGTGTGGGACGCTCCATCTCCCCGAGGCCTACGATGAGGCAGCGGCCCGGGCGCTGTGGGAGGAGGTGGAGGGCTCGCACCGCTCCGGCCCAGGGGTCAATGGGGCGGCCTCAAGCCAGGGGTCCGTGCTCCTGGCCCAGGATCTCTCCACCCCGGGGCCTCCTCCGCCCATGGGATCCCTGCCCGGCGATGACGACCCGGTGCTCATGGTGTACACCTCCGGCACCACCGGGCGACCCAAGGGCGCCGTGCTGACCCACCGGAACCTCTTCTGGAACGCCATCAACGACATCCTGGCGCTGGGGATCACCTGGCAGGACACCTCCCTCACCGTGCTCCCCCTCATGCACGCCGGTGGGCTCGGCCTCTTCACGCTTCCCACCCTTCTGGCGGGGGGGACCGTCGTTCTCCCACGCCGTTTCGACCCGGAAGAGACGCTGCGCCTGATCGAAGAGGAGCGGGTCACGGTGATGCTCGGGGTTCCGGCAGTGCACACGCTCCTGGTGGACAGCCCCGCGTGGGAGGAGGCTGACCTCTCGTCCCTCCGCTTCATCTACAACGGCGGGGACCGGTGCCCGGACCGGGTGGCGCGGCGTTTCGGGGAGAAGGGGGTCCCCTTCGCCTCCGGGTACGGCCTCACCGAGACCGCACCCACCGCCTTCCTCACGGCGCTGGACCAGGAGGAGAAGGGCGCGGGGATCGTGGGGAAGCCCGCCTTCGGGGTGGATGCCCGCATCGTGGATGGGGAAGGGCGGGACGTGGCCCCTGGCGAGGTGGGAGAGGTGGTATTCCAGGGACCCAACCTCTTCCGGGAATACTGGGGACGCCCCGATGCCACCGCCGAAGCCTTCGCCGGCGGCTGGTTCCACTCGGGGGATCTGGCCGCCTGGACCCCGGCGGGACTGACCCGAATCGCCGGTCGGAAGAAGCAGATGCTGAAGAGTGGGGGCGAGAACATCTACCCGGCGGAGGTAGAGCAGGCCTTGCTGGATCATCCGGCGGTGCGAGAGGCCTGCGTCATCGGGCAGCCCCACCCGGTCTGGAACGAGGTGCCCTTCGCGGTGGTGGCGCTCCAGGGCGATGACGGCGCGGGGGAGCCCGAACTCCGAAGCTTCCTGGAAGAGCGGCTGGCCCGGTACAAGATCCCCAAGGGCTTCGCCTTCGTGGACGCCCTTCCCCGTACCTCCATCGGAAAGCCGGATCGTCCGCTCCTGGAGCGGCGCTTCGGAGGGAGGGTGTGATGAATCCCGACGACCTGTTTCCGACGGGTGCTTCCACGGAGGAAGAGGTGGTCTCCGGAGGGCCGCTCCCCCCGGCGCCCGCCAACGCCGTGCGGGCCTTCCTGGACCGGGTCGGCCGTTCCGGCCCTGACATGGCGTTGGCCACCTTCCCGGACAACCGACAAATCACCTGGGCGGAGTGGAGTGGACTCTCCCAACGCTTCGCGGTCCGGCTCATGGCCGAAGGGGTGCGTCCCGGGGACCGAGTGGCCATCTGGGCCGGGAATCGGCCCCTCTGGCCCGTGGCCGATGTGGGTGCCCTCATGGCCGGCGCCGTTCCCGTGGGGATTTACCCGTCCTCGGCCCGGGCGCAGGTCGAGCGGCTCCTGGTCGACGCCGGGGCGGTGGTGGCGGTGGCGGATCTCCCGGAACGGGTTCGGGTGCTCCGGGAACTCGCCGCCACCTCCGGCCCACTCCGCCTGGTTCTGGAAGAAGGCCAGGTGGATCCGGGGAGTGCTCCGCCGTTGGAGGGGTCGGGCGCGACGGATGGGCCTCCGTACGGGACCGTCGGCGGAGGCACCTCGAAGGCCGAGTCTCGCGAAGTGCTCAACGCGCTGCCAGGGGGGCTGGCCGAACCCGGGGACGACGCGCTTCTCATCTACACCTCCGGCTCCACCGGCGAGGCCAAGGGAGCCCGCATCTCCCATGGAACCCTCATGGCATCCGCTGCTTCCATCCGGGAGGCGCTGGGGCTCCGGGAGGGGGACCGGACTCTCTCCTTCCTCCCCTATTGCCATGCGGCGGAACGGATCTTCGGCCTCTACACCCGCATCCTGGCCGGCGTCGAGACCATCCTGGTGGACGACCACAGGAGGGTATGGGACGCCGCCGGGGCCACCCACCCCACCCTCTTCGGCGGCCTCCCACGCTTCTTCGAGAAGCTGGCCCGGACGCTGGCCGTTCGGGAGGAAGCCGGAGGAGACCCGGGTCGGGCGCTGGAGACCCTCCTTGGAAGCCGGCTCCGCCTGGTGACCTCCGGTGGGGCCACCCTCCCGGCCCACGTCACCGAGACGCTGGCCCGCTACGGGGTCCACGTCCTGGGGGCCTACGGGCTCACGGAGCACCTCTGCGCCACCATGAACCGGCCGGGGCTGGGGGATCCTACCACCTCCGGCCCGCCCATGCCCGGCACGGAGCTGAAGATCGCCGCCGACGGCGAGATCCTCCTTCGCCGGGGACCCCTCACCTTCTCCGGCTACCTGGGAAGGGAGGAGGAGACGCGCTCGGCCTTCACGGCCGATGGCGCCTGGCTCCGGACCGGGGATCTGGGCGAGGTGGATGCCCGGGGCTTCCTCCGGGTCACGGGTCGGAAGAAGGAGCTCCTGGCCCTCTCTACCGGAAAGAAGGTGGCCCCGGTGCCGCTGGAGCATCGGCTCACCTCGCACCCCTGGATCGCCCAGGCCATGCTGGTGGGGGAGGGAGAACCCTTCATCGGTGCGCTGGTGGTGCCGGACCGGGAGGCAGTGGAGCGGTGGGGGGGTGCCGAGGGGGTGTCGGGTGAGTGGCCCGGACTCCTGGGTGACCCCCGGGTCCAGGAAGAGCTCGTAGCGGCGGTTCGGGATGTGAACCGGGAGGTGTCGCGAACCGAGTCGGTCCGGCGGATCGCGGTTCTGGCCGAGCCCTTCACCCTGGAGGCGGACGAGCTCACGCCCACCCTCAAGCTCCGCCGGGGCCAGATCCTGGCCGCTCGGGCCGGAGCCGTGGCGGCCCTCCATCACCCGGATCGGCCCGAGGCCGCCCCCCATCTGGCCCTGAGCTGGGAGGTGGGTCCGTGAAGCGGGTGGCGCTGGGGGCCATCGTGGGGTCGGCGCTCCTCATCGGGGCGGCCTACGCCACCGCCTTCCTCCCCGGTGGCACACCGGAGTGGGCGCCCTGGCTCTTCGTCACCGGGATGTCGGTGATGATGGTGGCCACCATGGCCATGGGGGCAGCCCGGAACGACCGGATCGGGCGCCTCGTCATCCCCTTCGCCCTGGTCCTGGTGATCCTTTTGGGGGGCTTCTGGCTGGTGCTGGCCCTTCCTCCCGCAGACCCCACGGACCCGTCGCTCTGGCTCGGGCTCCCGCCTCGGGCGGCCATCGTCCTCTACGGCATCGGCTTCCTACCCTTCCTCCTGGTCCCGGTGGGGTACGCGGTCACCTTTCACGAGCAGACGCTGGGGCCCGGGGACCTGGAGCGGATCCGGGACGAGGCGCTGGCGGCCCGGGGGACGATGCCACTGTCCGATCGGCCGGGCCGGGGGCTCATGGATGACGACGGTGAAGGCACCGGGGAGGGGCGACGGTGACGGGCCCGGGGGTGGGAATGGCCCTCATCCTCCCGCAGGTGGAGGAGCTTCCCCATGTGGTGGAGCCCACCATCGTCTGGGTGGCGGTGGCCTACTTCGCCGTGGTGACCCTCATCGGGGCGTGGGCCACCCGCCAGACCCGCACCGCCGGCGACTTCTTCGCGGCAGGGAAGGGGATTGGGCTGGTGGCCCTCACCCTCTCCGTCATGTCGGCCACCCTCTCGGGGTTCGCCTTCATCGGAGGGCCGGGGCTTGTCTACTCCATCGGCCTGGGGGCCATGTTCATCGTTCTCCCGGCGGCCCTCACCAACGCCATGGGGGCGTGGGTCCTGGCGAAGCGACTTCGCCTCATGGCCGAGGTGAGGCGGACGATCACCCTCCCCGACGTCATCGGCGCCCGTTACCGCTCGCCCCTGGCCCAGGGGCTTGCGGGGGTGGCCATCCTGGTGGCGGTCATCGGCTACATGGCCACCAACATCCTGGCGCTGGGCCTGGTCATCGACGCGGTGTTCGGGATCGGGCTTGCGTGGGGGATCTGGCTCGGGATGGGGATCACCATGGCCTACGCCGTGGGCGGCGGGATCGTGGCCGGGATCTACACCGACGTCTTCCAGGGCTCCCTCATGGCGGTGGCGTCGGTGCTCGTCTTCCTCTTCACCCTGCAGGCTGGGGGCGGGCTCGGCGGAATCTCCACCACGATCCTGGAGCAGGATCCGGGGTTCCTGGGGCCGTGGGGGCACCTCACCCCCATCGCCGCCCTCTCCTTCTTCTTCGTCTTCGGGATGGGGTCGCTGGGGCAGCCCCACGTGGTCCACAAGTTCTTCATGCTCCGGGACCCGCTGAAGCTCCGCTGGTACCCACTGCTGACCACCACGGCCCTCATCGTCAGCATGCTCCTCTACTTCGGGGTGGGGGTGGCGGTGAAGTCCCTGGAGCTGCAGGGCGAGATGGCGCCGCTGGCGAATCCCGACGACGCGACGCCCCTCTTCCTCCTGGGCTACACCCCCCTGATCCTGGCGGCGCTGGTCTTCTCCGGGGTGGCTGCGGCCATCATGAGCACGGTCAACTCCTTCATGAACATCGGCGCCGCCGCCATGATGCACGACATCCCCGTGTCGCTGGGGCGGCGGGTGAACAACGAGCTCCTCTGGGGGCGGATCTGCACCGTCATCATCTCCGTGGCGGCGGCGCTCCTGGCGCAGCACTCGGGAATGCTGGTGGCGCTCCTTGGGGTGTTCGGCTGGGGGCTCTTCGCCTCGACGCTGGTGCCGGCGGTGGCCATCGGGATGAACTGGGAGGGCGCCACCCGGGCCGGGGCGGTGGCCTCCATCTCCACGGGCCTGGGGATCACCCTGGTCTTCGAGACGCTGGCCTTCTTCGGCTTCTACTCCTTCCCCGTGGGCGTCACCGTCTCGGGGCTCTCCCTGGTGCTCAGCATCCTCGTCTTCTTCGGTGTGTCCCACCTGACTCGGGATACGGCGGAGGCAACTCTGGACCCGGACATCCGGGTGGTGATGAAGGCCTGACCATGAGTGAATCGGCTTCCCTCTCGCTGGACGACCTGACCCCGGGCCGCTCCGCCCGCTTCTCCAAGACCCTCACGGAGAGCGATGTGGTCCTCTTCGCCGGGATCACCGGCGATCTGAACCCGGTGCATGTGGACGAGGTGGCGGCTCGAGCCTCCCGCTTTGGGGGAAGGGTGGCCCACGGGATGCTTACCGCTTCACTCATCTCCACTGTGCTGGGGATGAAGCTTCCCGGCCCCGGCGCCGTCTATCTGGGGCAGACGCTCCGCTTCACGGCACCGGTGCGGATCGGGGACACGGTGACGGCCACGGCTACGGTGGCTTCTGTGGACCGAGAGCGCAGGCGGGTGCGGCTCGAGACGATCTGCACGAATCAGGCGGGTGAGGTAGTGGTGAAGGGAGAGGCGGAGGTCCTGGTATGAGTCGCTGCGCGACGATCCGTACCGGGGTTCCCGCCCATCACCGACGGGACCGGCCCAGGGATCCCCCCTGACCGTGGAGTTGGGCACGAGGTCGCTGCAGCCGCACCGCATGCGTCGGCCTCGCCCCGCTCCAAACCGAATACGGCATCGAATCCCAAGCAAGGAGGGAGTCGACCCGCTGATCATACGTATGATCCCGCACCGGGACTGAGCCCGTGCGGACGCACTGCAGGCATGTGAGAGAGAGGTCATCATGGCGAATGCAATCAGGCTCCTCATGGGGGGGCTCGGCACACTCCTTACCACCTTCTGGCTCCTGGCGGCTGTGCCGGGCGCGGCGGCGGCCCAGACCGGAACGGTCTCCGGGACGATCCAGGACGAAGCAGGGGCCGGCGTGGCCGGTGCCCAGGTCATCTTGCAGGGGACGGGGCTCCAGGCCCTCACCGGGAGCGCCGGCACCTTCCAGATCACTGGGGTTCCGGTGGGCACCTACCAACTCCGGGTGGTGCAGTTGGGCTTCCGCGAGGCGAGGGAAGAGGGCGTTCAGGTCCGGGCCGGAGAGACAACTCGGGTCGATGTGACCCTTGAGTCCCTACCCATCGCCCTCACCGGCGTGGTGGTGGCGGCGGGACGGCGGGCCCAGCGCCAGACCGAAGCGCCGGCCACCATCACCCGCATCGACACCTCGGACCTGGGGAATCTCCCGGGCGGGAACTTCTCCAGCGCCCTGAAGCAGGTGAAGGGGCTCGACTTCATCCAGGTCGGCGTGAGCGGCGCGGCGGTGAACGCCCGGGGCTTCAACTCGTCGTTCAACAACCGGATGCTCATGATCGAGGATAACCGGATCGCCGTGCTCCCGGAGAGCGGCCTCCCCCT
>SKJY01000064.1 GCA_007121775.1 Gemmatimonadota bacterium
CCCCCACCGGGCTCCGGAGGTGGGAGGAGGCTCACCCGTCGGCCCCGACCTCGGCTCCGGGAACGGCGCGTGCCATCTCCTGAGCCACTGCCTCCGCCTCCCGCATGGCGGAGAGATCCAGTTCGAAGTCCGGGCGGGAGACGGGGGTCAGCTTCTCCGTCAACTCCCGGACCTCCCGGGGGGAGAGCCCCATCTCTTCCAGCTCAGCGCCGCTCAGAGCTGTGGCTCCGCCCCGAAGCCGGATCCCGCCGGCGGGATCCGCCTCTACCAGGCGGGCCAGCGCCTCCCGCTCCACCCGACTGAAGGGAGCCCCCATGAGGTCGTAGTCCACCCATGCCTCGTAGGAGAGAGGGGCCACCCGCTTCACCATCCCGGCCATCACCTCTGCAAAGGCCCGGATCTCCCACTGGGCGTGGGGATCCACCCTCAGGGTGAGGAAGTGGAGGAGGTTGTGCAGGTCGATCTTCCAGTACCACTGGGTATAGGTGGAGAGGGGAAGATCGATGCGCGCCAGCTCCCGGGCCACATCCTCCTCAAGGAGCCACTGGTAGGCCCCCGCAGCCTCAGCCCGACTCCGGTTCCAGCGCTCCACCGCCGCCCGCCAGAGCTCGCCGGAGGCGGCGTCCATCTCCCGTCCCTGGTTGTTGGTCCGGCTCTGGAGGGCGAAGTGCTCCGCCTCCGGGGCGTAGAAGAGGAGGGGCATCAGGGAGTACCGGCCGCTGTACTCGTTGATGGAAGCCGTTCGATGTCGTACCCACTGACGGGCCACGAACATGGGCATGGCGCAGTGGAACTTGAACTCCACCATCTCCGAGGGAGTGGTATGGCGGTGACGCCGGAGGTACCGGACGAGCCCCCGCGTCGCCGAGCGCTTCCGGGTGCCGTAGCCGTAGCTGACCCTGGCGGCCCGCTCCACATCCTCATCGGAGCCCATGTAGTCCACGAGGGAGACGAACCCGTGGTCGAGAACCGGGAAGTAGCCGCCCAGGATCTCTTCGGCGGCGGGAGTGGTGGGGCGTTTGGTCTGCACGCTGGATCTTGGGGGCAGGAGGAGGAACGACAGAACGGGTGGGCGAGGGACGGCAAGGGTATGAAGATACTCAGCCACTTCCTCCGGTGCACCCCAGAGGACCACCGCGGATCCCCCCACCCACCCTCATGGGATGACGACCGGGGCCCGCCGGTGGTAGATTCGAGCCTCCGGAATGGGCCCGCCCCGACCCCCGGGCCGAAGCCCCACCCCCGATCCCCGTCACCCCGGGAGACCATGAACGACCGCCTCATTCGAGCCCTCCGCCGCGAGCCCCTGGACACCACCCCCGTCTGGTTCATGCGCCAGGCCGGTCGCTCTCTCGACCGCTACCACGAACTGAAGGGAGAGCGGGACCTCCTGGAGGTGACCCGGGACCCGGAGCTGGCAGCGGAGATCACCATGCTCCCGTTGGAATACTTCCCCGTGGACGGCGCGGTCCTCTACGCCGACATCTCCACCATCTTCCTGGGCGCCGGGATCGACGTAACCATCGAGAAGGGACTCGGGCCGGTTCTCCCCCACCCCTACAACGATGCCCGGACCATCGAATCCCTGGAGCCCTTCGAGCCCAGTGAGACGCTGGACTTCGTCATGGAGACGCTCCGGATCCTGAAGCGCCGCCTGGACATCCCGGTGCTCGGCTTCATCGGGGCCCCCTTCACCCTCATGACCTACATGGTGGAGTCGCCCCGAAGCCGGGAGCGCGCCGGGACCAAGGCCTTCATGTGGAGGGAGCCGGAGCTGTGGGACCGGCTCATGTCGTACTGGTCCGAGCACCTCATCAAGTTCGGGATCGCCCAGGTGGAGGCAGGGGCTTCGGTGATCCAGCTCTTCGATTCGTGGGCCGGAAGTCTCCACCCCTCCGATTATCGCCGGTCGGTGCTCCCCTACAACCAGCGAATCCTCGAGGGGCTCGCCGCCGCCGGTGTCCCCACCATCAACTTCGCCACCGGCAACCCGGCCCTCCTCCCCCATCTGGCCCGGGCCGGGGGCGACCTCATCGGCCTCGACTGGCGCGTGGAGATCGACGAGGCGTGGGAGGTGGTGGGTACGGACCGGGGAGTTCAGGGGAATCTGGACCCCGTTTCCCTCCTGGCGGGTAAGGACGTGGCCATCGCCAGGGCCGGTGAGATCCTCCGGGCCGTGGGCGGCCGGCCGGGCCACATCTTCAATGTGGGTCATGGCCTGCTCCCCCAGACGGACCCGGAAGTGGTCCGGGCGGTGGTGGATTACGTCCACTCGGTGAGCCTGGAAGAACTGCGGGCCCAGAGCCCGTCGTGACCCTAACCGGCCACGCCCTGGCCACCGACACCTGAAAACCGACCGACCCCACGGGAGTCCCTGATGAAGGCTGGTATCATCGTCCTCAACTTCGGAGAGCCGGAGGAGCCCACCGCCGAGCATGTGGTGCCCTTCCTGGAGCGCATCTTCTACACCAATGCCTCCCTGGAAGACCAGCCCACCGACGAAGCCCGGCGGGCCCGGAGTCGCCAGTTGGCAGAGCGGCGCGCACCGGGGCTCATCGCCGAATATGAGGAAATCGGGGGCTCCCCCTTGAATGAGCAGGCCCTTGCCCAGGCCGAGGCGCTGGCCCTGGAACTGGAGGCCCGCGGTCACGAGGTGACGGTCTATTCCGCCTTCCAGTACACCGAGCCCTTGGTGGCCGAGGTGGTGGCGAAGGCCCGGGAGGACGGGATCGAGCATCTCATCGGGCTCCCCTGCTACCCCCTCTGCGGTTTCTCCACCAATGTGGCGTCGCTGAACGACATCCAGACCGCCATCGACCAGTTGGGGTGGGAGGGCGTCAAGTTCGAGGGGATCACCGGCTGGCATCGGCACCCCGGCTATCTGGAGCTCCGGGCCGACACCCTCCGCAAGACCATCGACGAGGCCGGCCTCGATCTTTCCGACGGTCGGACCAAGCTCGTCTTCTCGGCCCACGGCACCCCGGTGAAGTACCTGCAGGAGGGGAGCGGATACGGAAGCTACGTGGAGGAGTTCTGCCGGGAGCTCGCAGCGCTGGCGGGGATCGCCGAGTACGTCATCGGCTACCAAAACCACGCCAATCGGGGAGTCCAGTGGACCCAGCCCGATGTGGAAGCGGTGATCCGGGAGATCGACGCCGACGCAGTGGTGGTGGATCCGGTCTCGTTCATGCACGAGCAGTCCGAGACGCTGGCCGAGTTGGACCATGAGCTGCGGGAAGAGGCGGAGGAGCGAGGGCTCGACTTTCACCGGGTGCCGGTGCCCCACGCCGACCCCCGCTTCGCCCGGGTCCTGGCCGACCTCATGGAGCCGTTCCTCACCGGCGAACCAAGCCCGGTGGGCTTCCGCTATGGTCGGTGCCGATGCCGTCCGGTCGCCAACACTCTCTGCCTCAATTCCCTACCCCGGGAGGAGGCGGCACCTCGGCCAGGAGCAGCGGTTGGTGGATGAGCAGGCCCCGGGTGGGGTTCCCGGCTGAGCCTCAGGCCGCCGACCCGGAGGTGCGGCGTTCTCGCTGCGCCTTCGGGCGGATGGTCGGGAGGGAAGCGATCTCGCGGGCCATCATGGACGCCCGGGTGATCCGGCCGGGGATCCCTACCCGGGACTCGTAGTTGGAGCAGAGGTAGATCCCCTCCGGCAGGGCCAGTCCCTCCAGGAGCGTCCAGCTCCGGTCCCACGACGGGATACGCATGCGGCTCACGTTGAGGGGTTCGGTGTCCAACCCTGTCACCTCCTGGAACTCGCGCCGGGCGATGTCACCGATCTCCCCATCGTCCAACTCCAGGAGCCCCGGGTCCCGAGCGCCCCCCAGGTAGGCGGTGAAGACGCCGGGCCGGCCCATGGCCGAATCGTTCCAGGTGACGCCCCGTGTGCGGATCCGGGACCCGTAGGCCACCTGGTAGCCCAGTCCGTGGAGCTGCCCGCTCGGTCCCTCCAGGTGCACCACCGCCAGACGGTTGTAGCGGAGGAGGCCCAAGCGGGCTGCCGCCTCCGGCGCCTCCGTCCGGAGAAGCTCGGCCGCCCGTTCGGCCGGTACAGTGAGGACAACCCGGTCCACCTCGAAGGTCTCTCCTCCCTCCGTGGCCACGAGCCACCCCACCCCGTCCGGTGCTCGCCGGAGCTCCGTGGTAGGGGTGGAGAGGTGGACCCGGTGCGCCACTTCCCGGTGGAAGGCCCGGGGCAGCGCCTCCATTCCCTCCCGGAAGGAGATGGCCGCCGGCGCCGCAGCCCGGTTGAATGACCCCCGGAAGAACCGCCAGAGGATACTCCGGGAGATCCCCATCCGCTCCATGGTAGAGGCCAGCGAGTGCCGCACGTACATCCGCCCGGGATCCGAACCGTAGAGTCCCCCGAAGAGGGGACCCATAAGGTTGTCGTACACCTCCCGCCCGAACTTTCGGGAAATGAACTCTCCCACCGTCTCCTCATCGGTCCATCCCCGGGTGACCGGCTCCATGAGGGCTCGGAGCTTCCCCCGGGTGGAGATGAGGTTCGTGCTCAGGAGTCCACCGGCCGTGAAGGGGACCCGCCGGAGACGCCCATCCCGGCAGACGAAGAGCGGGAGGTCCGGTGAGACTTCCACGATCTCTTCCTCCAGCCCCACCCGCTTGATGAGCCGGGACAACTCGGGCGTCACCCGCGTCCGCTGGGGCCCGTGATCCAGGATTCGCCCATCCATACGGGTGCTGCGGATCACGCCTCCCGGGCGTGACGAGGCCTCAAGGACCACGTGGGGAATTCCACGCTCTTCCAGGAGGGCGCTCAGGGTCAGTCCGGTGATGCCGGCTCCGATGATTCCAATCATGGGGCGAAATGTCGACGGGGAGGGCCTGCGATTCAAGCGGCTGGGCGAAGAAGGGGAACGTCCGAGAACCCCGAACCCCGGTCCTGAGGTCCCGATTCCCGGTCTGGAAGTCCCGGTTCTCGGCTCAGTGGTCCGGATTTCGAATCCGGCGTCCCCCTTCCCCGATTCGGCACCCCCCCCCGGATTCGGTGACTCGCCGGCCGGCGGGCTCATGGGGACTCTCCGAGCCCGGGGACAGCCGATCCCGCCGGACCGGTTCCCGAGAAGAGCACCTCCTCTCCCTCCGCCCGCGCCAGCGCTACCAGAATCCCGGCGCTGCCCTGGTAGCTGGCCACCCCCTCCGGGATCCCGTGGGCCCGGAGCATGGCGTTGTTGAGGCTGCGCCCCAATCGCACAGTCCACCCCTGGGCCACCTCCCAGTATAGGGCCCGGTGCTCCAGATCCCGCTGGACACCGGGGAGACGCCCGGCGGCCACCCTTCGGGCCGCCTCCAGATCGCTCCGGGCCAGCGCCGCCAGGAGCTGTCCCTGGAGGAAGAGGGCACCGGAATAGCGGATCGCAGGGTCCGACGACTCCCGGGTCACCAGAAAAGCCAGGGCGTTGGCGTCCGACTCTCTGGCCCAACCCCGCTGATGCGCCATCTCGTGGGCCTTGGTTCGGGGGAGGTCAGCACCAGGAAGATCGGGGAGCACCAGCGACTCGCCGGTAAAGGGGAAGTACATCCCCGCCACGCCGAAACGCCGGAGGAGTGATCCGGCCACAAAGGATTTACTGGGTCCATGGCTCCGGGCCGAGCGCTCGGGAAGCCCCCAGCGCCGCGCGGCCTCGCTCCACCCTTCCTCCAACTCCCGGCGCAGATCGTGGAAATCCGGCGGTAGGGTGGGGACCCCGGCATCACGAGACCCGTGCACCTCCAGATACCATCGGTTCGCCTCGGCCACCGCCGCCTCCGACAGGCGTATCAGCTCGTCCACCTCCACCACCCCGGCCGGCGGGATACCGAGACGGGTGGGCAGGTCCGGACGGGCGTAGTGCCCCCCCCAGAGGAGGACGAAGAGGGTAGTGAGGATCCCCAGATCCTGCCCCAGCCGGGTCCCCGCCGACGCCAGGATCCATCGCCCCCGGGCGGGATCGGGTCCCACCTCCCGGAGGTCCTGCCACACCCCGACCCCCTGCCGCACCAGGAACCCGGCCACCACGAGCTCCGCTACCGGGAGGGGCAGTACTCCGGTGGCGCGGGAGAGGAGTTCCGGTGCCTGGGCCAGGGGGCCATTCCCCAGAAGGCTCTCGGCCAGGGACGGGCGCCTCTGCAGGAGTTGGAGGGCCACCAGGGACCCGACTCCCACCCCCATCCACGCCAGTCGACGGAGAAGCCGACGGGTGGGGATGGGGGCAGAAGGAGGAGACTGGGACACTGGCCTCAGCGCATCCCCCGGAACCGCTCCACCCACTCGTCCCGGCGGGGGGCCGGGCTCGCCTCACCGGCGGCCATGAGCGCCTCCACCTCTGCCACCTCGCGGGGAGCGGTGGAGAGACGTTCAAGCCCCTGGGCGGTGACCAGGTAGTTGTCCTCGATGCGGACCCCGATGTTCACGTACCGCTGGAAGGCGGGGCGGATGGCCTCCATCATCTCCCGGTTCCGGGGTGTGTCGGGGATCACCTCTGTGAAGAGGTTCTCCCGGACGTAGATCCCGGGCTCGATGGTGAACACCACGCCGGGCTCAAGCACCGGGGGCGTGGGATCGTGGACGTGGAGACCGATCCCGTGGCCAAGGCCGTGCATGTAGAAGAGCCGGAGCTGGGGGACCTGGCGTCCCATCTCGTCCTCGAAGGTGGCGTCCGGAGCCTCGATGAGACCGAGCTCCGCCAGCCCTTCAGCCAGGACCACCGTAGCGGCCTGGCTGAGCTGTCCCATGGATACGCCGGGGCCCGCGACACCTTCCGCCGCAAGCTGGGCGTCCAGGACCAACTGATAGATCTCGCGCTGGGCGTCGCTGAAGCGTCCATTCACCGGGTAGGTCCGGGTGATGTCCGCCGCGTACCCGCCGAAGGCCGCGCCCACATCCACCAGGAGGACCTCACCGTCTTCCATGAAGTCGTCGTTGGTCTCGTAGTGGAGAATGGTGGAGTTGGGACCGGACCCGACGATGCTGGAGAAGGCGGGACGCTCGGCGCCGTAGCGGCGGAAGGTGTACTCGATGATGGCCTGGATCTCAAACTCGTTCATCCCGGGTCGCAGGGACCGAGCCACCTCCCGGTGCGCCTCCGAGGTAATCTCGATGCTCCGGCGGAGGAGGGCGATCTCGGCCTCCGACTTCACCTGCCGCATCCGGTCCACGTACGGCGTTACCACCCGGACCTCTACGTCGCCGTGGCCCGCCATGAGGTTCTGGACCCGCTGGGTCACGTCATTGGCCACCGCTGCCCCCGGGTTGTAGGAGGCAGCCACATGGATCCGCGGGAGTGCTCCGGCGCCGGCGAGGGAGTCCAGGACCGCAGGGAGTTCCTGGATACTCCGCCCCGGGATCCCGGTACGCTCCCGAGAAGCCTCAGGCCCCATGCGGTAGCCATCCCACGTCTCAGCCGCCGGATCCCGGGGCTGGACGAAGAGCATCTCCTCCCGGACCTGGCCCCCCTGGGCCCACACCAGAAGCGCCGCTTCCGGCTGAGTGAACCCGGTGAGGTATCGGAAGACCGGATCCTGGTGGAAAGGGATGAAGGGCTGGGGCGCCGTGACCCCACCCACCCCCAGAATCCACCCATCACCCACCTCCGCCGCCAAGCCGGCGCGACGATCGGCGAACTCCTGAACCGGAATGGACGAGAGGGTCGCCTGGGCGGAGAGTCCCGGCGCAGCCAGCAGGAAGAGGGTGAGGACGGGGAGAGAGAGGCGTCTTGGAAGCATGACCTGGCGGGTGGAGGTGTACGGTGGATGGCGACTCGGTGCTGCCCCGGGCCGCTCCCGGCTCAGCTCCTACACCACCGAACCCCCTCCCGGGTCCGGAGGCGACGGTCATCTCCGGTATGCCGGGGCATGATGAGGCATGGGGCAGGTCCAGGCGCCCCAGCAGGCCCCCGTCGGGCCGGTCCGGACCCTGGAGCCAGACCCACCTTCAGGTGGGTGCGCCATGGCCGGACCACTCGTGTGGCGAACCTGCCCGGAGCGCCTGTGTAGAACCGTCGGTAAACCAAGACATATCGGGCGCGGGAATCACCGGTCCGACGCGGGATTCACCGGTCCGACCTGGCTCCTCCGCCCCCTGCCCATTCTCCCTACCTCCCTCACGCACCGGCCCATGACCGATCCCCGCTCTCCGCGCCCCCTCCTTGCCCTCCTCCTCCTGGCCCTCCCCCTGGCCGTGGCAGGTGCGGTGCTTCCGGACCCCGCCACATCCGCCCCCACCGGGTTCACGGGGCCGGCGCTGCTTTCGGATCTGCCGGAGGTGGACGCGGAGGAACTGCTCCGAGATCTGGAGATCCTGGCCCACGACTCCATGGAGGGTCGTCGTCCGGGCACGCCTGGGATCGAGCGGGCCCGGAGCTTCATCCTGGAGACGCTGGACGAGCGTGGGGTCGCGCCTCTCCACGGGGAGCGGTTCCAGTCCTTCGAGTTCCAGAACCGCCGGGACGGCCAGAACTACGTGGGCCACAACCTCCTGGGGTGGATCCCCGGTACGGACCACCCGGACAGCTACCTGGTCCTCACCGCCCACTATGACCACCTGGGCGTGGTGAATGGGGACATCTACAATGGGGCGGACGACAACGCCTCCGGTGTCGCCGCCCTCCTGGCTGCCGCCCGGCACTTCACCGCCAATCCCCCGGCCCATTCAGTGGTGCTGGCCTTCCTGGATGCCGAGGAAATGGGGCTCCAGGGCGCTCGGGCCTTCGTAAACGAGGCCGTGGTGCCCCTGGACCGGATCGTCATGAATGTGAATCTGGACATGGTGAGCCGGAGTGAGGTGGGAGAGATCTACGCCGCCGGCACGTACCACTATCCCTTCCTCCTTCCCCTGGTGGAGGAGGTGGCGGAGGCGTCCCGGATCACGGTTCTGACCGGACACGACTCACCGGATCTGCCCCCGGGTCAGGATTGGACCATGGCCTCGGACCATGCGCCCTTCCACCAGCAGGGTATCCCCTTCATCTACTTCGGGGTGGAAGACCATCCGGGCTACCACGACCCATCCGACACCTTCGAGAATATCACCCCGGCCTTCTTCGTGGAGTCGACCCGGAGCATCATCCACTTCGTCACCCTGGCCGATCGGGAGGGACAGGCGATCCTGGAGCAGAGTGGGCGGGCACTGGCGGTGGATGGGGCCGACGCCCCATGACGGGCCTGCGAGCCCGTGTGCTGGCCGTCCTCATCCCCTCCCTCCTCATGGCGGGGTGTGAGCAGGGGATTCTCACCGATCCCGGCCCCCTCACAGTGAGCATCGAGCAGGCGGGGGGCGAGCTACGTGTCGACCGGACCGTGGTGTTCGAAGTCAATGCCCGGGGTGGCGGACTCGAACGTCTCGTCACCCGGTACGGTGACGGATCCGCCGATACCACTGCGGCCTTCGGCGCCACATCGGTGGGGCGTACCGCCGAGCACGTCTATCAGGAGGCCGGAACCTTCGAGGCCGAGGCCTGGATCTTCACCATTGCCGGCGATTCCCTCTCCGACCGTGTGCTGGTGACCATCCGGGAGTGAAGTCGTGGGCGTCCGCCCTGCACCCATTCGGGCCCGGGGAGCCGTTTGGCGCTGCCGCCCCCCTCCCGTGCTCCACCGGCCTCGCCCCATATTGCAAGTGTGAATCGGGGTCCCGCTCACCGGGACTCCCATGGAATCCAGCCCCCCCACCCCTTCAAGGAGTAGACCGGATGACCGACGGCTTCCCCACGCCCCCGCCCCCCCGGAACGAACCTGTTCTGACCTATGCCCCGGGCACACCGGAACGGAGTGGACTCCGGGCCCGGGTTCGGGAGATGGAGAAGGAAACGCTGGAGATCCCCTTGCAGATCGGCGGCGGATCCATGAAGGGTGAGGGCACCTTCGCCCAGGTCTCTCCCCATAATCACAGCCGCGAAGTGGCACGGGTGCACACCGCCGGCCGGAGCCACATCGCCCAGGCCATTGATGCGGCGGAGCGGGCGGCTCGGGAGTGGGCCGCGACTCCCTTCCGCGAGCGGGCGGCCATCTTCCTCAAGGCGGCGGATCTCATCAGCGGCCCGTACCGGCACACCCTCAACGCCGCTACCATCCTGGGCCAGTCCAAGTCCGTACAGCAGACCGAGATTGACGCGGTCTGCGAGCTTGCTGACTTCCTCCGCTTCAACGTCCATTTCGCTCAGCGGATCCTGGAAGAGCAACCTATCTCCAGCGATGGGATCTGGAATCGTCTGGACTACCGGCCGCTGGAAGGGTTCATTCTGGCCATCACCCCCTTCAACTTCACCGCAATCGGCGGCAACCTCCCATCGGCTCCGGCCATCATGGGGAATGTGGTGGTGTGGAAGCCGTCCCAGAAACAGGCACTCTCGGCCCACTACACCATGGAGGTCTTCCGCCGAGCCGGGCTCCCGGATGGGGTCATCAACTTGGTGAACGGCCCCGGTCCCCTCACCGCCGAGGTCTGCCTGGGTCACGAGTCCTTCGCCGGCCTCCACTTCACCGGCTCCTCCGACGTACTCCGCTCCATGTGGCGGACCACCGGGGAGAACCTGGCCCGCTACCGGAACTTCCCCCGGATCGTCGGTGAGAGCGGGGGGAAGGACTTCATCGTGGCCCATCCCAGCGCCGAGGTCGAGCCGCTGGCGGTGGCCATGGTTCGAGGTGCCTTCGAATACCAGGGGCAGAAGTGCTCCGCCGCCTCCCGGGCCTACATCCCCCGCTCCCTCTGGCCGACGCTCCGGGAGCGAGTGGTGGCCATGACCGAGGAGCTTACCATGGGGGATGTGGGAGACCTCACCACCTTCATGGGGGCGGTCATCGACGGGTCCGCCTTCCGTACCCATCGGGAGGCCATTGAGCAGGCGCGCTCCGAAGGGGTCAAGGTGGTGGTGGGCGGGGGCACCGACGATTCGGACGGGTGGTTCGTTGAGCCCACCATCCTCCGGACCGAGAATCCCGCCTCCGACACCATGGTCCGGGAGCTCTTCGGGCCCATCCTCACCGTCTACGTCTACGATGACTCCTCAGGCGCTGACGCCAACTGGAAGAGCACCCTGGAGTTGGTGGATCGCACCAGCCCCTACGGGCTGACGGGGGCGGTGTGGGCCCGGGACCGGAAGGCGATCCGGACCGCCGAGGCCCTCCTCCGAAATGCTGCGGGGAACTTCTACATCAACGACAAGCCCACCGGAGCCGTGGTGGGTCAGCAGCCCTTCGGCGGTGCCAGGGCCTCCGGGACCAACGACAAGGCAGGCTCAATCTTCAATCTCCTGCGCTGGACCAGCCCCCGGGCCATCAAGGAGACCTTTGTCCCACCGGTGGACTGGCGCTATCCCCACATGGAGGAGTGAGGGGCGCGGGCTCCGGACCGGGATCCTTCGCCCCGGTCCGGGGCCCGGGCCCGCAGTCCTCGGGGCGATTTCTGGGGCGCGGGCCCGCAGTTCTCAGGACGATTCCCGGAACTTGGTATCCCGGATCACGCGCACGGGGGAGGTGAACACAATGACGGCATGGTGCTCGAAGTAGCGCCCCGCCACCAGCTTCAGGATCTTCCCCGCCACCTCCTCGGTGACCAGGGTCTCCACCTTCACGCTGGGTCCCTCCCACTCGTGGGCCGAGATCCGGTGATCTCCTTCGCCGGTGACGTCCGTAAGGGTCCAGCCCCGGGCCCCCACGGAGCGGATCCCTTCCAGGACCCGCTTCTTGAGGAGCCGCTCGGCCACGATGGTCACCAATGTCATTTCCCGGGTCTCCATATCAACCTCCGAAGAAGCGGGCCATGGCGAAGAAGATAGGGATCCCCACCACCAGATTGAACGGGAAGGTAATCCCCAGCGCTCCCGTGAGATAGAGGCTCGGCTTGGCCTCGGGCAGAGCCACCCGAACGGCGGCGGGGGCCGCGATGTAGGAGGCGGAAGCCACCATGGTGCCGAAGACCGCCGCCCCACCCACCGAAAGTCCCGCAAGAAGGCCGCCCCATACCCCCAGTGTCCCGTGGAGGATGGGGACCAGCGTCCCGAACAGGACCAGGACGACCCCCGTCTCCTTGAGATCCCTCAGGCGCCGGGCAGCCACCAGCCCCATCTCCAGGAGGAAGAGACTGAGCACCCCCGGGAAGATGGCGGTGAAGAAGGGCTCCACATCGGCCATCCGTTCCGGCCCGGAGATCCATCCCATGGCCAGACCACCCACAAGGAGCACGATACTCCGTCCCGTCAACACCTCGTGGAGGGCCAGAGCCCACCGAGGGGGGCCGTTGTCATCAGCCAGTGAGGGCGATGCCTCCTCGCCCTTTGCCCCCATCCGAGCCAGCATGAGCCCCACTCCGATGGCCGGCACCTCCAGGAGCGCCACCAACGCCGGCATGAACCCCTCGGCCGGCTGTCCGGTGGCCTCGGCGAAGGCGATTGCCGCCAGGAAGGTGACGGCAGAGACGGATCCGTAGTGGGCGGCAAGCGCCCCGGCGTTCACCCGGTCCATCTTCCCCAGCGTCAGCAGGATGACGAAGGCGATGATGGGAGTGAGGATCCCCAGCAGGATGGTCATAGCCGCTGGAGCCCAGACCTGGGACATGGGCGTCACCGCCAGCGCCGCGCCCCCCTTGAGCCCGATGGCCAGGAGAAGGTAGATGGACAGGGCCTGGTAGAGAGGCTCCGGGAACTTCAGGTCGCTCTTGATCAGGGTGGCCAGCGCCCCCAGGGCGAAGGCGAGAACCACCGGCGATAGGAGGTTGGTGGCGAGGATCTCGGCCATGTTGCTGGACTGGACCGTGGGTTCAGGGAGTCAGGATCGGGTGGGCCCGCAATCTCAGTGCGCCCGAAAAAGGCCCGATTCGATGGTGAGGCCGGGACCGAACGCCATGGCAAGGATCCGGTCGCCGGCCCGTACCCCACCGCCCTCGAGGAGTGTATTCAGAACGAACAGAATGGTGGCGCTACTCATGTTCCCGAACTCCTGGAGGATGTGCCGGGAAGCGGCGAGCCCTCCCGCCGCCATCCCCAGGGTGGCCTCCACCTTGTCCAGGATCGCACGTCCCCCCGGATGGACGGCGAAGTGGTCCAGCTCCGACGCCGTCACCCCACACCGCTCCAAGAGTCCCGCCAGCACAGGGGACAGATTGGCCTGGATGATCTCCGGTACATAGGTGGAGAGACGCATTCGAAAGCCCTGGTCCCCGATGGTCCAGGCCATGTCCTCCTCTCCCTCCTCCGTCAGGGCAGTATGGAAGGTCTCAAGTTCCATCGCGGGCCGGAGTCTCCCTGGAGCCGGATCCCTGGCACTCACCAGCGCCCCCGCTCCACCATCGGCGAAGACAGCTCCGGCGATGAGCTCGTCCGTGTCCTCGCTGAACTGCAGGTGGAGGGTACAGAGCTCCACACTCAGGACCAGGACCACCGCCTCGGGGTCGCTTCGGCAGAATGCGTGTGCCATACGTAGCGCCTGGAAGGCGGCGTAGCACCCCATGAACCCCACGTGATAGCGCTGGGTGCTGCCAGGGAGTCCCAACGCTCGCACCACGTGGTAGTCGGGGCCCGGCGCAAAGAAGCCGGTGCACGACACAGTGACGACGTGGGTCACGTCGGAGGCGGAGAAACCCTCGGTGTTCTCTACCAGGTTTCGGGCCAACCGGGTAAAGAGGTCCTTCGCTTCCCGGGCATAGACGTCGTTACGCCGACCGGTGCCCGGAGTAGCGAGACGCTGCCCTGCTCCATCGAAGAAGAGGGGGTCGCGCACCACATCCGCCCAATCGTCGATGACGCTATGACGTTTCCGGATCCCGGAGTTTCGGTAGATGCTCCGGATGATCCGCCGGATCCCCCGCCGGGTAGTGGCGTGCTCCTGCACCAGGTCGCACGTCCAATCCTGGAGATAGGTGGGATCCGGGACCGCGGTGGTGAGGCCGTGAGCGTAGACAGGCATGGGATGCGGAAAGGGGAAGGCGAGCGATGCGGAGAAGAGTAACGCGAATCAGCCATGGGAGCACCCTCACCTGCACCCCCCACTGCAGGAAATGATCGGGTCCAGCCCTGGAAACCGCTTCCACCTTCCCCTGGAATCGCGAGAGTTCGGGGGTCATCTTTAGCCTTCGTTCGTACGGGTCGGAACTCCAGGTTCCTGACACGCGGTGTCACCGACCCACTCCGAACCTCGCTCCCCCGTACTTCCATGAAGAACCTCCCCGTCAGCTTTCCCGGTGCCCTGGGTAGTGAACTCCAGGCGCGCCTGAGCCTCCCTGAATCCGGTGAACCACGCGCCTGCGCCCTCTTTGCCCACTGCTTCACCTGCTCCAAGGACCTGAAACCTGCGGTGAACATCAGTAGGGCCCTCACCGACCGCGGCTTCGCCGTGCTCCGGTTCGACTTCACCGGACTCGGAGAAAGCGAGGGCGACTTCGCTGACACGGACTTCTCGTCCAATGTGGAGGACCTCCTGGCGGCGGCCCGCTACATGGAGGAGGAGTGGCACGCCCCCTCCATTCTGGTAGGCCACTCGCTTGGAGGCGCCGCAGCCATCCAGGCGGCGGCGCGGCTCCCGCAGGTGCGGGCCGTCGCCACCATCGCCTCCCCCTTCGACCCGGAGCATGTGAAGGGGCTCTTCCAGGATTCCCTTGGGGAGATCCAGGAGGAAGGAGACGCCCGCGTCCGGATCGCCGGCCGCAGCTTCACCATCCGCCGGGACTTCCTTGAAGACCTGGCGGCAGGGAACATGGAGGAGATCCTGAGGGAGCTACGCCGGCCCCTTCTCATCTTCCATTCGCCGGTAGACCAGGTGGTGGGTATCGACAACGCGGGCAGGATCTACCAGGCGGCCCGGCACCCCAAGAGCTTCGTCTCATTGGAGGACGCCGACCATCTTCTCCTGCGTGAGAACGACTCCCTCTACGTCGGCTCAGTTCTGGCCGCCTGGGCGAGCCGGTACCTCCCCGAGGCGGGCGGGGAGGCGGCAACCGGAGAGGAAGGGACCGCCGCGATGAATGACGATCACCGGATTCGGGTCACCACAGGAGCCAAGGGGTACCGCACCCGGATCAGCGCCCGGAGCCACGACCTCCGGGCCGATGAGCCCACCTCTCTTGGAGGTGATGACACCGGGCCCACCCCCTACGAACTCCTGGCCGGAGCGCTGGGGAGTTGCACCACCATCACGCTGCGCATGTACGCGGACCGCAAGGGATGGCCGCTGGAAGATGTGGAGGTACACCTGAACCACTCCAAGGAGAAGCGCCGTCCCAGGGATCCGGATGCAGACCCCCGGACCGACCACTTCAAACGGGAGGTGGTGCTCCACGGTCCGCTGGATCCGGAGCAGAAGGAGCGACTCCTTCAGATCGCCGATCGGTGCCCGGTGCACCGTTCACTGGAGACCGGGGTGAAGGTGTCCACGCGGCTAAAGGAGAATGGGGCGGGAGAATCGGACCAGTAGGGGAAAAACCGAATCTGGATTCGGTTTTTGGCGAAGCTCCCTCCGACACCCTGACTGCTCCCGAACCGCTCCCGCTTGCGAGGAAGACTCCCGTTCGCAAGGAAACTCCCGTTCGCGCGAAAATGGGAGAGGATGCCTGAGTATGGCTCTACCCTGGAATGGGGGCCAGAAAAAAACTGAACCGGTGGAGGCCGGGGCGGTTCGGGGACGTTCAGATCCCGGCTATGCGGAGCGGAGCGATCCTTCCGCCCGGCCTTGCGGGCCCTGTGCGGCCACCCCCTCCCCCTTGTTCGTGGATCGTGTTGGTCGGGTAGGCCCGACCTCAGAGGCGCCGCCACGAGAGCGTCCCTCCCACAACAGCATCCACGAACAAGCCCCCAGCCTCCTCATCGGGTTCCCCTCAGTCTCCCCGCTGCACCACCTTTGAGGAAGAACCAAAAATAGAATCTGGATTCTATTTTTTTCCGCCCATCGGCCGGCGCCGGTGGACGCTACCCTCAGGTACGCGGCGGCTGGCCGCTGCCAAGGTCGGGCCGGGCGAGCAGTCGAATCTCGGGGCCTCCAGCGTACCTCCGGCCCCTGAGAAAGGGGCCCCACGATCCCGACCACTGACCCACGATCCCGACCACCCACCCACATCCCGACCACCGACCCAGATCCGGGCCACCGACCCACGATCCTGTCAGGGCAACGGCTCGCCCCTCATCAGAACACGATCTGGCCCTGTACGGCGAGTTGGTGGCGACGGGCGTCACTCCCACCCTCGCCCTGCCGGACTGACCACCCGATGGTGAGCTTCTCGCGATTGAAGTTCCCTTGAGACGCGCTGCTGCTCAGATTCACCCCGCCCATGAGGATGGTCTGGGTGGGCCGGGGCCCTGGCGCCGAATCCTGCATCCGCTCCACGCGGGCGATGAGTTCGGCCCACTCCCGGACCCCCAGGGCACCCAGGAGGGACACTCCGGCGAAGGAACGGTCCGACACGCCCTCAACGGACTCCCACGCAATCCCCACGGCTTCGGCCTTTACCCGCACCGGCTGACTCCCGGGATCCGCTCCCCAATAGAGGTGCAGGCTCCCGTCGGTGTAGGCACGCCCCTGCCCTCCGGCCCGGGTCAGGGCATTCCGGGACCGATTGTACCCCACGTGTCCGCCCATCTCGAGCCCTGGGACCACTTCCGGCTTCCAGGTGAGGTAGGCGGCCCCCGCCATCCCGGTTCCCTGCGGACGGGCCGGTCGCTCATCGGCGATCTCTCCTCGGATGTTCCTCTGATTCGTACCGCTGTGGACGATGGCTCGAGCCTCCCAGGTGGCCGTGCGCCCCCGGAGACCCGCCCCGTAGGTCCGTCCGTCGGCTCCCAGCGTCCGATTGGCCCAGGCCACGGTGATAACCGGTCGATCGATACCGTCCAGATTCGGGAGCAAGGTGAGGGCGTAGGCCCGGGGCTGGGGCCCGATGATGCGTCCGGCGAAGATGTCCCAGGTTTCATCGAGCTGGAGCGATGCCTCCAGATCGATCCAAGCGGTGGACCCGGCAGCGGCTCCGCCCTCGAGCTGGGCGAAGAGTCCGATCCGGTCACCCACATCCACCAGGGTGTAGAGCCGGTATCGGCGGATGCCGAAGCCCAGCGCCTCCTCATCGGCGGCGTGGTCCCGGGTCCAGCTCAGTCGCGGCTGGATCACACCGCCCAGACGGAGGATCACGTTGTCGTGAACCGTAACCACCGTCCCGCTCTCCGGAGGAGCCTGGGCTTCGAGCCCCCTTGAAATGGGGAGGAGGGAGAGGAGCAGAAGGAGTAGGAACAGCGGAACAAGGGTGAGGGAAGGGCGAACAAAGTGCGTGGAAGTGGAGTCCATGGTGCCTGTGTGTCCGGTGAACGAGGGCCGGTCCGGAGGGTCGCAACCCTCTTCCTTGACTGGCTGGCGAGACTTCAGACTGACCATAACAGCTTCCGGCCGAACGTGTGGAGTCGTTTGTTGCGTTGCCGGCCCTCTCCCCTCGACCTTTGCAGAGTCGCCATGGGCTCCGACCCCGGTTGCCCTCCCTTTTCCCTACCGGCGGAGCGCAACCGTGAGCCCCAGACGAACCCTCATCCTCGGCGCAGCCGGACGCGACTTCCACAACTTCAACGTGGCCTTCCGGGAAGACCCGACCAGCGAGGTGGTGGCCTTCACAGCCCAGCAGATCCCCAATATCGCGGACCGACGCTACCCACCGGCCCTGGCCGGTCCCCTCTACCCAAGCGGCATCCCCATCCACCCCGAGAGCGAGTTGGAGACACTCATCGCCCGATTCGAGGTGGACCGGTGCGTCATGGCGTACTCGGACATCTCCCACGAGGACGTCATGCACCTGGCCAGCCGGGTGAACGGCGCCGGGGCAGACTTCACCCTCCTGGGCACCGGGCGTACGCAACTCCGGTCGGAGCTCCCATCCGTCTCCGTGGTGGCCTCCCGGACCGGAGCCGGGAAGAGCCAGACGGCACGGGCGGTGGCGGCCCACCTCCGCAGCCAGGGTATGCGGGTGGGGATCCTCCGGCACCCCATGCCCTACGGAGATCTGGAGGCCCAGGCCGTCCAGCGCTTCGCGGACGGCGCCGATCTGGCCCGGCACAAGGTCACCATCGAGGAACGGGAAGAATACGAGCCTCATCTGGAGGCGGGGAGTACTGTCTGGGCCGGGGTGGACTACGCCCGCATCGTCCGGGCGGCTGAGGCGGAAGCCGATGTCCTGCTCTGGGACGGAGGGAACAACGACACCCCCTTCCTGGCCAGCACCCTCACCATCTGCGTGGTGGATCCCCACCGCGCCGGCGATGAACTGCGCTTCCATCCTGGAGAGACGAATCTCCGCATGGCCCAGGTGGTGGTGGTGAACAAGGTGGACTCGGCAGATCCGGAAAAGGTCTTCGCCGTGAGGGAGACCATCCGGCGAGTGCGCCCCGACGCGGTCATCCTGGAAGCCGCGTCGCCTCCCGTTCCCGACCATCCGGAGATCCTCCGGGGCCGCAGGGTCCTTGCGCTGGAAGACGGACCCACCCTCACCCACGGCGGAATGCCCCACGGCGCCGGTTGGCTCGGTGCCCGCCGGGCCGGAGCAAGAGAGTTGGTGGACCCCAGACCCTTCGCCAAGGGAGCGCTGAAGGACACCTTCGACGCATACCCGCACCTCTCGGCGGCTCTTCCGGCCATGGGGTACGGGGAGGCCCAGATTCGGGATCTTCAGGCCACGCTGGATGCAGCGTGCGAAGAGGGTGGAGTGGAGGCCGTTGCAGTGGGGACTCCCATCGACATCTCCCGCCTCCTGGAGATCCCGGTGCCCCACACGCGAATCCGCTACGACCTACAGGTGCTGGGACGGCCCACCCTGGAAGAGGCTCTGGCGCCCTTCGTGAAGGAGATCACGGTCGAGTCGCCAGGTCAGACCGAGTCGCAAGGCCATTGACGGACGGGGATCAGAGTCGCCAGAAACGGGTCAGAACAACCCTTCAATCGCCTTCCGCTCCCGAGGCATGGGACGCTGCGGTTGGTCATCCACATCCCACCCCCACAACTCCTCCAGGGGGAGACGGAACAGAAAGGCCAGGTGCTCTAGAGCTCCAAGACCCACCAGCCCCGCCAAAAGGAGAAGGGCGGTGGACAGGCCGGTCCCGTCGTGGGCCACGCCACTGATGAAAAGCCCGGTGGCGAGTCCGAACCACCCCCCGATGCACACGAGAAGGGGGATGCTCCGGCGAGGACGCCCGAGGAATGATGCCAGGTGGCGAATCCGCGGGGGAAAGAGGTGCCCGTTGGGGTGCGGCACCCCATAGAAGAGATTGAGCTTGGCCGAGAGGCGGAGAACCCACAGCGCCCCGAAAGTCCACAGCGCCACAGGGAGTGCCGCGCCGAAGGAGAGCACGGCGAGAACGAGGAGAGTGGCGAAGAGCCCCGCTTCATGATGGGACACCGCCTCCACCGCCTCTCGCACACGCCCCAGCCCCTTCCGACCCCGTCGAGACGGCGCCTTCCGGGAGCCTGTAGCCACCCCCTGCAGGAAGAGGAGCTCCTGCCACCCCCAGAGTGCCAGCCCCACGGCAAAGCCCAGGTACGCGGCCGCCGGTGAGTCCTGCGGGTGGAGCAGAATGAGGATGGGAACCAGAAGTGCAACCAGGACCCACCCGCCCCGAAGGGCAAGACGGCGGCCGGTCCCACCAATTCGCGACAGGACCAGAACCGTGAGGGTACCGGCCCACCAAGCGGCCAATGCCGCCAGAATGGGAAGAAGCCAACTCATGGCCTATCTCCCGGGCTAGCGGCCCGCCTTGAGGGGAACGAAGAAGGGATTCTGCCCGGCGTCATGGTTCGTCACATCCTCGACGCCGGTCAATCCGGTGACGTCCTTCATGAGAATCCGGGTCACCAGATCGGTGAGGGTGTCCCGGGCTGCGGCGCACCCCTGACATCCACCCCGCATCTCCACGCGGGCGATTCCGTCGGGGGTGACGCCCAAAAGGTGGATCTTCCCCCCGTGACCTTCCACCAGGGGATTCACATGCTGATCCAGCACATCCTGGACCTGACGGTCGAGCGAAGCCTCGGCTCCACCCCGCCAGTCGTTTCCAACAGGTCGGTCGTTTCCGACAGGCGAGGAGGGATCCTGGCGGCGGCCCGGGCGGAGGCGGAACCCCCGATGACCATCCCACTCCCCGAAGTCGATCTCCCAGGAAGCCAGACGCCGGGCCGAAGCCGGATCGATTCGTACGCAATACGGGTGGGCGGACACCTCCACCTCACCGGGTTCCAGCGGCTCACACCGCTCCACGAAACCCAGGACGAGGTCGGGGGCCACCCCCCCACCCCCGGACCCGACAGCGCGGATCCGGAGGGCGGGGTCGTCCCCACCCCACCGGGCCCGGAAGTCCTCCAGCGCGAAGCCGGCGGATCCGGTCAGTTGGGGTGGGGCCGGACTCGGGGCCATGGACGTCGACGTGGATGCCGGAGCACCCGGAAGCGTCGCGTTGGTCATGGCTGGTCCGGGAGCTCCTCACCTGCGTCGGCGCCACCGTTTCCGGTGGGGTGCGCGACGCCGATCTGCATGAGGGCGGGCCAGTCGATCCCGTGCGTGGCCGGCAGCCCGTACTGGGGCTTCCAGGCACCTGAGTGACAGGTGGCACAGTTGATCTTGGCGCCGTCTCCCATGGGTCCGAGTCGGTGCTCGGGAAGCTCATCCGTCAGGGGCACGATGTAGTCCATGTTCATGGTGCGAACCATGTCCAGGCCTCGCATGGCGTGAACCCGCTGCGGTGGGCTCTCATCCCAGTCCGAGAACCGTGCCGAGGTGTGGCAGTACGTGCAGTTCACCCCGAGGTGCTCCGACATCTGGATCATGAGCCAGTACGTGTACTCCGTATCCTGGAGAGACACGTTCTGCTCCCGGTTGCGGGAGAGGGCAGTCTGGTTGATGAGCCGGGCATCGTCCCGATCCAGGTAGTGCCTCTCCCATTGAGGACGCGCGATCATGGACCCGGCGTCGGGCGGGCTCGGGCGATCGCCGAAGTACCAGCGATTCACCGGCTGCACCAATCCCTGGTGACAGGTCCAGCAGTTCACCCCCGTCTCGCCCACGTGGGCGGCGTACTCGACGTTGGCCGTCTGCGTCATGCTGATCATGCTCCTCGAGACCACCTTCTGGTATTTGGCGTCCGACGCGAAGTTGACCTGCCCGTCGGCCTCGATGACGTGGCAGTAGTTACAGCCTTCACCGGTGCCCGCCGCCACCCAGGTGGTCATGGCCAGCTTGAAGCGGTTGAATTCCGCTTCGCTCAGGTGACCGAGCACCTGGACATTCTCCCAGGTACCCGGAGGCGCCGGTTCCCCGAAGTCCTCGGGGGGGCCCGGCACGAACGGTTCTCTCGCGAGAACGGCGTCCACAGAGTCCTGCACGGTCCGGGGGTTCGCCACATGCTCCATTCCCACGCCCCTGAATCCCAACTGAACCGTATCGATGGGCGGGACTTCACATCCGGTGGTCGTGATGAGCAGGCCCCCGGCCAGGGCTATCGCCATCCGGCTAAGGGTCTTCATGGTGCCACCTCCATAGTGAGGGTCGAGGCGAAGGACACGTGCGCTTCGGTGCCCGGCAACACGAAGCTGGGTCCTGCCTCCATGGAGCTACTTACACCGGGGAGGTCCGTGGGCGGTGGTCCGATATGCTGCCCATCCAGTTCACCTGGCAGGGGCGGCGGCACCGGCGCCTCATAGACCTCTGGGTATATGGGTATGAGGCCGTGTTGCTGGCCCCAGAAGTACCAGTTCTCCACGGCAGTGCCGGTGAGGACGATCCCGATCCCACCCGTGATGACGGTCAGGGAAGCGAACCACCACGCCCAACGGTGGATGGATTCCATGGTGGCGTTGAAGCCCATGGTCCACCGCCAGAAGAGCTGGCTGCGTTCCGCCGCCGTACCGCGGTCGGTGATCTGATCGATCTCCCGTTCACCACCCATCTTCGCCACTGCGAGGATCGTCGCGGCGTGCATGGCGAAGAGCAGTGCTGATCCATACAGGAACGCAATGGACAGCATGTGGAAGGGGTTGTAGAAAAGGTTACCGTACCGGATTGAGAACGCCGCCGTCCAATCCAGGTGCGGGAAGATTCCGAAGGGAACCGCTTCGCCCCAGCTCCCCATCAACAGGGGGCGGATGAAGCCAAGCACGAGGTACAGCCAGATCGCGGCCGCGA